>MEOD01000040.1 GCA_001768555.1 Bacteroidetes bacterium GWF2_29_10
TGATTGTTTTTTTTAATAGCTAAATTTCCACATGCTTTATACCTTCTTATATAAATTCGATTCCCATATACCAACAAATTTAACAATCAAAGAACAAAATAAAAAATTGATAATTTTTTATCCCAAATTAGTCATTAGAATTTTTTGATAATAACAAATTCAAATTAATAGCTCCGAAGGAGCGACACAATAATAACCACCTGCCAAGCGGGTGGCAAGCATACGTCTCCCAAATCCAAGCCCTAAAAGGGCGACACTAAAATCCCTTCTGACATCAGGGTGATAGAAGAACATGAGACGCCATCAATTGTTCTATTCTGTTTTTTCTAATGACTAATCTGGGTTTATAACTATAATTTACAACTATTTACATTCCAAATTTTCCAATGGTATACATCAGAAAATTTCAAAAATATTTAGGGCGTTTCTATAATGGACAATCTGGGTTTATAAGACGAGATCGTTGCAAGGTAACCTCTTCTATTTATTTGTAGCTAACCTAACAATAGTTTTGTGTGGGTTTTATATAATTGCAGATATTACTAATATTGACTCCTAATTTGCAGATAGAATATTTTAAATTATTTTCCATTATTAACTATATTTTGTAATTTTTATAATAATTTAGTATTAAGCACATTACGTGTAAATATCTAACAAAACATTGAAACAATTAAACAACATTATATAAAATCATTTTATCTAATAACCGTAACATTACCCATGTGATGGTGTTTTTTTCCCTCAATATCTTGAGTAATTATTAACCATACATATACTCCTATTTGAACTAGCTCTCTGCTACTTCGAACTTTTCCATCCCAAGGTTTATGGATATCATTGGTACAATAAATTTCTTCCCCAAATCTACTATAAATCCTCATCTCAAAATAATTTTCATCTAATCCAAAAATGATAGGATAAAAATAATCATTCAAACCATCTCCATCTGCGGTTATTGTGTTTGGAGCATAAAACATATATGTTTCCTTTACTTTAATTATTTTAGAAACGCTATCATAACAGCCATATTCATTTGTTATAAATAGATTAACAATGTATTCCCCTTTTTTATCATAATTATGTTTTGGATTTTGCATTATTGAATAATTATGTTTACCTAATAATGTATCTCCAAATGTCCAATAACAATATGTAGTGCCTATTGAAATATCTGTAAATTTTACTTCAGGATTGCTCGTTGTTACATCTTCTGGAAAATATGTAAAATCTGCTTCTGGATTAGGATATACTTCAACATAATTATTAAAAGCATACTTGTAATAACAACCGTCTGTGCCTTTTGTTTTAATAGAAACATCGAAAAAACCAGACTCATTATATTCATGGATTATATTATTCCCTATTCCAGATGTACTATCACCAAAATACCATTCTATACTATCTAATTTAATAAAAACCGACATATCTTCAGATACACCAAAGCTAACAGCCATTGGGACACAATCTTTAGATAAGGTTGGAATAATTTCAATAAATGGCTTTGATAATACTTCAATTTGGATGCTATCATAAATGTCATTTACACAATAATCTTTGATTGTAACATAAAACGTCTTATCTTTTTCAATATATATCTGTCTTGCATTGCTTTGCAAAGTATATCCATCATCCCATATAAATGTGTAAGGACCTCCACCTCCTCCTGAAACTTGTATATATATATTGCTCGTATCGTAATAACATTTAGGATTTTGACCATCTGTATAAATAAGAGATGTCATTTGGGGATATTGATTAATAAATATAGTATCTGAAACAATAACACAACCATTACTATCCGTAGCAGTTGCTATATATGAATTAAATTCATTAATAGGATTTACTGTTTGTTTATTTTCTAAACTGGAAGTATTACTCCATGTGTAAGAATATGGCAAAATACCTCCTTTTACATTAACCGATATTTCAACACTTTCATTTAAGCAAACGGTTTTAGAATTAGACGTTATAATTGTCATTTTTGTTGGTTCATTTATGGTTACACTTAATATTGTATCACATCCTAAAGAATCACTTATTGTTACTGTATAGATTCCAGCTTTTAAACCGACTGCTCTATAAGAAGTTTGCGATAAAGCATCATCCCACAAATAAGAATAAGCTCCACTACCGCCTTTTACTGCTGTAACTTTTGCACTTCCTGTTAATTCTCCTGCACATTTAATATGAATAACATTTTTATTTAAAATTGAAGCACTTAAAATATCTGGCTCGTTTATCGTTACACTTAAAATTGTATCACAACCTAAAGAGTCCTTTACTGTTACTGTATATGTTCCTGCTATTAATGTGGTTGCTCTGTCATTTTTTTGACCATTACTCCATAAATACTTATAAACTCCACTTCCTCCAGTAGCTTTAACTTTTACGCTTCCATCATTCCCTCCTTTACAACTGACTGCTTGAATATCTGAGGGAATAATGCTAGCTCCTAAAATAGTTGGTTCATTTATCGTTACACTTAAAATTGTATCACAACCTAAAGAGTCCTTTACCGTTACTGTATAAAAGCCAGCTATTAATGTAGTTACGCTGTCGCTTGTATGACCATTACTCCATAAGTAAGTATAAACTCCACTTCCTCCTGTTACTGTTACCTTAGCACTACCATCATTATTTCCATAACAACTTACTGCTCTAATATCTGCAGAAATAATGCTTGCTCTTAAAATAGGTGGTTCATTTATGCTTAAACTTAATATTGTATCACATCCTAAAGAGTCCATTACCGTTACAGTATAAAAGCCAGCTATTAATCCAGTGGCACTGTTAGTAGTTTGATCATTACTCCATAAGTAAGTATAAACTCCACTTCCTCCTGCTACTGTTATCTTAGCACTTCCATTATTTCCACCATGACAACTTACGGCTCGGATATCTGAAGGGACTGCAAAGCTTGCCACTAAAATATTTGGCTCGTTTATCATTACACTTATAATAGTATCACAACCTAAGGAATCATTGACAGTAACACTATATATTCCAGCTTCTAAACCTATAGCACTATCGGTAGTTTGACCATTACTCCATGAGTAAGTATAAACTCCGCTTCCTCCTGTAGCTGTAACTTTTGCACTTCCATCATTAGCTCCATTACAACTTACAGCTCGAATATCTGAGGGGACTGCAAAACTTGCATTTAAAACAGATGATTTATTTATTGTTACACTTGAAATAGAATTACAACCCAATGAGTCTGTTACAGTTATTGTATATATCCCAGCCATTAATGATGTTATACTGTTTGTTGTTTGACCATTGCTCCATTTTAAACTATAAGGTGGTGTGCCTCCATTGATGTTAGTTTTTATTGTTCCTTCGTAATCATTTAAGCAAGTAGCATTAGTTATTGTAATTTTAATAGATATAGGAGAATTAGGATGATCAATATGTATTTTAGACGAATCAATGCAATTGTTAGAGTCTTTAACAATTATATTATATTCTCCAGCAGAGATGTTTTCTAAATATGACTTAGTCTGATTGTTATTCCATAAGTATGAGTAAGGTTCGGTTCCCCCTTTTGCAATTATTTCTATTTTGCCATTTTGGCCTTCATAACAAAGAACATTTTTAATAATTGCATTAATTATAATTTTATTATGTACATTGATAACAATTTCGTCACTATTTGAACAATAATTGTTTGTTATAGTTAAGCTGTATGTAGTTTTTGTTGTAGGGCTTACTTGAATTTGTTTTTCTGTACTTCCGTTGTTCCAAATATAATTTTCGTTTTCAGTTATATTTTTAATATTAATGCTGCTACCAAAACATATATTGGTATCATTTCCGAGACTAATATTTGGAGTTTCTTCAATAAATACGACAATTTCATCTGTATTACTACAATATAAACTATTTACAGTAAGGGTATATGTGGTTGTTTTGGAAGGTTTTACACTGATTGAATCTTCTGTATTTCCTGTGCTCCATAAATAGGAAACAATAATAGAATCTTTAACAGCATAAAGATTTATGTGATTACTAGGGTTGTAATCACATATAAATTTATTTGTTCCTGCGTCAGCAATAGGGATATAAGCCACATTGATGGTAACAGTATCTATATTTGTACAATTATCAAGAGATACAGTAAGAATATAGGAGCTTGTTTCTGTAGGATTTACTAAAATAGAATCAATTGTATTCCCATCAACCCAAGTGTAGAAATAATTATTTGGGTTTTTAGTTTTTATATAAGTATTTGTTCCTTGACAAATAGTTTGGTCTTTAATGAAATTACTTATAGGACTTGGGTTAAGGAAAATTACTATATCATCTGTTGCTAAACACCCATTTATGCCTACGGTTATGGTATAGGTAGTTTCTTTTATTGGACAAATTGTTGTTGTGTCTGTATTTGCTCCGTTATTCCATAAATATTCATTTCCTCCTGATGCTTTTAGTAGGACTTTATATCCATTGCATATTGTTTGATCCTCTCCTGCATCTGCTATTGGTATTTTCCCAACATTTACATTTATATTTGCTTTAGTTGAGCATCCGTAATTATTTGTACCTGTAACAGAATAAATAGTATTTGTTTTGGGTTCTATGTTTATGCTATTGTTTATATCACCTACATCCCATTTATAATTCAATGCTCCTGTTACTGTAAGAGTAGTTCCTTTTCCTGTGCATATAGGGTTTTCTCCTGCTATAATTTTAACATCTGGTTTGGGATTTACTGTAACTGTGACGCTATCTATTGATGTAACACCTGTATTGGTGCCGATTACATAGTATTTAGTTGTTATAGTTGGAGATACCTTAATAGAACTAGCTGTATCTCCGTTACTCCATGAATATGATGTAGCTCCTAATGCATTTATGAATATAGTGTCGCCATTACAAATTGTTTGGTCGAAAAAAGCTTCAGTGTGATTATTGATTACATATATTGCAACATTATCTGTTGAGGTGCAACCATTTTTTACAACAGTAAGCTTATATATTGTAGATGTTGTTGGGCTAACACTTTCAATGTCTTTTACAGAACCAATGTCCCACGAGTATATTCCTCCTCCAGATGCTTTAATGCTTGTTATTTCCCCATTTTTAATAGTTTTATCACTTCCTGCATCTGCGTTGACTGATATTATATTAATTATTGCTGTATCTACATTAGAGCAACCACTGTATTTGTCGTAAACAGTTAGAGTGTATGTCGTATTTTCTGTGGGAGATACAACTAGATTTTTAGAGATACTTCCTGTGTTCCAACTATATGTTAATCCTCCGTATCCGTATAGGTATGCATTTGTTCCTTTGCATATTGTTAGATCATATCCTGCATCTGCTATAGGAGATGCAATTATTTTTACTATAACGCTATCAACAGTTGTGCATCCATTATGCTCAGCATAAACGTTGTATTTTGTTGTAGTTGTTGGTTCTACATTTATAGTTGTTGTTGTATCTCCAGTATCCCATTTGTATTTATTCCATCCAGAAGCAGATAGAGTAACTGTCCCTCCATTGCACGTCGTTTGTTCTTCTCCTGCATCTAAGTTTATTACTGTTATTGTTTTTTCAGTAGAACCAATACATTTTGAATTACTTCCATCAACAATAAATGTTGTTGTTTTTGTTAATTTGGCAGTTATACTCTCGTTTTCTTTTTTTGTATTCCACGAATATGTTAAGCCCCCAGATGCCTTTAGAGTTACTACAGTTCCTAAGCAAACAGTGTCCCCAAAATGATTAACATTCGTTATTATAATATTAGGAATATCATTAACTGTTACAATAACAGTATCAACAGAAGTAGCCCCATTTATTGTTCCTGTAAGTGAATAGCTGGTTGTTATTGTTGGTAAAACATTTATAGTTTGTTGAGTCTCGCCAGTACTCCAAGAATATTGTTCAGCTTTATTTGCTTTTAGATATGAGTTATCTCCTCTACATATTTCTACGTCAGGACCTGCATTTATGTTTTTATTTGGAGGTATTACTTTGACAGTAACACTACCTTCTGCTGTGCACGATTGAACTTTTGCTGTAACGTGATATTCTGTATTAGCTGTAGGAGATACATTTATATTGGAATCTGTAGAGCCATTATCCCAACTATAATTAAAGCCTCCTGAAGCAAATAGAGTTGTTGTATCTCCCACAGAGATAGTAACATCATTGCTTAAAAAAAGTGATAGAGTGTTTATTGCTGATATTTCTATGTTATCAGTTCCAATACATCCGTTTTTGTCTGTTGTTGTTACAGAATATGTTGTATTTTGTGTGGGATTGATGTATATAGATTTACTCGTTTCGCCTGTTGACCATTTTATATTTGGGAAATCACTAACATTAAGCATTGTTGAATCACCAATACATATAATTTGATAACCATTTATATTGGGTGTTGGGTTGTTTAGTACATTTATAATAATAGTTTCAGAAGCGGTAAGTCCATTTTTGCTTCCCGTAACTTTATATGTCGTCTTTTTTGAAGGAGATACTTTTATAGAGCTTGTTATTTCTCCTGTTTCCCATATATATGAATCAGCTCCACTAATTGTTAATATAACAGAGTCTCCTTTACAGATTGTGTCTTTATCTGCATTAACCGTAATTATCATGGTGTCAGGTTTAGCTAATGTGATTATTACATCATCAGAAGCAGTACATCCCCATTTATTAACAGTAACTGTATATGTAGTTTTTTCAGATGGGCTAACGGGTATTGTCATATTTTCTTGTCCATCACTCCAAATATATGTTCCTCCTCCGCTTGCTATTAATAGAGTCGATGTTCCTTTATTAATAGTTTTATCATCTCCCGCATTAGCTGTAACGTTATTTACATAAACAACAACCATGTCTTCTGCATTAGATGCTCCATTATACGCAGTAACATAATATGTTGTAGTTATACTTGGGCTAACATTAATGTTAAAAGAAGTTTCTTGGTTGCTCCAAGAATAAGAAGTCCCTCCAGATGCTGTTAAAGAAGTTGTTTCCCCTTTACATATTGTAACATCTTCACCTGCATCTGCTTTTATTTCTTGAGACATGCAATATAATTTTGAATTAACGTTTTTTATCTCTCCAAAAGCAAAACAATGAATTAAAAGAAGGCAAACAAATATTATTACTGTTTTTTTATTTAATGGCATTCTTATTTAATATAAAATAAATTGCTAAGTTAATAAATTTTAATAAGAATTGTAGTATAAGGTACATTAAAACATTTTTATAGTAAGACAAATACATTAACAAAAACAAACTCTATTGTTGTTATTTGAATAAGAATATACTTTAATAAGCTAATTCGAATATTACATTATTTCTTACCTTATCAAAGTGATATTCCCTTTCTTGAAAAATTGGTATCCGTCTGGGCAGGTAAGTTCAAGATAATATTTAAAAACAGCTGGATCTAGTAGTTTCCCATTATATGTTCCGTTCCAACCAATAGATTGGTCGTAAGTTTCAAATACTTTTTCTCCCCAACGATCGAATATTGATAGGTGGAAATCCCGTATATTAACACCTCTTAAGTAAAGGACATCGTTTTGATTGTCACCATTAGGGGTGAATGTATTGGGAATAAAGATGTATGGGTCATCACAAGTGGGTTCTATAATGTTTATTAGTATAGAGTCAATGAAAGAACAATTATATTCATCTGTGATTATTGCGTAGAAATATTTTGATTGAGATGGAGTTGCAGAAGGATTGAATATATCGTTTTGATTTAATTCATTATCATTTGTCCAAATATAACTGTATAGTTTAGATTGAATTAGATGTAGATTGGTGGAGTTTCCTTTAACGATAGTGTCATTGTCAGCGGTAATGTGTATGTCTGGAATACTAGAGTTTGTGTTTACTTCAACTGAAGAGTTTATATTGCAATTTCTAGAATCATTAGCAGTAACATGATATTTACCAGGGCAAAGATTTGTTGTTGTAGGATTTTCGTCACCATTGCTCCATTGGTAGCTGTAAGGAGCATTTCCTCCTAAGATATTGACAGAAGCTGTTCCGTCACATGCCCCAATACAATTAGCATTTGTTGAAGTTGCTATTATCGACATTGGAGTGGGGTTGTTAAACATTAAGTATGAAGAAGCAAAGCAATTATTATTATCTTTAATAGTTAAAGAATATATTCCGGCACAAAGATTTGTTATATTGTCTGTATTAGCATTATTGCTCCAAACGTATTGATATGGAGCTGTTCCTCCTTTAATGTTTGCTTTAATTTTTCCATTGCAATCATTAAAGCAAGCAGGTTCTTTTATGCCTGTAAATTCTATTTGCATAGTATCTGGTTTTGTAATTATTGCAATAGAATCTTTTTTGCAGCCATTATTATCATATACTGAAAAAGGATAGAATCCAGAAGAGAGTTCTTCTCGTTGATTGCCTTCAGTGCCATCTTCCCAAATGTATTGATATTCAGGAATTCCTCCGTTTGTTGTTAACTTAATTTTTCCATTATTTCCATTGTAACATTTAATATTTTCAGTTGTAATATCAATAGTTAGTGTGTGTTTTTCTTTGACATTAGCTGTATATTGTTTTGAACAGGCATTGTTATCATAAACTGTAAATGTGTAATTGCCAGCACAAATATTATATACATCGGCAGTAAATTCATTGTTTGACCATACATATTTGTAAGGTGTAATGCCCCCTTTAGTTTTAACACTTATTATCCCATTGCAAATATTACTGCATGTGGCATTATATGTCGTTATTGTTGACATTAATTCATCTGGTTGAGTTATTGTGTAGTTGATAGTTATGCTGCAATTATTTGTGTCTTTAACAGTAAGTGTATAATTGCCAGCAGATAGATTGTTAATGACTGTTGATGTTTGATTGTTGCTCCAAGAGAAGGTGTAATTGTTTTCTGTATCATGGATTATTTGAATACTTCCATTATTATTTCCTTTGCAATCAATGTGTTTAACTACATCATTAGTAATAATTTTGTTATTTACATTAACGATTATGTCTTCTTTTGCTGTGCAAACATCGTTAGTTGCAGTAATGGTGTATGTTGTAGAACTAATAGGCGATACAATTATTTGTTTGCCATTTTCTTTATTGCTCCATTCAAAAACAGAGGCATTAGCATCAATCTTAACATTAGCAGTATCTCCATAACAAATGGAATAATATTTTTGTCCTGATATTTCAATGTTTATATATGTAAGAGGAATAAATACTGAATCAATAATATAGCAAGAATTCAAACTAATAGTTACTTTCCAGAATTTATTAATAGAAGGAGTAATCGTTATGCTTTGAGTATTTTCTCCTGTATCCCATTTATATAAATCTCCTCCATTTGCAGTTAATAGAAGATTCTGATTCTTACAAGCACGAATAGTGTCATCTAAAGAACTTGTTGGTAAATTTTTTACAATTATTTTAAATGTGTCGGTGCGTTCACAACCAAAATTGTTTATTGATGTTAATATATGTGTTTCCGTTTGATTCGGTTTTATACTAAATATATTTCCTGTATATAAATTATCCCAAGAGTAAGTGTATATGCTATCTAATTTTAGTTTAAAGGAATCACCTTTACAGATACTATATTGCTTACTAATTAATTTTTCGGGAATATCTATGATGCTAATTACAACATTGTCACTAGCAGAACATCCTTGATTAATTACAGTTAGTATGTATGTTGAGGTATATACGGGTGCAACCTCAATTGAATCAGAAGAAGAACCATTGCTCCATAAAAATGTGGAGCCTGTTGGCCCTGTAGCTTTAATATAAGTGCTGCTTCCATTACATATAGTTTGATTATTTCCAGCATTTGCTGTAGGTATAGGATTAACTGTCACAATTACGTCATCGGTTCCTGTACAATTTCCTATGGACATTGTTAGAAAATATGTTTTAGTTGCATTTGGTTTTACGTTTATGCTCTGTATAGTATCATTTGTGCTCCACTTATATTTATTAGCTCCAGAAGGTGCAGATAGTTTTGTTGTACTTCCTTTACATATAGTTTGGTCAATTCCTGCATTTGTTGTAATAGAATTAGACACAGTAACAACAACTGTATCTTTATCATTGCACGAGCCATTGTATGCAGTTAGGTAATAATTAGTTGTTGAGTTTGGGTTAACTGTTATAATAGAATCTGTTTTTCCATTGCTCCAGCTATATGATGCTGCTCCTGTTGTTTTTAGAGTAGTGTATTCTCCTTTACAAACAGTAACATCTATTCCCGCATCAGCTATAGGTGTTGAATTTACAGTAATAATGATATCGTCTTTTGCTGAGCATCCATTTTGTTCGGTTGTAACTGTATATTTACTAGTCTTTGTTGGAGTAACACTTGTCGTATCGTTTTTGGCCCCATTACTCCAAGTATATGAGCTTCCTCCTGTAGCTTTTAAAGTAATTTTGGTTCCATTACATATAGTTTGGTCAATTCCTGCATTAGCATTGGGAGAAGGGTTTACAAAAATAACTACATTATCAATGGCGGAGCATCCATTTATTGACACTGTAACTGTATATGTGGTTTTTGTGGTAGGGATTACAGAGGTTGTATCTGTCTTTGCTCCATTATCCCAGGAGTAAGAATTACCACCCGATGCTTTTAGTGCAATTCTATATGCATTACAAACAGTTTGGTCTGGTCCTGCATTAGCGGTAGGAATTGAACCAACATTTATTGTTATATCAGCTTTATTTGTGCATCCATAGTTGTTGGTCCCCACAACAGAATAAGCAGTGCTTGTTGAAGGTTTAATAAAAATGCTACTATTTATAGAACCAACATCCCATATATAAGTATTTGCTCCTTGTGCTGTTAATGTAGTTCCACTTTGGGAACAAATAGTACTGGTTCCTGCAATTATTTCAACAGAAGGAATTGGATTTACAAAAATTACAACCGAATCTATTGTCTTTTTTCCTGCTTTTGTACCTGTGACAATATAAGTTGTGGTTATGCTTGGGGATACTTTTATAAAATTGGTTTTTGCTCCATTACTCCAAGAATAGGTAGTGGCTCCGATAGCCTTAATTATTGTTGTATCTCCTTGACAAATTGTATCATCAAAAAAAGCTTCTGTGTAATCATTGACAACATAAACAATAACTTCGTCTATATCAGTGCAGCCATCTTTTATTACTGCTACTTTATAAACAGTTGTTGTTGTTGGAGATACATCTTCAGTTGCCTTAGTTGATCCAAAATCCCAAGAATATATACCTCCTCCTGATGCGGTAATTATTGTGCTTTCACCCTGATTTATAGTAACATCGTTTCCTGCATCTGCATTTATAGGAACAATATTTACAGTAACGGTATCAATATCAAAACAACCACTATATTGTCCGTAAGCTGTTAATATGTATGTTGTTTTTACTGATGGCGAAACAACTAATAACGAATCATTACTATTTGTATTCCAAAAATAAGAAGCACCTCCATGTGCATATAAATAAGCATTTGTTCCTTGGCAAATAGTTAAATCATTTCCCGCATTTGCTTTAGGTGGATTTACTACGTTTACTGTCACACTGTCAACAGTTGTACATCCATTATAATTAGTGTAAGCGTAATATTTTGTAGTACTTGTAGGACTTACATTAATTGTTTTAGTTGTTTCATTAGTACTCCAACTAATATTGTCCCAATTATAAGAGGCACTGAGTGTAACATTTCCTGCTTCACAGATTGTTTGGTCAATTCCTGCATCAACACTAATAACTGTAATTATTTTATGCGCATACGTTACACACACATAATTAGAACCCATAACAATGTATTCAGTAGTGGTATCTGGGCTTACCGAGATTTTTACAAGTTTTTGTTTTGTATTCCATGAATACACATTTGCTCCTGAAGCACTAAGAATAATAGAGTTTCCCCCACATATTGTATCGCCTGTAGTTGAATTATTTGCTATTTTTAGATCTGGGACCCAGTTTACCTTTACAATTACCGAATCAATAGATGTTGCTCCTTGAGTTGTCCCAGTAACAATATACGTTGAGTTTATTATTGGAGTAATTATTATTGTATCATTTACTTCTCCAGTACTCCATGAGTAACTTTCTGCATTACTGGCAATTAAATATGTTGGATTATTAGCACATATAGAAAAGTCGTCATTTGCTTTAACACTTCCAAAAACAGTAATGATAACAGCATCCCTAGCAGTGCAACCTTTTGTTGTTCCATCAACAAGATAAGTCGTAGTTTGTTCTGGATTAACATTTATAGTTTCAGCTTTTTGACCTGTTGACCAACTATAAGTGTCTGCTCCTGTAGCTTTTAATGTTGCAGTTTCTCCTTTTGAAATTGTTTGATCTTCCCCTGCATCAACATTTGGCCCAATAGCAACTACTACAATTGTATCAAAAGAAGGAACTCCTGAATTATAACCAGTTACGTAATACGCAGTCGTAACAGAAGGACTAACTGATATTGTACTAGATGTGTATCCATTGCTCCAAATATATGATTCTGCATTAGCTGCGGTTAATATAATATTGTCTCCGTTACACATTCCTGTAGAATCATCACTATCCATTGGTGTGGAGCTACTGCCTCCTCCAACAAGAATATTTACAAATTCAGAAGGTTCATTTACATAAACAATTACATAGTCTGTAGCTGAACAACCTTGTACGCTTACTGTTACATAATAAGTAGTTGTAGTATCAGGACTAACTGTTAAATCTTGTCCAATTAGAGCTGTGCTCCAACTGTAAGTTAATCCTCCTGTTGCTGATAGTGTAATAGTATTACCTTTAATAATACCTACATTTGGTCCTGCATCAGCATCTACTTTTGATATAACTTGAATATTAAAAGCATCAGTACCAGTGCATCCGTTATAATCTGTTACTGTTACCGAATAAGAAGTGCTTAGAGCTGTGTTTGCATAAACAGGATTACTGAAATGTCCATTAGACCATTTGTATTTTTTATAAACTCCTGCATTAAGTTGAACTGAATCTATAGAACACACTATGTTCGGACCGTTTATTTTAGGAATAGGATTATCTACAACCGTAACCTTTACGTAATCTGTATTCGTAGCTCCATTCTTTGTTCCGGTTACCTGATACATATATGTAGAATTAGGACTAACAGTTGTTGTTTCTGTTTTTGCCCCATTTTCCCAACTATAAGAATCTGCACCACTTGCTTTTAATTGTACCGAGCTCCCTTTACATATTGTAACATCATCACCGGCATCAACATTTACAATGTTAGGATCTTGAATAACTGTAACAACTACTGCATCAGAATTTGTGCAACCTAGTTTTGTAACAGTAACAAAATAAGTGCTTGTTATATTTGGACTAACTGAAATTATTTTATTAGTTTGGTTATTATCACTCCATAAATATGTTCCTTCTCCTGTTACTGTTAACACTGTAGAAGTTCCGTTTTTTATTGTTTGGTCTGGTCCAGCATTAGTGTAAGGAGGAGATTCTTTGGTTATTTTAACGTCATCACTAGCTGTGCATCCATTTAAAGTAACGGTAACGGTATACACTTTTGTTTCTGATGGTAAAACATTTATGCTACTTGTTTTCTCGCCAGTACTCCAAGAGTATGTTGTTCCTCCTGTTGCTTCTAGTTTTGCAGGAATCCCGCAAACAGTTTGGTCTTTTCCTGCGTTTGCAACAGGGGGAGGATTGCAACCTACTTGACCAAAAGCAAGATTGCAAATAACAGTAAGTAAAAAGAATATGATTCTATAAAGTTTCATAAAGAGTTATTTTCTATATTGAAATAACTTGTAAAAATAACAAACTTTTGAATAACTAATTTGTTTTTTTAATATTTATTGTTTCTAAACATTAAGACAATATTTTTTTATAAAAGGTTGCAAAAAAAAATGAGAAAAAGTATTTCTTAAAATCTTAAATTTTACCTTATCAGTGTAATATTTCCTTTTTTGAATAATTGGTATCCATCTGGGCAAGTGAGTTCGAGATAATATGTATATACGGCGGAAGCTAATTGCTTTCCTTTATATGTCCCGTCCCAACCTACTGATTGGTCATAAGTTTCAAATATTTTTTCTCCCCAACGATCGAATATTGAGAGATGGAAATCTTTAATACTAAGGCCTCTCAAATAAAGCACATCGTTTTGATTATCACCATTAGGGGTAAATGTGTTAGGGATAAAAATATAAGGTTGATCGCAAGATGGTTCAATAACGTTTATCATTATGGAGTCTAAGTAATAACAATTGTATTGGTCGGTGATTGTTGCATAGAAATATTTTGATTGGCTAGGGTTTGCTGTAGGGTTGAATATATCTGTTTGATTTAGATCATTGTCATTTATCCATTTGTAAATGTATAGGTTTGATTGAATAAGATGAAGATTAGTGTAGCTTTCTTTAACTATCGTGTCTTTGTCTGTGGTAATGTGTATGTTTGGGATAGAAGAGTTCGTATTTATTTGAACGGAAGAACTAATACTGCAATTGCGAGAGTCAGTAGCAGTAACATAGTATTTTTCAGGGCAAAGGTTTGTTGCTGTTTGGTTTTCCTCTTCATTGCTCCATTTGAAGTTGTATGGAGGTTTTCCTCCTGTAATATTAGCATAAGCAGTTCCATTACAATCGTTAATGCAGTTTGCATTAATTGAATTGGTAGCAATGGATAATAGTGTAGGATTGTCTAGAGTTAAGAATGATGAAGCAAAGCAATTATTTTTATCTTGTATTGTTAATGAATAAGTTCCAGCACAAAGGTTCTCTATTTTGTCTGTGTTAACATTGTTGTTCCAAATATATTGATAAGGTATTGTGCCTCCTTTAACATTTGTTTTAATCTCTCCATTGCAGTCATTAAAGCAGGAAGGTTCTTTTACTTCTGCAAATTCTATGTATAAACTATCTGGTTGCGTAATTACTGCAAATGAATCTTTTTGACAACCATTATTGTCATATACAGAAAAAGAATAGGATCCAGAAGTAAGCTCTTCTCTTTTTTTCCCTTCTTTTCCATCTTTCCATAAGTATTGATAGTCGGGTGTTCCACCCATTGCTGCTAGATTAATCTTTCCCGTATTATCATTGTTGCATTTAAGGTTTTCAGTAACAATGTCAATTGTTATAGTATGTTTTTCTTTAATTGTTACATTATATTGTTTTGAACAAGCATTATAGTCATAAACGGTAAATGTATAATTGCCAGAGCAAAGATTATATATATTTGTAATAAACTGTCCATTTGACCAAATGTATTTATATGGTTCGATACCTCCCGTAGTTTGAACGCTGATTGTTCCATTGCAAAGATTATTGCATGTTGCATCATTGGTAGTTATTGTTGTTTTTAATTCTTCTGTTTGCAATATTTTGTAATCTGCGGTAGCCAAACAGTTATTCGAATCAGTTATAGTTAATGAATAATCTCCAGCACCTAAATTCTCAATTAATTTAGTATTTTGATTGTTGTTCCATGAATAAGTGTAAGGCTTTGTTCCTCCAACAACAATAACGTTTACCATTCCGTCTTTTTCTCCATAACATTTAATGTCATTTGTTGTTCCAAAGATTGCAATTTTTTCTGCCTGTTCAACTTCAAAATCTTTTGTGTAATAACATCCTATTGCATCGCTTATCGTAACCGAATATTTATTTGCAATAAGCTTCTCGATTTTGTTTGTGTCCGTAACTTCATTTGACCAATTATAATTATAAATTCCAGTACCTCCAATTGGCATTATATTTATGCTTCCAGTGCTGTCTCCATAACAAAGTACGTTTTGCACTATACTATTGCTTATAGTAATATTATCAAGCACTTTTAATGTGAATCCTCCTTTGTCATAGCAAACATTTTTCGTTACCGTTATAAAATATTTTGTATCAATTGAAGGAGCCAGTATTTGAATTGAATCATTTCTGCCATCGTCCCATAAATAAGTATCGGCACCTTGAAGTTTAATTGTCAAACCTTTTCCAATGCATATTGCTGTATCTTTTGGAAATGTAAAATAAAATTTAGGCTGAATATATACTATAATATCATCGCTTGCGGAGCAATTGTTTGCATCTGTAATAGTAACAACGTACAAGCTTGTTTCTGTAGGGCTTATTGTTATTTGTTTTTCTGTTGATAAAGTATTCCATAAATAACTTACACCTCCTTTTGCGCTAATAACAAAGGTATCTCCTTCACAAAGAGTTTTATCATTACCCAAATTAGCTAATGGAGTATTATTTACTATTACAACAATATCCTTATTTGCTGTGCAAGCATTCTCTGTAGCTGTAACTATGTATGTTGTTGTTTTAGTAGGGTTTACATTTATGATATTTGTTGTCTTTTTATTGCTCCATGTAAATACAGAAGCACTAGAATTAACAGTTACAGTTGCAGTATCTCCTTTGCATATTGTGTAATACTTCTCTCCTAATATTGAAGGTGTATTTTTGGCAATAACATACACAGAATCTTTTATATGACAGCCGTTTAAACCGATAGTTAGTTTCCATAATTTATCATAAACTGGTTGAATAATTATGCTTTGAGTGTTTTCTCCAGTTTCCCATTTATAATAATTACCACCGTTAGCGGTTAAAATTAAATCCTCATTTTTACATGTTTGTATAGTATCTGTTAATGTATTTACAGGTAGTTTCTTTACAATTATTTCAAAAGTATCAATACGTTCACAACCGAAATTATTGCTAGTTGTTAGGATATGTATTTGCGTGTTTGAAGGTTTTATGTTAAAGTTGTTTCCAGTATATATTCCATCCCATAGATATGAATATTTGTTTTCTAATAATAAATTAAAGGAATCATCTTCGCATATATAATATTGCTTGTTAATCATATTTTCGGGAATATCATTAACAGTAATTATAATATTGTCACTTGCAGAGCAGCCTTGATTAGTTACAGAGATACTATAGGTTGTTGTTTGAATAGGTGTAACTGTAATAGAGTTTGTGTATTTTGCATTGCTCCAAGTATAAGTATAGCCAGAATTAGTGGAAAGAGTAATTGTATTTCCAAGACATATAGAAGTATCGTTTCCTAAATTAACTTTAGGAGTGGTGCTAAATAACACAACCACCTGATCTGTTGCACTACAAAAGGCATTATTTACTGTAAGAGTATAAGTTGTTGTTTGAGTTGGTGTAACTTTTATAGAGTTTAAGTTGGTATTATTACTCCAAGAATAGCTTAATATATTAGTGTCATTAAATGCAGTAAAAATAAACTCTTTAAAGTTATTATCACAAACAGTTTGATTTGCTCCTGCATCTGCAGTTGGAACCAAAGCAACATTAACTACTACGCTATCTTGTGCGGTACATCCATTTAGATTTGCAGTAACAATGTAAGTTGTTGTTTTTGTGGGAGAAACTTTTGTAGAGTCAGATGTAGAGCTATTGTTCCATTTATATGAAGACCCAGGAGTGCCAATAGCTTTAATGTATGTTTTAGTTCCTTTGCAAATAGTCTGATCATTTCCTGCGTTGACAGTTGGTATAGGATTTACTGTTATAATTACATTGTCAGTACCAGAACAATTGCCTGTTGTCATTGTTAATTTATAAGTTTTTGTGATATTTGGTTTTACATTTATGTTTTGAGTTGTTTTATTATTGTCCCAGCTATATTTATCTGCTCCTGTAGTTGCTGACAATATTATGGTTTCTCCTTTACAAATAGTTTGGTCTGGACCAGCATTTGCGGGAATAAAATTAGATACAGTAATAATAACTGTATCTGCATCTATACATGAACCGCTATATGCAGTAAGATAATATGTTGTGTTTGTAGATGGACTAATTGTTATAATTGAATCTTTTTTACCATTACTCCAACTATAAGTTGTCCCTCCTGTGGCCATTAATGTTGTTGTATCTCCTTTACAAATGGTTTGGTCACTTCCTGCATTAGCAAGAACACTTCCAATGCTAACAACTACTGAGTCAATACCAGAACAGGCCATATTTTTTATAGTTGCAATATAAGTTGTTTTTGCAGTAGGCGAAACACTAATAGTTGCGGTGTATTTTGCGGGGGTTGTATTCCATGTATATGTTGTGCCACCTGATGCAATTAAAGTAGTTGGTATGGCACAAATAGTTTGATCTGCTCCTGCGTTAGCTTTTACTATTTTGTCAATGGTAATATTTATAGTGTCTATTTGTTCATTGCAATTACCATTTCCTACAGACTTTAAGTATAGGCTAACTTTTCCGTTTGTTTTATCAGTAGCAGAAAATGTATAAATAGGATTCATTAACGTATCATTAGAAAATGTTCCTGTACCTCCCGACCATTTTCCTCCTATAGCATTTTCAATTTTTCCTTTTAGTTGTAAAGTTGTTTCACTACTACATATTGTGGTATCATTTCCAGCATTTACGGCAATATATGTAAAATTCACTATAAGACTATCTTCTACATTATCTGAAACATACCACCAAGTGTTGATAGTTCTTTCATTTCCAAAATTATTGTAAGGAAATTTATGACAACCGTTCACATCAGAACAACCATTTAGTTCTGATGTTCCATCTTTTATATTACTATCGTCCCAATAGAGTAATGCATCTTTATTTGAGGTTATAGGTTTTATGAGCTTTACTTTTATTCCTTTTTTATTATTTTCAACATCAAAGATAGGTAAGTGTGTTAACCCATTGATATACTTTACGTATATTCTAATTTTGGTTCCTGTTGGGACTTTATTTCCAAGAGCGTCTAATCCATCCCATTCAACGCAATTTTTACCTTGTTTAAAATTTTCGATTTTTAATACATCTTTAGAATTTGTTTGATATCCAATAATACCGTTTAAATCAATTAGTACTTCGCCTTTTCCTTCTTTATTTACTGTAACATCAATACAAAATTTATTTGGAGGACAACCAGTAAGTTCAGTTGGAATAGAAATAGTACCTAAAGTTCCAGTTGGGAAGCAATTTGTATCGGGTTCATTTAAGAATATTTTATATTGAGGATATGTGTTATTTCCAGAAACGGACATCCTGTCTTTTTGAGGATTTCCTGAGTTAAAACATCCTGTAGCATTTGCTGAAATTGTGAATACTATTGGCTGCATTCCATTAAAATCAATAGAAGTTGTAATCATATCATCTGAATATACAAACAAAGTTCCATCAAATTCAGCTGAAGAAGAGGTAGCAGAAAAACTCCATGCCTTTGACCATATTCTTCCTTTAATAGGTGTTTTAGTGGTTTTATTTGCTACTGTAATGTCAAAAAAATCAAATGAAATTCCACTACTGCTAAATTCGATGTAATAATCGCCTGTCATTGTAGGTTCAAAAAATAAAGCATAATAACCCGAGCTTCCAACAATTTGAGCAGGTCCATTAACAGCTTGTTCGTATGTTTTTATATATCCTTCGCCATTAGTGGTTACATTTCCTGATTTAACAATTTTTCCAGAAGGATCTTTTATTTGGTAAAAGGCATTATAGGAATATTTATATCCAAAGTACACTATTTCATCTAAGTTACAAACGGTAATGTTTAGTCTTCGGTTTTTAGGGCAATTATAATTAGCAAAATATCCATATGAAGAGCTTCCTGTATACAGTTTATGTTTACTAGAGCTAGTTTGCATTATTTCTTTAGTACCCTCTGCAAAAGCAATGTAGTGGAACATTATAAATAAAATTAATATTATTTTATTTTTGTATACAAACATATTTTGCCTTTGTAAAATAATTTGCTAAGATAATAAATATTTAAATAACTTAATTTGTTTTTTTTAATATATTAT
Source organism: Bacteroidetes bacterium GWF2_29_10 (assembly GCA_001768555.1). Taxonomy (GTDB): domain Bacteria; phylum Bacteroidota; class Bacteroidia; order Bacteroidales; family GWE2-29-8; genus GWE2-29-8. The sequence goes on from MEOD01000040.1 coordinate 19,772, forward strand.
AATAAAACCAAATATAATGTATTCAAGATCCACTTTTATCATTTCACTTTTAATAAAAAAAGTTTTAATTGTATTTTTTTAAATAATGTTTATTTTTTGTTTTATCCAAAATAACAATTTAAGTTGTGTTTAATTTCAAAAATAGGCACTTTTAGTCGGTCTAAATATATGTTTCTACGAGGGTGTAATATAAATCTATAACTTATTATTCTTAATATTTTTAAGAAGAGCAGAATTTTTGAGGAATTTGTTTTTTAATACCTTATCAGAGAAATTAGCAAATAAAACATTGTGAATATCTGTTCCCATAAAGTCTATAAAGCCTTTTCCTAATAATTGTATCGCATTTTTTTTTGCAAAAATATCGTAATAGCCAATTAATGAAAGAATATTCATTTGAAGCAAAACTTCTTTATCTTTTAGCTCTTCGTATGTTTTAATATCATTATTCCAATAATGATATCGCTCGGGATGAGCAAGAATCGGGTTATATCCTGCCAATCTTAATTTGAATAAAATATGAAAGAAATTTTGTGGGTATTGAAAATAAGGGAGCTCAATGAGTATATAATTATTTCCAAAAGTAAGAAGCTTTTCTGTATCTAATCGCCTTTCAAAATCATAATCAATAAGGTATTCTGCGGCATACTCTATCTCCATTTCAATATCTTGTTCCTTTAAAGATGTTTTAAGTAAAGAGTAAGCATTCTCTACTGTTTCTATAGAATTATTATAATGTTCGGTTGAAATGTGAGGTGTTGCTATTATCTTTTTAAATCCTAATTTCTTTAACAATAAAACAATTTCTATTGAATCAGCAACATCCTTTGCTCCATCATCAATACCTGGTAATATATGAGAATGTACATCCGTTGCTAAAAAAGAGAAATCACTTAAAGTTTTATTCTTACTAAATAGTGAATTAAAAATACCCATTAACTAACCTTTTAAATAATATTCTTTAAACCAATTTACTGTAATGTTAATGCCATCTTCAATCCTAACGATTGTTTCATAATCAATTGATTTCCTTGCTTCCGATACATCTGCGAGCGAATCTTTAATGTCGCCTTTACGCTCAGGCATATATGAAGGAGAAATGTTTTTTATGTTAAGAGAATCACCTATTAATTCAAATAGTCTATTTATAGAAGTAGTTTCGCCCAAAGCAACGTTTAATATTTTACCTTTTATTAAATCTTTATTTGCAAATAGGGATTTAATATTTGCTTGAACTGCATTTTCCACAAAAGTAAAATCTCTGGTTTGATTTCCATCACCAAATATTATTGGACTTTCATTCTTCAACAAAGAATTTACAAATAATGGGATAACAGCAGCATAAGGGCCTTCTGGACTTTGCTTTGGCCCAAAAACATTAAAGTAGCGCAACCCTATAATATCTATATTATACAAGTTGTTAAACACATGCGAATACAACTCACTAACGTACTTTGATACAGCATAAGGTGATAATGGATTACCTATAATTGCTTCTTGCTTTGGCAACAAAGCGTTATCTCCATAAACAGAAGATGAACTTGCATAAACAATTCGTTTTACATTGTTTTCCTTTGCCGATGTAAAAATATTTAATGTTCCATTAACATTTGCAAGATTTGTAGCAATAGGATTAGATATAGAACGAGGTACTGAACCTAATGCAGCCTGATGTATAACAAAATCAATTCCTTTAGTTGCTTCTAAGCAGGCCTGATAATCAGTAATATCTTCTTTTATAAAAACGAAATTACTTAATCCATCATGCATTGATATATTTTCAAAATATCCTGTTGATAAGTTATCTAAAACACGAACTTCCCCAACGCCATATTTTATTAGATAATCAACTATATTAGAACCTATAAATCCAGCTCCACCTGTAACCAAAATTTTATACTCACTTAAATCACATTTGTGAAAAGACTTTTCAAACATAATAATTTATTTTTCGTATTGCTTATTATAATAATTTTGATACTCGCCTGATGTTACGTTGTCTAGCCAAACATCATTGTTTAGGTACCATTCTACAGTTTTCTCTAATCCTTGTTCAAAATAAAGAGAAGGTTTCCATCCTAATTCTTTTTGTATTTTAGTTGAATCAATGGCATAACGAAGGTCATGTCCAGCCCTATCTTTAACAAAAGTAATAAGTTTTGCAGAAGTACCTTCTGGTCTATTTAATTTATTATCCATTATTTTACATAGCAAGACAATTAAATCAATATTAGTCCATTCATTATTGCCACCTATGTTATAAGTGTCTCCAATTTTTCCTTTATGAAATATCAAATCTATTGCACTTGCATGATCTTCAACATAAAGCCAATCTCTTATATTCTCTCCTTTGCCATAGATAGGTATTTGTTTGCTATTTTTAATATTGTTTATACTTAAAGGAATCAACTTCTCAGGAAATTGATTTGGCCCATAATTATTAGAGCAGTTTGATATCACTATCGGCAACTTATATGTATGGTGCCAAGCTCTAACAAAATGATCTGAACTTGCTTTAGATGCAGAATATGGACTACGAGGATCATAAGCTGTAGTTTCTTCGAACAAGCCCGTTTCTCCTAAACTTCCATAAACCTCATCTGTTGAAATATGATAAAATAATTTTCCATCAAAGTCATCTTTCCATATCTGTCTTGCCGAATTTAGAAGGTTTGCCGTACCCAAAACATTCGTATTAATAAACTCAAAAGGATTAGAAATAGACCTGTCAACGTGCGATTCTGCTGCAAGATGTATTATTCCATCAAAAAGATACTTGTTAAATAGCTCTCCTATAAAATTAGAGTCGGTTATATCCCCTTTTATAAATTTATAGTTTGCTTTATTTTCAACATCTTTTAAATTGTTCAAATTACCAGCATAAGTTAACATATCTAAATTATAGATATCATAATTAGGATATTTATTAACAAACAACCTAATAACATGAGAGCCTATAAATCCTGCTCCTCCTGTAATTAATATTTTCTTTTTCATAATTTGTTTTCTTTTTTACTTAGTTCTATTTCCCATTTCCATGAAGATAACACCATACTCTCTAAATCCCTTTTTGCATGCCAACCTAATTCATTATTTGCATAACTACTATCTGCCCATATTGCTTCAATATCTCCTGCTCGTCTATCTGTAATAACATATGACAATTTTAATCCAGAAACTTTCTCATACATTTCTATAATTTCTAAAACACTAAAACCTTTACCTGTTCCTATATTAAATGCCTCAAATGATTGTTTTGTTTTATTATATTCCAATCTTTCTAAAGCACTAATATGAGCTTTTGCTAAATCAACTACATGTATATAATCCCTTATACAAGTTCCATCTTTAGTGTTATAGTCGTTCCCATAAACACTTAGTTGATTTCGTTTTCCTATACCTGTTTGTGTTATGTATGGCAATAGGTTTTCAGGTGTGCCTAAAGGCAATTCTCCTATAAGAGCACTTTCATGTGCACCTATAGGGTTAAAATATCTAAGAGATATTACATTTAATGTTTTTGTTTTGACTACATCCTGCAATATCTTTTCACATAATATTTTGGTATTACCATAAGGAGAAAAAGACTCTACAATAGGGCTTGATTCCGATACAGGCAATATTTCTGGTTGCCCATAAACTGTACAAGAAGAAGAAAACACTATATTTTCAACTCCATATTTTTGCATACATTCCAATAGATTTATCAAGCCCGATATATTATTACGATAGTATTTCAATGGATTTTTAACTGATTCTCCAACACTTTTATATGCTGCAAAATGAATCACAGTTGAAATATCTTTATTTTCTTCAAAAAAAATATCTAGAGCATTAGCATCACAAAGGTCAATGTTGTAAAATTCCGGTTTTTTATTTGTTATCTTTTCTATTGAATCATTAACAAATGAATAGGAGTTTGACAAATTGTCTATAACTATAACATCACAACCTGCATTTTGCAATTCAACAACAGTATGTGAGCCAATATAGCCTGAACCTCCAGTAACTAATACTTTAGATTTATTCATAAATTTAAAGACTCCAATATTTCATTTCTTTTATTTTTCTTCTATATAGACCTTTAACATCCACCAATAAAGAATTAGGCTTTGTTATTGATTTAAAATAATTTTCATCAAAATTCATATATTCTTTGTGATTAACCGCAACGATAACTGCATCATAATCATTATCCATTTTCGGTGTTAATTCAAACCCATATTCATGCTTTAACTCTTCTGATGAAGCATAAGGGTCTACAACGTGTATTACTGTTCTATATTGTTTTAGCTCATTTATAATATCCACTACTTTTGAGTTTCTTATATCACTTACATTTTCCTTAAAAGTTGCTCCCATAATAAGTATTTTGGCTCCCTTTACATTTTTATCTATGTTAGCTAACATTTTTATTGTTTGCTTTGCAACGTAAGGTCCCATAGAGTCATTGACAAATCGTCCTGAATTTATAATTTGTGCGTGATACTTAAATTCTTTTGCTTTAAATGACAAGTAATAAGGATCAACTCCAATACAATGACCTCCAACTAATCCTGGATAAAACTTCAGAAAATTCCATTTTGTTCCAGCCGCTTCTAAAACATCATAAGTATTTATTCCCATTTTATTAAATATAATGGAAAGTTCATTCATTAAACCAATATTTACATCTCTTTGTGTGTTTTCAATAATTTTAGCTGCTTCTGCTACTTTTATTGAACTGGCTTTGAAAACTCCTGCTTTAACTACTAATTCATATGTTTTTGCAATAATTTCTAATGATTCTTCATCACAACCTGAAACAACTTTCAATATTGTTGTTATTGTATGTTCTTTATCTCCTGGATTTATTCTTTCTGGAGAATAACCAACTTTAAAATCTTTTATATATTCTAATCCTGACAACTTTTCTAATATAGGAATACAATCTTCTTCTGTTGCTCCTGGATACACTGTTGATTCATAAACAACGTAATCACCTTTTTTTAAAACCTTACCCACAGTTTCTGTTGCAGAAATTAATGGTTTTAAATCTGGCAAATTATTTTTATCTATTGGAGTTGGAACAGCTACAATATGAAACTTAGCTTCTCTTAACTCTTCTAATTTTGCGGTATAATGTATGTCGCAACCTTCAAATGCACTTGATGGCAATTCATTGCTTGGGTCAATGTTATTACGCATCATTTCTACTCTATCTTCTCTTATGTCAAACCCTATTACTTTTATTTTTTTTGCAAACTCTATTGCTATTGGTAAACCAACATAACCTAAGCCTATTACTGAAAGTTTTGCTTTGTGTTCTAATAAATCATCATATAAGTTGCTCATAATTGTATTTTTTTTAATTTTTAAGTAGTTTTATTTTAGTTGCAAATCTACAAATTTTTTTAAAAAGAATTTGCAAAAGCAAACATACAAAATCTATTTTAAAAAAATGAGTTATTTTTTAGCAATCATTAATATACTTTTTGTTATTTTGTAAAAAAATATTTCAAACAATGACAAAATTAAGCGTAAATATTAATAAAATAGCTACATTAAGAAATGCAAGAGGAGGCAATAATCCAGATTTAATTAAAACAGCGATTGATTGTGAACGATTTGGGGCAGATGGAATAACTGTACATCCCCGACCAGATGAAAGACACATCAGATACAAAGACGTGTATGATTTAAAAAAGATAGTAAGCACTGAATTTAATATTGAAGGATATCCGTCCGAACAATTTATTAATTTAGTATTAGATATTCAACCAGACCAAGTAACATTAGTGCCTGATCCGCCTGATGCAATTACATCAAATGCAGGATGGGACACTATTAAAAATAAAGAATTTTTAATAAAGATTATTAATTTATTTCAACAAAAAGGAATAAGAACTTCTATTTTCATTGATACTAATCCTGAAAATATAAAAGCAGCAAAACTAACGGGAACTAATAGGATAGAACTTTACACGGAACCTTATGCCTCTGAATACACGAAAAACAAAGAAAATGCGATTAAAGACTTTGTTAATGCAGCAAAAATCGCTCAAAATTTAGGAATAGAAATTAATGCAGGACATGACCTTTCTTTAGAAAATCTCAAATATTTTAAAAGCAACATCCCTTTTTTGAAAGAAGTTTCAATAGGGCATGCTTTAATATGTGACGCAATATATTTAGGTCTAGAAAACACTATACAACTATATAAAAGAGAGTTAGCTTTTCTTCCACAAGCAAGTGGTTACTAAGTACCTAAAATAATGTCCCTCCTCTAGAGTTTTTTTTAATAAATGGGATTTATTTAGTTGTTTTTTTACAAAATTAATATTTAACTATTTTTTGAACTTTTAGTATGTTGTTTTTAATGTCAACTATTTTTAGAAGATATACACCCGGAGTAAGGTTTGCAATGCTAAATACGTTGTCTTTATTCTTGATGTCTAATTGCATTAAAATACGTCCGTCAATGCTGTAAACATAGACAGCATGTGGTTTAACGCTAGCATCCAAAATTCTAATTATTAACTCATCGTCTTTAACGGAAATAATAAAGCGAGTGTCTTTGTCTAAATTCTCTCTTATGCCATCTATTAAATCCATTATAGCATTGGCTCGTTCTATGCTTTTATTTGTGCCATCTGAGGCTTTGTATCTGAAAACAAAACGTCCAGAAGTTGCATCAGGAATATATGAAAGATTAT
>MEOD01000041.1 GCA_001768555.1 Bacteroidetes bacterium GWF2_29_10
TTTATTTATAGCATTTTACTAAAAAATGGGGTTATGGTAACTTTAAGGTGACTTTAGGGTGAAGTAAAGGCGAAGTAAAGGCGAAGTAATAGCATATAACACAATGAAAATTAGCAAGTTAAGTGTTTTCGCCTAATGCATTGAATATTAAATTGTTATGAAATTGCAAAAGATTGATAATAATAGAAAGTAATTTTAAATATTCTATCTATAAAATTAGGAGTCAATGTTAGTAATATCTGCAATTATAAAAAAATCAACAAATAAAACTATTGTAAAGTTATCTTTAAATGAATAGAAGAGTTTGGATTTAAAAAATTTAGAACAAAACCAAATGTTTAAATTATACTTATTCTAATGGACAATTGGTGATAAATTCGTAATTTTATGCAAACACAAAAAAAGGTCTTAGCTTTTGTATTGCTAAAACCTTTTATTTTATTGAGTGGGTAATACTGGATTCGAACCAGTGACCCCCTGCTTGTAAGGCAGGTGCTCTGAACCAACTGAGCTAATCACCCTTTTTACTAATTGCGATGCAAAGATAGATATTGTTTTTTAAAAACAAATATTTTTTTTAAATATTTTTTTCAATAAATATAAAATACTGATTATATGAGATTTTAATATTAAAATTTTATGTAAAAATGTTGTTTTGATAGTTTATTATTGAAAAATACGATTCCAATTTTAAATAAATCAATAGAAAGAGTAATCTTTTTGTGCTCAATAATAGATTCCCATGCTAGTTCCATTTCTTTTGACCAATGAATATCGTCAAATATTATAATAGAATCTTGATTTACATAGTTGAGAGCTAAATTAAAATACTCTAAAGTAGGTTTTAGAGCATGATTTCCATCAATATAAAGTAATCCTATAGTTCTTTCCGTTTTTAGCAATTTGGGCAGTTCTTCAGTAAAATCACCAACGATTAAATTAATGTTTTTTAAATTTAATTTTCTAAAATTTGAGCTAGCAACGTTTGCTGTATCGGGACAACCTTCAATTGTATGTACAGTAGTTTTACTATTTGCTTTTGCTAAATATGATGTTGAAATGCCCAAAGAAGTTCCTAGTTCTATAATATTTGAAGGTTTAAAATAATCTACCATTCGAAACATTAACCTCGAATATCTTTTTATTTGAGTAGAATTATAAGCTATATTACTAATGCTTTCTGGTTTTGATTTGCCAGTACCAAAATTTGTTATATTTATTTTGTCCGAATTAAGTTGCAATGTTAATAGTAATCTTTCAATCTCTTTAAAAGAGTAATACTCACCTTTATTGTTAACTACTTTTGTAATAAAATCATAAAGAAAAGGAGAATGTACTCCATGTTTATTTTTGGCAATAAATAAATACTTTAAGTATTTTGAAGCATAATATATTTTATTGTAAGAACTCAAATATTCTCTTCTTTAGTAAATTTTACGTTTTTAACAAAACCACCTACAGGCGGGTTCTTTTTGGATATAGTAACTTTGAGATATGATATATTTTTGTTATATTTCAGCTTAATTTTATCAAAAATTCTTTTGCAAACATGCTCAATAAGGTTAGATGTTTGTCTCATTTCTTCACGAGCAATATTAGTAATATCTTGATAATTTACGGCTAAAGTAATATCATCGTTTTCTTCCGCTTTTGCCGAATTATATTTATAAGATATATCAACTATAAAATTACCTCCAATAATTTTCTCTGATTCAGTACAACCATGATAAGCAAATACTTCTATATCTTCTATTTCAATTAATCCCATAGTTCAAATATTTAGCTTCTTAAATTAAATTCATTAATTCTTTGAAGAGTTTCTTCTTTGCCAAGAATACTAATAATTCCTCCAGTTGAAGGACCTAAACTTTTACCAGTAATAACAAGTCGTAATTGAGGCAAAATATCTCCATTGCCAATATTACTGTCTTTAATATAATTATTGAGAACTTGCTCTATGTTTTCTTGAGAAAAATCATCTGTATTCTTTAATATTTCTGCAAAATTGTTAATTATTTGCATTGTGTTATCTTTCCATTTCTTCTTTAATACCGTTTCGTCAAAGCTAATAGGTTTTGCAAAGAAGTAATCACCTTGATCAATAATTTCTTTAGGAAATGTAATACGTTCTTTTAAAATGTCACATACTTTTGCAAGATATTCATTCGTAACCTTTATATTAAGTTGTTCAATTAATGGTTTTATCATATCCATTAATACTTCTGCAGGTAGAGCTTTTATATATTGTTGATTATACCATTTGGCTTTTTCAAAATCAAAACGTGAACCAGCTTTTCCTACTCTCTCTAAAGAAAAAGCATCAATCAATTGCTCCATAGAGAATATTTCTTGAGTTGTACCAGGATTCCATCCTAAGAATGCAAGTATGTTTACAAAAGCCTCTTTAATGTATCCAGATTCTTTGTATCCAGATGATATCTCTCCTGTTGCAGGATCTTTCCATTCTAAAGGGAAAACAGGAAACCCTAATTTGTCACCATCTCTTTTACTAAGCTTACCTGCACCTGAAGGTTTAAGTAATAAAGGTAAATGAGCGAATTCTGGCATTGATGCCTCCCAGCCTAAATACTGATATAACAAAACGTGTAAAGGAGCTGAAGGCAACCATTCTTCGCCACGTATAACATGAGTTATTTTCATTAAATAATCATCAACAACGTTTGCTAAATGATAAGTAGGCATCCCATCTGATTTGTAAAGGACCTTATCATCAAGCAATGATGAATTTACAGTCACTTTTCCTCTTATCAAATCGATAACACTAATTTCCTGATTCTCTGGAATTTTTATTCTAATAACATAATGTTTTCCTTCATTAATGTTTGACTCTAGCTCTTTTTGCGATATTGTCAATGAATTTTTCATTAATTGGCGAGTTGTACAATCATATTGCCAATTATTATTTCCTGCCTGCTTTGCTTTTTCTCTTTCGGCCTCAAGTTCTTCAGGTGTATCAAAAGCATAATAAGCTGTTCCGTCATTAATTAGTTGTTCTGCATATCGTTTATAAATCTCTTTTCTTTCTGATTGACGATAAGGAGCATATTGCTGATTTTCGCCCCCTACTCCTTCATCTATCTTTATTCCTATCCATTTTAATGACTCTATAATATAATTTTCAGCACCATTAACAAAACGTGTTTGGTCTGTATCCTCTATTCTTAGAATAAAAGTACCTTTATGTTTTTTTGCAAATAAATAATTATACAAAACTGTTCGTACACCGCCTATATGTAATGGCCCTGTAGGGCTTGGTGCAAATCTTACTCTTACTTTATCATTCATTGTCAATGTGTATTTACTAATTTAAAATTAAAATGAAATTATATCTAAAAAAAAACCTGACATGTAACTTTGCTATAAAGCTACATGTCAGGTTTAAATATATTTGCAAAAAACTCTCGTTTTTCTTATACTTCTTTAGCTTGGTTTGATTCCTTTATAGCTTGATGTTTTCTAACCTTACTGTTAAACTTATCAACTCTACCAGCAGTATCAACAAGCTTCATTTTTCCTGTATAGAAAGGATGTGATGTGTTAGTAATTTCAAGTTTAATCAATGGGTATTCTTTGCCTTCAATTTCAATAGTATCATTAGACGCAACTGTGGATCTTGTCAAAAACACAAAATCATTAGAAAGATCTTTAAAAGCAACAAGTCTATAGTTTTTTGGATGAATATCTTTTTTCATTTTTCTACTTCTTAAAATTATATCAATTAATTCTCAATTAAAGTGCAAAGATATAATATTTTTTTTAAATTTATTTATTTTGGGAAAATTTATTTTAAGATTGCCAATATATGATTAAATTTTTCAAAGAATGCCTTACGTTTTTTTTTTCATCAAAATTAAAAATTACTCATCTCCACAAAATTCTTTTAATTGCTCCCTATATGCATTAAATACATTTGCTCTTGAGACAAATCCTACATATTTACCATTATCAATAACAGGAAGATTCCAATACTTAGTTTCCTGAAATTTTTTCATAACAAATTCCATTGTATCAGTAGAACTTACTGATGATAGTGGTTGTATCATGTAATCTTTCACATAAACATCATTATATTTTTCATGTTCAAACATTATATGCCTTATTTCATCAAGTGTAATTACTCCTAGAAAATAATTATCTTTATCAACAACTGGAAATATATTTCGAGCTGTTTTTGTTATTTCTTTAACTAAATCACCCAAAGTCATATATGGATAAACACAAATGAAATTAGTTTCTATAACAGATTTAAGATTTAACAATGTAAGTACCGTTTTATCTTTATCATGAGAAATTAATTCTCCAGCAGATGCTAATTTGCTTGTATATATTGAATGAGGCTCAAATATCATAATTGTGGTATATGAAATTAATGATGTTAATATTAAAGGAATAAACAACTCGTATCCTCCTGTTATTTCTGCTATAAGAAAAATAGCAGTAAGTGGAGCATGAATAACGCCTGCAATAAGTCCAGCCATACCAACAAGAGCAAAATTACTTATTGATAATGAAACTATATTAAAATAATTAAATGTACTAGCAAAGAAAAATCCAGCCAATCCCCCAATAAATAATGATGGAGCAAATACACCTCCAATTCCACCACCTCCAGTAGTAAATGTAGTTGAAAACACTTTAAATACTATCATTAACAAAATAAAACCAAGAAACACTAACATGTTTCCTTTATAACTAACAAATAAACTATTCTGCATTATATCTTCAGGAGTTCCACCTAGTATTAGTTTTAAAGCATCATACCCTTCTCCATATAAAGGAGGAAAAAGAAAAATTAACACTCCTAATAAAGAACCTCCTATAAGAACTTTTGTGTATGGCTTAGTTATTTTCTTAAAAAAACTTTCTATTTTATAATTTACACGTGTAAAATACACAGAAATAAAACCTGTAAATACTCCAAATATTATGTAAAATGGCATATGATTATAATTAAATGTATCTTTCAATGAAAAATAAAATTCTATTTGCTTTCCAGAAAGAAATATAGCAACTATTTGACCAGTTACACTTGCTATTAATAAAGGAATTAAAGATGTTGCGGTTAGGTCTATCATTAAAACCTCTAAAACAAAAATCAAACCTGCAATAGGAGCCTTAAAAATAGAAGCCATTGCAGCTGCAACACCACACCCAACTAAAAGAGTTGTTGTTTTGAAATTTAATCTAAATTTCTGTGCAATATTTGATCCTATAGCAGCACCAGTGTAAAGAATAGGTGCTTCCATCCCAACGGAACCTCCAAATCCATTTGTAATAGCACATGTTATTATAGAAGAATATGTATTATGAATCTTAATTTTTGCCTGATTTTTAGGAATAGAATATAGTATTTTAGTTACACCATGAGAAATGTCTTCTTTAACAAAGCTTTTTATATAGTAAACAGTTATAAATATTCCAAGTAATGGCATTGCTAAATATAATGAATTACCCCACTCTAAGTTATATATAAAAGATAATCCATACGATATGTAATGTACAGCTAATTTTAAAACCACCGAAGCTAGACCAGATAAAATACCAACAAAAATACTTAAAATAAGCAACAACCCCCTATCACTAACATATTTAGCTCGCAAGATCAATAATTTATGAAACAATAATTCTAATGACTTCATTTTAACTTAATGAAATAACCTAAACAAGCTACAAAAAATGTAACTTATTTAGGTTATGATTTTTTTAATATTTATAATTTTAATTAGCTAATATTATTGCTTTATTATCGTGAATTTCAATTACACCACCACCAATTTCAAAAGACAACTCTTTATTAATTGTATCTTTAACTCTAATAATTCCTTTTTTTAGTGCAGAAATAATAGGAGCATGATTATTTAATATTTCAAAAGAACCATCAATTCCTGGTAATTGAATTAATTTAACTTCTCCATTAAAGATTGTTTTATCAGGTGTGATTATTTGTAACAGCATGAGCAATTATTTTTTAGATTTATTTATTTTCTGATTCAGCTAATAATTTTTCTCCTTTTTCTATTGCCTCCTCAATTGTTCCAACAAAACTAAATGCTGCCTCAGGGTATTTATCACATTCCCCATTAATAATCATTTTGAACCCTTTAATAGTGTCTTCTAGCTCTACGAATGCGCCTTTAAATCCTGTAAATTGTTCTGCCACATGGAAAGGCTGAGATAAAAATCGTTGAACACGTCGTGCACGTTGTACAACTAATCTATCTTCTTCAGATAATTCCTCCATACCAAGTATAGCTATAATATCTTGTAGCTCTTTATATCTTTGAAGTATTTCTTTTACTTGTTGAGCAGTGTTATAATGGTCATCACCAACAACATCTGGAGATAATATCCTTGATATTGAGTCAAGAGGGTCAACAGCAGGATAAATACCTAATTCAGATATTTTTCTACTTAACACTGTTGTTGCATCTAAGTGAGCAAATGTAGTAGCTGGAGCAGGGTCTGTTAAATCATCAGCAGGAACATAAATTGCCTGAACAGATGTAATAGAGCCACTCTTTGTCGAAGTTATACGCTCTTGCATAGTTCCCATTTCAGAAGCTAAAGTTGGCTGATAACCTACAGCAGAAGGCATACGGCCTAATAAAGCTGATACTTCCGAGCCAGCTTGAGTAAAACGAAATATATTATCTATAAATAACAATATGTCTTTTGCTCCACCCGAACTATTGTCCCCATCTCTAAAATATTCTGCCATTGTTAAACCAGACAATGCAACCCTTGCTCTTGCTCCTGGGGGCTCATTCATTTGTCCGAAAACCAATGTAGCTTGTGATTGTTTTAATTCTTCAACATCAACTTTTGAAAGATCCCAACCTCCAGATTCCATGCTTTCTTTAAATTCTTTACCATATTTTATAACACCAGACTCTATCATTTCTCTTAACAAATCATTTCCTTCACGTGTTCGCTCTCCAACTCCAGCAAAAACAGATAAACCCGCATGTTTTTTTGCTATATTATTAATTAATTCCATAATAATAACAGTCTTACCAACTCCGGCACCTCCAAACAAACCAATCTTTCCTCCTTTTGCATAAGGAGCTAAAAGATCTATTACTTTTATACCCGTAAGTAATATCTCTTTACTTGTTGATAAGTTCTCAAATTTAGGTGGTTCTCTATGTATTTCATATCTCTTTTCAGAAACTACTTCTTTTGGAATTCCATCAATTGCATCACCTATAACATTAAACAAACGCCCTCTTGTATCAATACCTGTTGGCATTGATATTGTTCTGCCTAAACAAAGAACTTCCATTCCTCTAGTTAACCCATCTGTAGAATCCATTGCAATAGTTCGTACTGTATCTTCCCCAATATGCTGTTGGCATTCAACAATTAAAGTTTGTCCATTTTCTCTTTTTATTTCAAGAGCTTCATATATCTTAGGTAGCATTTCAGGTTGTTCAAAAGATACATCGATAACAGGACCTATTATTTGTGATATTCTTCCAATATTTTGTATCATTATAGTATTTTTTTATTTGAAAAATAATTTTTACGAAAATACAAATAATTTTATCATTCATTAAAAATTATTAATTTTTTTTAACTTTTTAAAAAATTAAAAGAATGCGGCAATTAAACTTCCATAACAAATGCTATACGAACGCATTTTAATTGTCTTTACTAATCATTGATTTTATAAATTTATGAAATCTGTGCATACCATTTACAGGTTTAGCATACATAAAAACACAAGAATTAGTTATAATGTTAAAATCTGTATTTTGCGCAACAATATCTTTTGTTCTAGTAGATTCAGATTTTTGTTGTATCCATATATTTTTAATTCCACGTTTTATAGTATCTTCTAATATTTTATCCGTATGTTTATGATGAGTTATAATTATTGCCGATTGGACTCCTTCTGGGACATTGGTAATATCTCTATAGCATTTTGTATTATTAATATCGTCAGTATTAGGATTAACAGGCAACACATTATACCCATTATTAATTAATTTTGAGAAAAACATATTAGCAAATTTTTTTTTGCTTCTTGATACTCCGATTATAGCTATCGGCTGATTATCAAAAAAATTAGATTTGTCCATTTTTTTTATTTTTTAAATTCATAATAAAATATCCAAAAATTAATGCTGTCCAAAAAGAAAACATGGCATATATTAGTATTGGCTTCATCATCATCTGATTATGCAACATATTACCAGCAACAAGAAAACCCAATGTGGTATTATGAACACCAGCTTCAATACCAATAGTAAAAGCATTTTGTTTTCCTAGCTTTAATAACAAAGATAATAAAAAACCAAACATTATACATGCAATATTTAATGTGAGAGAATACCCAAATATTTGAAAAATATCTTCATACTTTAAACCAGCTCCTCCATTATTTTCGTTAGCAAAAAACATTATACCAAAAACAATTCCCAATAAAATCATCAAAACATACCGCATACGTTTTTCAATAATTACTGCCCATGTAAAAAAATTTCTTTTTACAATAACACCTATAGCAATAGGAAGAATTGTAACAATAAATATTTCTTTTGCTGCATATAAAAAGGGAAGGCTAAATGCAACATTATTTCCCATAAAATAGTTCATAGCTATATTAACAATTAATGGAATAGAAAATAATGTCATAAAACTATTTATAGATGTTAATGAAACGGAAAGAGCTACATTGCCTCTAAACATGTAAGTTAAAAAGCCTGAAGTTGTCCCCCCAGGACATGCCGCAGTAATGATTAAGCCTATTTTAAATTCAGGAGGTAGATTTGAATAATATGCAATTACAAAAGCTATTAATGGCAATGCTATCATTTGAATTGTTAGGCCTATAGAAAATGCTTTAGGGAATAAAACTATGTTTTTAAAATCTTGTATAGTTAGGGATAATCCTATTCCAAACATTATTAGAAAAAGTACAACCGTGATTAAAAGTCCTGTTATATCCATTAAAATTTATTGTTATGGAACTTTATGCAACAAATTGCCCTACTATGAGCAGCCATATCTTCTTTTTTACCAACTTTAGTATGAGGATTATATGATTCTGCATCAGAACAACTTTCCTCATCAGAAAATTGCCACCCAGACTTATTATATTTAAAATAAGTTTTTTCAATTGTTCCAAATGAATTTAGATATAATTCTATTTTTTCAACCATCTCTTTATCAAATTGTTGAAAAAAGTTATGATTTTCAAATTTACCATATGGAAATGTCATAAGCAAAACTCCGTTTTTACTTAATACTCTTTTAAGCTCTTGTATTGCTTTAATGTATTCGTAACTCTTTGCTTTGCTGTTGGAATTTTTGTCACTTCCTCCATATATATTGTTACCCATATCTATATGTTCTAATGTTGATTGACATATAATTTCATCAAAGTAAAAATCTTTAAAAATCATATCTCTAATATCTCCATAATGATATGAAATACTTTTCTTATAGAAACAATCTGCTTCTGGAAATAAGGTTAGTATTGTTATTTTTTTTTGTAAAAATACAGAATGATTAAGTAAATATTCAAAATTTAATGTAGAGCCTGCATCTAACAAATTTGTTATTTTATTAGATAAATTAGCAATAATCCAAGGATACTCAATAATGCGTTCATCTATTTTTACACCATAATTTGGGGGTAATGAATTGTTTTTTATTTGGGATATTAAATCTTTATCTTTTATATTTTCTGCAATTAAGTCCATTTTATAATCTTCATATCCAAGTTCCCATGGAATCTTTCCTTTTTTCAGATAATTCGATATTCTTCTTTGTTTTAAAAAGTTTGACCGTATTTCTTTTATCCTATTTAGCATCTGTTTCATTTAAATGTTTTATTACTACTGCAGGGTTACCTGCTACCATTGTAAACGGAGAAACGTCTTTTGTAACAACGCTTCCAGCTGCAATAATGCTACCTCTTCCAATTTTTACTCCTTTTAATATAACTGAATTAAAATTTATCCACGCATAATCCTCTATTATTACTGAAGCGGTGTTTATATTTCCTTTATCTTTAGAATGTCCTTTTTTTAATAATTTTACATAACCATCACCTCTTTCTATATGATTTGTTTCATGACTATTTGTATCAACTATATTTACATTATGAGATATTAAAACATAATTGCCTATTCTAATACTCTCTCCAGACCAAATTCGAGAGCCTTCTCCTATGTAACAATTGTCGCCTATTATTATTTCTCCTCCATAATTAAAAATTAGCAATTCACCGTCAATAACGGTATTCTCTCCTATGTTTATTTTATTTTTATCTCGACTAAAATTATTAATTCTTGCAGAAGCGTGAATCACCGCTTTGTCTCCAATAAACGAATTTTTCAACTGCTCTATATGATAAATATCAAAAATAAGCTTAAGCCTCCAAACACAGTTACCTATTATTTTTTTTATTATTTTTTTTATCATTTATTTAAGCCTCTAATTTTGTTTTTTATTTTTTTAAATATGTTTCTTTCTACTTCTTTTCTAAAATAATTATGTAGTAATGCATAAAACTCCAAATCTATATAATTTTTCTTTATAATTTCTATTTTTGTATCAACAAAATTATCATTTAAAATATCTGAGTTATTATTACAATTTGTTCCTGAGCCATCAAATCCTATGTTTTTCACCAATGATTTACTTGGGAAAACACCAAGCCTATTTCTCATAAATAAATTATAATACCATCTTATATCCCAATGTTCTCCTTCTTTCATTAAAATATTTGTATATTTAAAGTCTCCTATGTTAAATCGCTTTGAAAGACATTCACTTTTATTTATAATTTCTTTCATCGAAATTGAATGATCATATTCTTGCCATCTATCCTCCCAAGTTGCCCACCCCCAAGCACTTGTTAATGGCAGCAAAACAGTGTCTAGCTTATTATATTTAACAGGAAATATATATCCTGAAATTGTTAATATATTTTTGGAATCTTTGTAAACATTTAAACATTCATTCATAAAAGATAAGAAATGTTTTGATGTTACTATATCATCCTCTAAAACAATAACTTTTTTATGAATATTAATTATATTACTAACGCCCTCTATTATAGAAGCATCCAAACCTTTATTAGAATCTCTTTCTATAATTTCAACTTCACGACACCATTGCTTACTTTTTATAACACATCGAACTTCTTCTATTTTTTTTTCATCTTGATAACTACTATTATTTTTTACACCATCAGAATATATATATAACTTAGTTTCGTTTGCCAAATAATTTTTTGACAAAGCTTCCAAAGTCTGGGAAGCATGATTAGGCCTATTATATACAAATACTATGACTGGGGCTAAGTTCATTATTTAAATATTTTTTCTAAAATCCTTTTTAAAATTGACTTCTTTTTCATTGTAAAATAATTTTCTATTTTATCTAAAACTTCTATGTCTAAAAACTCCTGCTTTATCACATCTGTTTTATAATTAAATAGCTTTTGCAAATTAAATGAAGTATCTTCATTGCAATTAGTACCACTATTATCAAAACCCACATTTTTTATTAATGTTCTAGGAGGAAAAACACATAAACCATTCCGCCTAAAAACACTATAATACCATTTTATACCCCAAGAGTTATTCTCAAATGTCAACATGTCACTATAACTATAATCACCCAAATTAAAACGTTCTTTTAAGTATTTACTATTCCTTATCACCTCTTTTTCTGCCAAATCTAGTTCCAAATACTCCCACTTGCTTTTCCAGGTTCCCCACCCCCAAGTTGAAGTAAATGGAAGAAGTAACTCATTTTTTCTATTTGTTTCTATTGGGAACATATATCCTTGAACTGAATAAATATTATCACAACCATCATAAACATTTAAACTATCATTCATAAATTGTAGAAAATATTCTGATGTTATTAAATCATCCTCCAATACTATTGCTTTACCGTGTATGTTTAAAACATAAGAAACTCCATCTACTATTGATTTTGCTAAACCATAGTTTGCATTCCTCTCTTTAATAATTAAATCTTTAAAACCTTTTATTGAATTAATTATCCTTTTAACATCATTATGTAATGCTTCAGATTTGTTATCTTTTGTTTTTAATCCATCACAAAATATATAAAGAATGCTTTCCGATGCAAGCTTATTTTTTTGCAATGCCTCTATCGTCAAACGAGTATGCTCTGGTCGATTATAAACAAATAAAATTATTGGAGCAAATTGCATCAGATATTTTTAAATATAAATTCTTTGCCAAATATACAGCCATTTTTTATAAGCAAATCCATTAATCAATTAAAGTTGAAAAAAAATTAAATAAGATATTGATAATTAAAAATTAAAGGTTATATTTGTTGTTTTAAACTATTTACATAATAAAATTAAAGATAATATGAAAGAGAAAATTCATGAAAAAGCTCACGAAAGTGCTTTTTATGCTTTAGGACTTATTGGAGCTGCTATTTATTTTATTTCTAATGCAACTGGGTTTTGGATGGGAGTACTTGGTTTATTTAAAGCTTTTGTATGGCCTGCTTTTGTTGTTTATTATGCTTTAGAATACATGAAAATATAATTACTAAATTTTAGTCATCTTACATTGTTTTCACCTATTTAAACTATCATTAGCGAGATGATTAGAAGTAAAAACATTTCACATTTTTTTTATAGGTTTAATAGTTTTGCTAACTTTTATCTGTTTATCTACTAAAAATATAAGTCAAAAAAAAAATTATTAATAATAGTTTATTAAGAAAAATTTGTATTTTTTTTATTTATTTGGATAAATAATAGTTTTTAAGTTTTTTTTTTTAAGTTTGTAAAATCAAATTAATCACTTAAATCATTATGAAAAAACATTTATCAAAAAAACTTCATAAAGAAGGTTTTAATATTAAATTATCAAATTTTAACTTGAAACAAAGTTTTAATATTAAAAGTATTATATTTATTATTTTTATAATAATAGGAGCTGTCAATAATGGCTTTACTCAAAGTGTTCCTGATATTAAAAGAGATGTTGAAACTAAAAAATTTATTTATACCGAAGTAGTTAGTGTAGAAGGAACTAAAGATGAATTGTATGACAGGTGCATTAGTTGGTTTAATTCTTTTTACAAAAATGTTGCTAATGTAGCAAAAAAATTAGTAAAAATAGAAGGATTAGTAGAAGGAGCGCATCGCTTTAAAATATATGATATAGATAGTAAAGGATTAAAAACTGATGCAGGGCTTGTTGGTTATGACATAACTTTCAACTTCAAAGATGGTCGGTACAAATATACTATAACAAATATTAGCTGGAAACAAACATCATCTTTTCCTATTGAAAAGTGGGCTGATAAAAACGCCCCTTCTTATAATGTTAAATATGACAACTATCTAATACAAGTTGACACAAAAATGAAAGAAGTTGTTGAAAGTTTAAAAAAAGGAATGCTGCCTAAGGATGTGAAAAAAGATGATAATTGGTAGAGAATGCGAATACTAATTGTATTTATATTTCTAGTTGCTTCCAGTTTATATCTTTCTGCTCAATTAAATGATTCTGCTTTTTCTTTAGAAACAATGTATAGAGGTGATGTAGTTCATTGTTTTAAAGGATTAAAAACTAGCTCTGCATATTTAGGACAAATAGATATGGCTATTAGTTTAGATACACGAGAAGCGAAGTTGTGGAAAAATGGATTAATGCATGTACATATAATAAACAATCATGGAAATCAACCTTCTGAAGAATTTGTTAAAGATATTCAAACTTTTGACAATATAGAAGCAATCAGTGCAACAAGATTGTTACAACTATGGTATAAGCATAACATTAATAATTTTACTGTAACAATTGGACAACATGATTTAAATTCTATATTTTGCAACTCTGAATCTGCCAGTTTTTTTATTAATAGCTCTTTTGGTGTTATGCATAGCGTATCTTACAACTTTCCTGTTTCCATTTTTCCAATTACAACACTAGGCCTTATCTTGCAATATAATTTAAATGACAAATATTCAATTCAGACTGCTGCTTATAATGGAAATCCTGGCGACGAAACTAATAATCCATACAACACTAATTGGGTATTAGATAAAAGCAATGGCTTTATATATATTGCAGATTTTATAGTTAATACTAATTTCAATAATAAATTAAGAGGACAATATAAATTAGGAGCATTCTATCATTCTAGTAGGTTTAATTCTATAACAGATATAAATAAAACCTATTTAGGAAATAATGGATTTTACATAATTGCAGACCAAGCGATAATAAACAAAACAAATACATCCCAAAAGACAAATAAGTTAAATATTTTTGTTAAATTAGGATATGCTGATCAAAAGATTAACATGGTGAATTATTTTGGGGCAATGGGATTACATTATTCTAATATTTTTACTAATAAATTTGACAATAACTTAGGAATAGCAATAGCTTCAACTTATATAAACAAAAAGCTACAAAAAGCAAATAATGAATTTACATCTAACGAAACTGCAATTGAATTATCATACAATCTTCAACTAAGCTCAATATTTTCCATTCAACCTGATTTACAATATATAATTAATACAGGAGCAAATAGTAAAAAAGTAAATTCATTAATAGGATTAATTAGATTTACTATTATGCATTAGCAAATATAAAAATTACGAAAAAAGCCTTTATTTGCTTGCATAATCTATATTATAGCAAACCGATAATATTACCCTCAGAGTCAATATCAATATTTTCTGAAGCAGGCGTTTCAGGCAATCCTGGCATTCGCATTATTTCTCCCGTAATTGGAATCAAAAAACCCGCACCAGAAGCAATCTCTATTTCTCTCACAGTAACAATAAAATCTTTAGGACGACCTAATAATTCAGGATTATCGGATAAAGACTTTTGTGTTTTAGCAATACAAATAGGTAATTTGTCAAGCTTTAAATTATAAATTTTCTTTAAATCAGACTTAGCTTTTGCTGTAAAATCAATAGCTTCGGCTCCATACACTTTCTTTGCAATAGTTTCTATTTTTCTTTCAACTGTCCATTCCCAATCATACATCGGTGTAAAATGACATAAACATCGGTCTGCTACTTTTACAACTTCCTCTGCCAATTCTATAGCTCCAGCCCCTCCTTCCGCCCAGACTTTAACATCATGAGCTTTTATTCCCATGCTTCTACATTTTTCTTTTACAATGTTTATCTCCTCATCAGTATCTGTTTCAAAACGATTTACGGCAACAACAGCGCAAATATTAAACTGCTTTATGTTTTCTATATGTTTCTCTAGATTTGCCAAACCCTTTTTTAATAATTCTGGATTAGGCTCTTTTATTGTCTTCAAATCTGCCCCTCCATGATATTTCAAAGCCCTAACTGTTGCAACAAGAACTACAACCTTAGGAGAAAGACCTGAATATCCACATTTTATATCAAAAAACTTTTCTGCTCCTAAATCAAATCCAAATCCTGCTTCAGTTACAACATAATCCGAAAGGGACAACCCCATTCGTGTTGCAATAACAGAATTTGTTCCTTGTGCAATATTTGCAAAAGGACCTCCATGTATTATCGCAGAACCACCCTCTAATGTTTGAACCAAATTAGGTTTTATTGCATCTTTTAATAGAGCAGCCATTGCTCCATTTGCTTTTAAATCTTTTGCATAAATAGGTTGTTTGTCATAAGTGTACCCTATAAAAATATTTCCTAGTTTTGCTTTTAAGTCGTTTAAATCCTCTGCCAAACACAATGTAGCCATAACTTCCGATGCAGATGTAATATCAAAACCTGTTTCTCTTGGTACTCCAGACATTGTTCCTCCAAGACCTACTATTACTTTTCTCAAAGAACGATCATTCATATCCATTACCCTTTTCCATGTAACCGTTCGCGGATCTAGCTTTACATTATTCTTCTTATTTTGAATATTATTATCTATTATAGCAGCAAGAAGATTATGAGCCTTTTCTATTGCTGCAAAATCTCCTGTAAAATGTAAATTAATATCCTCCATCGGCAATACTTGAGAATAACCACCACCAGCAGCTCCTCCTTTAATCCCAAAAACAGGACCTAATGAAGGTTCTCGCAAAACAACTGTTGTTTTCTTACCTACTCTATTTAATGCTTGTGACAATCCTATTGAAACTGTTGTTTTCCCTTCTCCTGCAGGAGTTGGAGAAATTGCCGACACTAATATTAAGGTTGAACTCTTTCCCTTCTCTCTATCTATATATTTTAAAGGTATTTTTGCTTTAAATTTTCCATACAGCTCAAGATCATCATAAGCTATTCCTATATTTTTTGCAATTTCTGTTATATGTTTTAACTTTACTTCACGTGCAATATCAATATCTGTTTTCATAAAATAAATTTTTAATTAATAATTAATTCACAAATTTAAGTATTTAGTAATGCAAAATCAGTACCATATTTTTTATTTTTCAATTAATTAAGAAAAAGTGACACAATAGTTACAAAAGCTTTTACTTTTTATTGTCTGTTTTTTTTAATTGCATTTCTGGGGTTCTTTTTATCTTTACATCGAATTGTTTAGGATTTTTCGGATTAATATTTTCAAATAAAACCCATTTTTTCTTTTTAATAATAAAAGCATCATACGAAAAATCTGGACCATAATACATGTATTTCCCTTTTAGAGAAGGGTCTGATGGGGATAAATGATCAAAAACTATAGCTTTAAGTTTCTCATCAAAACGAAGAGACATTGTAACAAAATCAGAATATTCAAATATTATTCTTTTTTGTTTAACACTTTCTATTTTAAAAAGATCAGCCCCAAATACAGGCTTGTTTTTTTTTGAAAAAGATAATGTTTCTATAATCTTTTTGTTGGTTATTTTATCGTTCACATTAATTCCTAAGAGTATATAATATGGATTTGATTTCTTGATTTTAAATGTAATTAACTTATAATATAAAGCTCCATACCAATTGTCATTATCAAACAATTGCTTATCTGCATCTTTTGAATTGTACTCTGATTCATCATTCAATTTAGTTAAAGTTATTTTATTTCTTTTATTTACTGTCTGAATAAAACCATAGTATTTTGCTCTATCTTTGCCAATCACTTGCCAAGTATATATTTTCAGTAAAGAATTATCCGCTTTTAAAACAGATAAATACTTTAAAGAATCAAACTTTAAATCTATACTCATGGGAGATTTTAAAATATTCTCTAGCTTATTTATTATGTAAATATTTGCCTCATCTTTATATATAATAGGGACATTAGGATTGTTTATTATTTGAAACTTTTCCTTTAAGCTATCTATATTAGCTTCCAATGTTTTGTATAATATATTCTGGGAAACTATATTATTGACGCATAAAAGCATCACAACAATTATTAAAAATACTCTTCTGTTCATTATTCAATCTTTTTGCTAAGATAATAATTAAATTGATTTATATTAAAGAAGTGTTAAATATTATTTTCATACAATTTTTTATTATTGAGTATATCATTGATTAAAAATAAACTACAATAAAATAACTAATAGTTAAATTTATTAACTATTATTTATTAATATAGATTGAAATTTTATCTAAAATTAAAATCAAGGAGTTATAACTTACTTCTTTTTCAATTCTTCTATTTCTTTCTTCATCTCCTCTATTTGTTTTTGTTGCTCTTTTATTGCTTCAATTAATAATGGGGTTAATTTACTATAATCTAAAGATTTGTAACCTTTTGAATCTGTTCTAACTATTTCAGGCAATACTTTTTCTACTTCTTGAGCAACAACTCCTACTTCTTTTTGACCATCAGGAACAAGATAATTATAATAATACCCATTAATTTGGGATAATTTTAATATAGGATTATCTATTTTAACTAAATTCTTTTTCAACCTAATATCCGACCAAGTATTCCAATGATGTGCAACACCTCCAACAAGACTATCACTTGTTCTATCTCCAATTTGGAATCTCTCTTCACAAGCATTCATCGTTCCAATTCCGACAAAGCCTCCTGATGTAATTACCATTCTTTGGTTATTATTCGTTTTAAAAACAAACCTTGAACCATCTGTTGTTCCAATAAAATCAACACCTGGATTAGTTCCAGTATTTCCATTAATCTTCCAAAATTTACCTGAATAATCTGTAAAAGTAGGAGCGGCAGAAGTTCCATTAGAAGTAAGCACATAACCAGCCGTAGCTAAAGCTAATTCATTTACTTGCCCAGAACCATTAGAGTAAAACATGCTCCAATTACTAGCAGTATGATCAGAAGTAGAAGTCATCGTATGCAAACGATTGTGAAGTTGAGCATGCCCATGATCACTTCTAGAAACTGTATTTGCAGAACCTGATCCTGCAAAATTTGCAGTCCATGTTTGTGCCGTCGATCCATTAAAAGCTGTTCCTGACAAACCATTGCCTGCCGTAAGAAAAGCACCCATTGTTGAAGGACCTGTTGGGCCTGTTGCTCCTATGGCTCCTGTTGCTCCTACGGCTCCATTAGAACCAGTAGGGCCTGTAACTCCAGCATCACCTTTATCTCCTTTTGCACCCTGAAGACCAGTAGGTCCTGTAGCACCTACTGCACCATTTGCGCCTGTAGCACCTTTCGCACCTGTTGCTCCTGTTGCTCCTGTAGCTCCAGCATCACCTTTATCCCCTTTTGCCCCAGTAGTACCTGTAGCCCCTTGCGCACCCTGAACACCTGTTGGACCTGCAACTGTAGAAGCTGCTCCGGTTGGACCAATAGAGCCAGTAGCACCTGTTGCTCCTGTTGGACCTGTCGGACCCGCAACTGTAGAAGCTGCTCCTGTAACACCTGTAATACCTTGTATTCCCTGAGGGCCTGTTGGACCTGCTACTGTAGAAGCTGCTCCAGTAGCTCCTGTTATCCCTTGTATTCCCTGAGCACCTGTTGGGCCTGTTGGACCTGCAACTGTAGAAGCTGCTCCAGTAGCTCCTGTTATCCCTTGCACACCTTGCAACCCAGTAGGGCCAATAGGACCAGGTATAGTTGAAGCCGCACCTGTAGCACCTGTAGGTCCAGTAGCACCAGTTGCTCCTTTTAAATCAACATATGGTCCATTAGTTCCATCTGGATTTTGAAAACTTATAAATGTAGGATCTGTAGGGCTCCACTCATGAGCAGGACTATCTCCTTTATCTCCCTTATCCCCCTTATCTCCTTGATCACCTTTATCTCCTTTAGGCCCCTGAAGACCAGTTGGTCCTTGTATTCCAGTTGGTCCAATAGCACCAGTTGCTCCTTGTATTCCAGTTGATCCAATAAGTCCAGTTGGTCCTTGTATTCCAGTAGGGCCAACAACACCTTGAGCACCCGTTGGACCAGTAGCTCCAATAGCTCCCTGCAAACCAGTAGGGCCAGGAATAGTTGAAGTGGCTCCTGTTGCTCCTTGTACTCCTGTAGGACCTTGCACTCCAGTAGGACCGACAATTCCTTGTATTCCCTGAGGACCTATAATACCAGTAGGACCTGTTGCTCCTTTTGCCCCCACAGCTCCAGTAACTCCAGTTGCACCTGTAATTCCCTGAGGGCCTGTTACACCAACAGCGCCTGTAGGTCCAACATCACCAGTTGCTCCCTTTGCTCCAGTAACTCCAATAATTCCAACGTCACCCTTGTCCCCTTTTTCACCTTTATCTCCTTTTAGTCCCATTGGACCGACTGGCCCAACGAGTCCTGTAGCTCCAACAGAGCCTGTAGGACCAATATCACCTTTTATCCCTGTAGAACCTTGCACTCCAGTAGGACCGGCAATTCCTTGTGGACCAATATCACCAGTGCTTCCTTTTTCCCCTTTAGTTCCCGTTGGACCTGTAGGTCCAATAACACCCTGCAAACCAATAGCTCCTTGAATTCCTGTTGCACCAGTAACTCCTTGAATTCCTTGAATTCCTGTTGCACCAGTAACTCCTGTAGCTCCTGTAGGGCCAGTAATTCCTTGCGGTCCTGGAATAATAGAAGCAGCACCAGTGGCACCTGTAGGCCCCGTAATACCTGGGATTCCTTGTATACCAGTAGCACCAGTAGGACCTGCAATACCAGATGTTCCTGTAGCACCAGTAGGACCAGTAGGACCAGTAGAAGCAGCACCTCCACTACCATTTATAGGTACCCATTGCAAACTATCAAAATACCAAAATTGTTTAAAATTTAAGTCATATACCAATAACCCTTTTTGAGGTGCATTAATTAGATTTCTTTGATTTGTAGTTACACGAGGAATTAAGATCCCTTTATCAACAGCACTAACATCAAGTATAGCACTTGGGTCAGGAGTTGAAGTTCCAATTCCTACATTTTTCTGAGCAAAAGCTCCAATAAAAATAAGAAAAAAAAGAAAAATATTTATTATAAATTTAAGCATATTGACACGTATTTACATTTACAAAAATTTGAATCTCCAAATGTACAAATTTTTATTAAAAAAAACATTCTTAAAAAAAATTAACACGTACTTTCTTACACAAATTTATTAAAGATTTTAATAAAAAAGCTTGCGTTACTTCTTAAATTTACAGGAACAAAATAAATAATAAACAAACATTATTCAAATTTGGTTTATTTTCTTTGATATCTTATTGAAAATATCAAAGCAAAGAGTTATATATAGTAATAATGTTGTCAACCATATAAACATGAGATTGAAAATAAATGTGTCAATTTCTAAATTCCCAAATCTTTTAACTGAACTATAAAAATGTGCTCGTCCATACTTTGAATCTGGAGTTTTGTATACAGGATCTTTTAGTTGTATAAAACCTTCCGAGGTTTCTTTTATTTTATCTATTTCATTTTTATTAAGTACTAAATCTGCAATACTATTATTGTAATATGTATTTTTAAGTTTTGAAAAATCACTATTATTTTTTTGTAACTTATTTATAAGTTGATTATAAATATAATCTTTTTCTTTATTATTTTTATTGTATTCTTTATTATAATAATCCCTAATGTTATTTAATTCAGAAATTGAATTATCATAATCATTAAAGAAACTTATATTATAAGTTTTGCTGAAAGGTGTAATTTTATTTAATTCTTTTAATATTTCGTTTTTCCAAATATTATCATTTGTTTTGTTCGCATAGATATATTCTGTTTTTGTAATTAATTGAGGTAACAGGAAGTTAGCATTATATGAATTTATGCTTAATTTTTTTTCTATATCAAAGAAGTTTTTTTGAAATCCATTATCCTTGAACTGTTTTACAGCTAATGCTTCATAAGCCCAACGTGAAGTCATTATATCTCCAATAAAAGGTACATATTTATCTGATTTTATAGATGAATGCAATTTGTCATATTTTACAATTACTCCACTAAATAACAATTGAGGCACAAGAATAAATGGAATTAGTATATATATAGTTATAACCGAATTTAGAGAAGCTGAAATATTTAAACCCAACATATTAGCAAAGCAAGAAGTTGTAAATAGTAATATCCAATAATAGAAATTCATGTCTTTTATTTCCAATATATAATTTCCGATTAGAACAAAGGAAAAAGTTTGAAATGCAGATAATGCAAACAATATAATTATCTTTGAATTTAAATAAGCTTTGTAACTTAGATGTAAATAAGATTCTCGTTTAAGTATTTTTTTATCCTTTATTATTTCTTCAGCACTAATTGACATTCCGATAAATAATGCAACAATAACAGACATAAATAAATATGCAGGTAAATTTTCATTCTCTGCAAACACATATAAATTAGGATCATTAACATCTCCACTAATGTATTTAGTGAAATAACCAAGTATTATTGCTAAAAGAGGTGTTTCTAAAAGACTTATTAGTAAATATTGCTTGTTTGAGTATTTAGATAAAACATCCCTTGTTATAAATGTAGATAATTGCTTATAATATCTAGGCATTTTAAAATTTGACTCTGGTATTTTTAGTTTAGATGTATTTTTTACAATATGTTTATCTATATTCTCTTTATAAAAACCCCACCACTCTTTTGGTGTTTTTTTTCTATTTTTGGTAGGTTTGCCATATTCGTTTACGATTTTAGTTTCAATAATTTCTAATATTTGTTCAGAGTTTACATTTCCACAAGTTAAACATTGATTTTCATCATAATTTGCAAAATTGCTTAATTTTTTAAAATAAGAAACAGCTTCAATAGGGTTTCCATAGTATATAGGAAATCCTCCTTTGTCTAAGAATATTATTTTATCAAATAGTTTGTATAAGTCAGAAGATGGCTGATGAATATTTATTAATACTAACTTACCTTTGTTTGCTTGTTCCTTTAATAGGTCTATAACCATTTCGGAGTCCATAGAAGATAGTCCGGAAGTAGGCTCATCAGCAAAAAGTATTGCAGGTTCTCTGATTAATTCTAAAGCTATGTTTAATCTTTTTCGTTGTCCTCCACTAATATATTTGTTAATACTATTTCCTACCTTCAAATTTCGAACATCTATCAAGTCAAGATTATAAAGAGTTTTTATTACTTTTGAATGGATTTGTTTGTCATCCATATTACCAAAACACAATCGCGCATTATAAAACAAGTTTTGATAAACAGTTAAATCTTCTAAAAGCATATCATCTTGAGGCACATATCCAATAACTCCTTGTATTTTGTTTCGCTCTTTGTAAATATCATATCCATTAATATAAACATTTCCAGAAGTTGGTTGAAAACTTCCATTTAAAATATTCATTAATGTAGACTTACCAGCACCAGAACCACCCATTATTCCTACAAGTTTTCCAGTCTCTTCACTAAAATTAAATTGATGAATTCCGTTATCACTATTTCTAAATTTGAATTCAACATCTTTAGCTGTTAAAATAATTTTTTGCTTAAAACTATCATTTAAGAATTTTCCAGAAATATCACTATAAAAAATAGATTTTAAGCGTTTTCCTCTAATTGTGGCACCTTGATCAATTACATATATTTTTTCAGGAACAACTCTTTGACTGTTCATGTATATGTTATCATCTCCAAAATAGTTTAGCAAGTATGTGTTTGTGCTTTCTATATGCAATATATAAACAGAACCACAAAATTTATCTGCATATATGTATCGGTTTGATTGATTTTGCTGATCAACAAAGCCACTTATTACAAGTAATTTATCTTTATAAGTAACTTCTTTGTCATTATCAATAATAAAGTTTTGCAGATTACTGTATTCTTCATTTGAAACTCGGAACATATCTGCAACTGTTTTAACAAAATCTATTTCATCATCAGTAATTGCCTGTCCATATTTTATGAATTCCAGTAATTGAATTAAAACAAACATTTTTTGATGTTGTTCCAGCTCTTCATTTATTTCATTGCAAATGGATAATACTTTTATAGAATTAAATGCAGATCGTTTTTTTTTCTTTTTATTTGGATCTAAAACATCTTTGTGATGTTCTTTAATATAATCATAAAACAAGTTTAAATAATCATCTGCGAGTTCTTTATTTAGAAGATTATTTAAGTAGTTTGAAACTATTGTTAGAGATTTATCTGAAACCCCATCAACGGTAACATTTGCTATAATAGCAAAAAGGCGAATTAAGGCTTTTAATATTTTCTCATTCATTTTTCAAGTTTAATCTGTAAATTAATTAAAAAACACAACCAAGCAATACAAAAATAGTTTAAAATAATAAACTTTGTATTTTTTTGTGTAATATTTTTGCATGTTTTAAGTTAGACTCATGAGTCCAACCTGCAATGTGAGGGCTTAGGATTACGTTATCTGATTTTACAAGGAATTCCCATGTTGCTAAATCTTCATTGTTTAATTTTTCAAAAGAACTAGCTTCGTACTCTAATACATCAAGTGCAACTCCCAACACTTTTCCTTTTTTCATTGCATTTACAATTGCATTTGTACTTGCAACTTTTCCTCTAGAAGTGTTGATTAAATATATGTTTTTGGAAAATTGGCTTATAAATGCATCATTTAGCATGTATTTTGTTTCTGGAGTTAGTGGTACGTGAAAACTTACAATGTCTGAATATTTGAATATATCATAAAGTTGCACTTCTTTGGTGTATTTATCTGAATAATTAAATTTGTATTTATCATAAGAGATAACCTCAACGTCAAAGCCTGATAGTTTTTTTGCAAAAGAGCTCCCCATATTTCCATAACCAATTATTCCTACTGTTTTTTCGGAAAGCTCAACGCCTCTATTTGGTTCTCTTTTCCAAATATTATTTTTCACTTCACTATTTGCCCTACACATATTATTGAATAGACTTAAAAGCATTCCTATGGCATGTTCTCCAACAGCGTCCCGATTTCCTTCAGGGGAGTTTAAACATTCAATACCTTTACTTTTTGCATATGATTCATCAATGTTTTCCATTCCTGCACCAACTCTAGCAATGAAGCGTAGTTTTGTTGCTTTATCTATAAATTGTTTGTCAATTTTGATTCTGCTTCTAATAATAATGCCTTCATAATTTTCTATTATATTTTCGATTTCTTCTTTTGTTTCTAAGAGTAATGAATGGCATTGAATTCCATCTTTTGAGAGAGATTCTGCTAAGTAATTGTGCGCTGTGTCAATAAATAAAACTTTCATTGTGCTGTATTAAATTTAAATTATTACAAAATAACAAAATTAATCACTACTATCTGATTTTTATGCAAGATTTTATTTAATAAAATGTTTCTTCGAGAGTTATTGCGAGGATTTTATGTTTTTCTTATTCCCACTCAATATTCAAATCAAATTGTGAGTCTGAATTTTTGTTTGTTAGATTTATTGTTGAAGGGAGAGTGTTTATATAATTACTGAAGTTTAATTTACACCAATCAATTTGTTCGGAAGTAGTGTCGTTATCATAATCCCATACTTCAACATATAGATTTTCTGCAAAATTTTCAAAAGCTAAGGTTTTATCAAATGTATGGTTTATGGGTAAGTCATTTATGTCAACATCATTTTCAATAACACTGCTTTGATAATAAACATACCCTGTATCGTTAGTTATTTTTATGTAAATTTCAGGACCATTAGTGATATCCCACTGATCATTTGACAAGTTTCTTAAATTAAGAGATTTGATTGAAATACTTTTTAATATTGCTTTGCTAGCAATTTTTGTTTTGTTTAAATTGTCGTCCTTTTTGCATTGAACAATAAAAATGACAAAAACAAAAAAACAAATGATTGTTAAGTACTTCTTCATGAATAAATGTAGTTCTTATTTATTTTGTAAAATAATGTGCAATTATACAATATATTTTTCAATTCTTCGAATAAAAGAAAAAAAAGGAAATGTGAATGTGTAAAAATTAGGAATTAGTGTTTGCGTTAAAGTATGTTGTAAACAATACCAATTAGAGTCCAAAATCGTTAATAATATAAGATCGTTGCAAGGCAAAATGTAAAAAAATAATCAATTAAACCCAAATTGTCCATTAGGATGCACTTGATTTAAAGTTTAGAGTTTTGTACCAAATTTTTTCAAACCAAATTCTTTTATTCATTTGTAAAACTAACATAACAATAGTTTCGTGTGATGATTTTTCTATAATTCCAGATATTACCAAAATTGACATCTAATTGCAAATATAATATTAAAAATCACTTTTTATTATTATTAATCTTTTGCAATTTTACAACAACTTCATATTCAGTACATTAAATGAATATACTTAACTTGTTAATTTTCACTGCGTTATATTCTATTACTTCGCCTTTACTTTACCTTAAAGTCACACTAAAGTTACCATAAACCTACTTTGCTTACTAAAACGCTGACAATAAGCGCGATATATAAATGTTAAAAAAATAATAATCTAACACACGTTTCTATTTAGATAATCCTAAAATGAGTTTACAGCTTTTTTTCATAATTCTAAATTTTATGTGTAAACCTATTTTAGGACGAGACACCTTTATAGTACCTTTTATGTACTGTTATAGTACCTTTCATGTACCTTTCATGTACCTTTCATGTCATAGCCGTCAAGCTAAGCGTTTAAGTAATTTATTATCATCATTTTGTTTTTGATCAATAAACAGCCTAATATATA
>MEOD01000042.1:0-26072 GCA_001768555.1 Bacteroidetes bacterium GWF2_29_10
AATCTAAAAAAATAGTGAGATTTAATAACAAAATTATTGAATCGTGATTATTACAACGGTCTCAAATTAGGTTTTGAATATTAACAATTACTGAAATTATATAATAATGATACTTTAGATATAATTGCTGTTAATTTTTATTGTTATATAAAAATTGTCTAAATTATTGTAATATAAATAAAAAAAATATTGTAAAATTATTTGATCAACGCGCAACTCTTTCTCATGAACACATAATCACTTGCTTTAAATTGTTAATAATGGCAATTATTTAATTAAAATATTTATAGATAAACTTAAAAATACAATCTATTAAAAAAAAGTTAAATATATCATGTTCTCTTTTTCTCTTACAAAAATAATTTACACAAACATCCATATTTTAAAAGGATTACAAAAGGGTAACAGAATTTTTATAAAAAATATTATTTAATGTAAAGAAAAATAATTTTGTTTTATTAAAAAATAAATGTATTTTTGCAGAGTAAATTAATTTTAAATAATAGATAATTAATTATTGTGTTGATTAAAACTCGTAATTAAATTACGAAATATTTTTATAGAAGTTATTTGTTTATTTAAGATCTTTGTAAAGTAAAAGTTTCAATATTTATTAATAAATTAAAAAAAGAAAAAGCTATGTATGATATGCAAAAATTAGATATTGCCAAAATAGAAAGGCTAATTGGCAAGCTAAAAACTGTCGCAAATCCAACAAGAGTTGAGATTATTCGATTATTAAGTGAGAAAGACACTCTTTCTGTAACTGACATTTACAAAACAATTAACTTGTCACAAGCTATTGTTTCGCATCATTTAAAAGCATTAAAAGACGCGGGAGTATTAGCATCAACAAGAAAAGGAAAACAAATTTTCTACAGAGTCAAATATGACAAATTTGAAAAATTAATGGATTATGTAGAACAATTAAATAAGGATTTCTAAATCATATTAAACTTTAATATAGTTTAGAATTAATTAAAGAGAAAGAGAGTATTTTCATACTCTCTTTTTTTTTAATTTGTTATTTTAAGTATTTTTGCAAAAAAAATAAAAAGAATTGTATTACAAAGACTACTACTACAGAAAAATATCTAAGCGAAAAAGAAAACAAAGATTAATAAGAATAATAATTTTACTTCTACTTATATTATGCTTATCATTCATTGGTATTTTTATATTTAAAAATAGAATTTTTAAATATTACTTTAGTCAATCAATTAATAAAATTGAAAACAAATATCCTATAAAAATAAAATTCAGGAATTGTAAATTTATAGGATTAAATACTATATTTTTAGAAAATTTAAATATTAGATCTTATGGAAAGTACAATCTTTTAGATATAAAGAAAATTAAATTAGAATTTGATTTTTTTAGTATTTTGTTACTGAACCCTCAAATTAAATTATTTGAAACAGAGAATCTTTCTTTTTATATTATAAAAACACATAAAGAT
The DNA here is from genome assembly GCA_001768555.1 of Bacteroidetes bacterium GWF2_29_10. Lineage (GTDB taxonomy): Bacteria > Bacteroidota > Bacteroidia > Bacteroidales > GWE2-29-8 > GWE2-29-8. Next base: position 1,460 of record MEOD01000042.1, read on the forward strand.
AACAATTTTGATTTTTTTTTCAAACCTAAAACAGAAGAACAACCAAAACAATATTTGCAAAATACAGACTATGCTTATTTTGTAAATCAAGTTGTAAAAACTTTTTTTTACAACACTCCAGAATATGTATCTTTAGTTAATAGCAATATAAATCTAAAACAAGACTCACTTTTTCTTAATGTATATAGTAGTTTTTTTTCAATTAAAAACCACAATATATACTCCAAAATAAACATTTCATCAAAAAACAATTCTACAGAATTACTTATTAAAGGTAAAATTATAAATGATGATAATAATTTGTGCTTCAGCATATATTCTGATGACAAAAAAGAAGTTTCAAAAAAATATTTTCCTTATTTACAAGAAAAATACAATTTAAAATTTTCTTTTGATACTTTAAATATCAATTTTCATAAAAATAGTTATGATAAAGATGTGTTAAATATTTCGGCTTTTATGAAGTTTAACAACCTTATTTTTTTTCATAAAAGAATTGCTTTGGAAGATGTGTTTATAAAAGAGCTTAATGTAAACATAAATACAAACATAAATGCAAATTCTATAGAAATAGATAGTACTTCAGAAATAAAAATTAATAAATTAACATTTAACCCTTATGTAAGTTATCAAATATATCCAAAACAATCTATAGTTTTCACAATTAATAAGCCCTTTTTTAATGCCATGGATTTATTTACATCATTTCCTAAAGAACTTTTTCAAAATTTAAGAGGTATAGAAACCTCAGGGGAACTAAATTATAGATTATTTTTTAAATATGAGCAAGCAAAATTAGATTCCTTAGAGTTTAGCTCTACTGTAAAAACAAAAAAATTTAAAATACTAAAATTAGGAGAAAGTAATATAAATAAAATTAATGGTTCGTTTGTTCATCATGTTTATGAAAATGATAAATTAGTAAGAGAACTAGACGTCTCTGATAACAATCCCAAATATGTGAAATTAGAAAACATTTCGAAATATTTGCTAGATGCCGTTCTTACGTCTGAAGATGGTCAGTTCTTTTGGCATAGAGGATTTAATGAAGAAGCTTTTAGATTATCAATTATAAAAAACATAAAAGAAAAAAGATTTGCAAGAGGTGGCAGTACAATAAGTATGCAATTAGTAAAAAACGTTTTTTTAAATAGAAATAAAACTATTGTTAGAAAATTAGAAGAGGCATTAATCGTTTGGTTAATAGAAAACAATAATATAACAAATAAAAAAAGAATGCTTGAAGTTTATTTTAACATAATAGAATGGGGTCCTAACATTTACGGGGTAAGCGAAGCTGCTGATTATTATTTCAACAAAACCCCTCAAAATATTGATTTAAAAGAAGGTATTTTTTTAGCATGTATTGTTCCAAATCCTAAGAATTTTAAATATTATTTTGATAAAAATGGTTTTTTAAGACCATTTATGGTGGATTATTATAAATTTATATCTAAGAAAATGTTCTCGAAAGAATATATAACAAAAGAAGAATACGAAGAATTATTGCCTGTCGTAAACATAAGGGGTAAGGCTAAGGAATTGCTAAACATAAATACATCGGATGTTATTTTAGACCATAAAACTGATATAGAAAAAATAAATTTATATAATAATTTTTAAAAAAATATTAAAAACTATTTTTTTATTAAAAAATTGTTATTAATATTGCACCTTAATTAATGTAAAATGTCAACTTTAGAATAAAAGTTTATTTTTATATCTAATGATTTAATTTTTAATAATTTATGAATATGAGAAAAATATTTACACTTATTGTTAGTTCTATGCTTATAAGCTACTGTTCTTTAGCCCAACAAGAAGCACAATTTAGTCAAAATATGTTTAATCAAATGGCAATTAATCCTGGCGTTGCAGGAAGTACTAATTCTATTTGTGCTACAGCCCTATATAGACAACAATGGGTTGGATTTAAAGATATTGATGGAAATAAAGGAGCTCCTGAAACGATGATGATTACAGCTCACGGGCCTGTAAAATTACTAAAAGGAGGCTTAGGTCTTGGTATAATGAGTGATAAATTAGGTTTTGAAAAAAATCTTGGTGTAAAATTATCTTATGCTTATAGACTTGCGAATTTATGGACAGGTAACCTAGGTATAGGTTTACAAGTTGGATTTTTAAATAAATCTGTAGATTTTGATAAGTTTAAACCTATAGAGTTAGATGATCCTTTACTTTCTACTAAAGGAAGTCAAAAAGATATGCTTACAGATTTAGGATTTGGAGTATATTATAGTATCCCTAACAAAATATATTTTGGTCTTTCATCTTCACAATTAATCGAAAATAAAGGGGATTTTGGAAAAGCAGAAATATCATTAAAAAGACATTATTATGTTACAGCAGGATATAATTATGCACTACCATCAAATCCTTCATTTGAATTAGAACCATCATTTTTTATAAAATCAGATGCAACGTCAACACAAATAGATTTAAACCTTTTAGTTGAATACAATAAGAAATTTTGGGGAGGTATTGGTTATAGAACAACAGATGCTGCAGTTGTTTTAATTGGTATAAATTATAAAGATTTCCGATTTGGTTATTCTTATGATATAACAACATCAGCAATGGGTAAGAATGGCAGAAGTTCTGGATCACATGAAATAATGCTAGGTTATTGCTTTAAAATTCAGAAAGATGCGGTTATTGAAAGTAATAGAAATGTTAGATTCTTGTAATTTTTGAAACTATTGTTAATATTAAAACGTTAAAATGTCTAAATTCGTTTCAAAAATAGTACTCCGGTTAAACCGGTTAATTTAAAAAGAAGTAAATGAAAAAACTATTTTTATTATTAATAACATTATTAATATTTGGTTGTCAAAGTTCTGATATGGGACAATTAATAGGGGTACAGGGAAGACCTGAGTTCTATCAACCTGATCCTTACGGAATGTTGTTTATACCAATGGGCAGTTATAACATGGGACCTAGTGATCAAGATGCTCCGTATGCAATAACAGCTCAATCAAAAACAGTTTCTGTTCAAGCATTTTATATGGATGAAACAGAAATAACAAATAATGAATATAGACAATTTGTTCAATGGGTTTTAGATTCAATTGCACACAATTTATTAGGAGAATCAGGTAATGATGCTCATTTTGTTACAGAGAACCAATATGGAGAAGAGCTAGATCCTCCTTATTTAAATTGGGATGAGGAAATAGATTGGGAAAGTGATGAAGGAAGAGAAGTTCTTGATGAATTATATTATCCAGAACAAGAAAGATATTATAGGAGAAAAGAACTAGATAAAAGAAAATTGATGTTTAAATATTATTGGATTGACTTAAAAGCAGCATCTGCTAAATCTACAAGAGATTTAGATTTAGGTTCTGGAATAAAAAGTCATAAAGATAGATCTTTGTATATAAGAACAGATATTATAAATGTTTATCCAGATACTTTATGTTGGATTCATGATTTTACATATTCTTATAATGAGCCAATGGCAAATATGTATTTTTGGCATCCTGCTTATGATAATTATCCAGTAGTTGGTGTTAATTGGAAACAAGCTAGGGCTTTTTGTATATGGAGAACGCAATACATGAATGCTTTTCAAGATGCAAATGAGGATCCTTATGTTCAGGATTTTAGGTTACCCACAGAATCAGAATGGGAATGGGCATCAAGAGGTGGATTAGATTTAAGTCCATATCCTTGGGGAGGTCCTTATATAAGAAATAGTAATGGTTGTTTTTTAGCAAACTACAAACCTTTAAGAGGAAATTATTTAGATGATGGGGGTTTTCAAACTGTAGTTGTTGCTCATTACCATCCAAATGATTTTGGTTTGTATGATATGGCTGGAAATGTTGCAGAATGGACATCTAATGCTTTTGACGAATCTTCATATAATTTTGCTCATGATTTAAATATGGATTATGTTTATGAAGCAAAAGATTCTGAAGCAGATGTGTTTAAAAGAAAAGTAATTAGAGGGGGATCGTGGAAAGATATTGGATATTATATCCAAAATGGAACAAGAACTTATGAATATCAAGATACTGCGAAAAGTTATATTGGGTTCAGATGTGTGCAAACGTATCTTGGACGTGATAAAAAAGATGGTCCTGGAGCATCAAATATTTATAATTAAAAAAATTACAATAAATTTATTAACTAAAACTTAAAAACATTTTAATATGGGAATAACAGAATTAACCGAAAGTATGGGTTGGAAAAAATTCATGGCAAAATTATACGGTTGGGGAGCATCAGTAGTTATTATTGGGGCTTTATTTAAAATTCAACACTGGCCTGGTGCAGGTATAATGCTAACAATAGGACTAGGAACTGAGGCCTTAATTTTTTTCTTTTCAGCGTTTGAACCTATGCATAAGGATTATGCAGCTGTTGACTGGACAATAGTTTATCCAGAATTAGCAATCCCAGAAGAAGAAAGAGAAGATGAATCTGGACATGGTAATAAATTGGCAAAAAAAGATAATAAAAAAGGATTAACAGCAGAATTGGACAAAATGTTAGAAGATGCTAAAATTGGACCTGAATTAATAAAAAGTCTAGGAGAAGGATTAAGTAATTTATCTGTTAATGCTAAAAATATGGGAGATGTTAGCAAAGTAGTTGTAGACACAAATGATTTTTCAGATAAAATAAAAAAAGCTTCCGTTTCAGCGGAACAATTAGATAAAGCTTTTTTATCAAACTCTCAAGCAATAAACAAAGAAACAGAAGTAACAAATGCATTTGCTAGTAGCTTAACAAAAGCAGCAGATGACGCTAAGAAATTTTCTGAAGTAACAAACCTTAACTTAAAAACTACTGAAAGTTATGCAAATAATATGAATGAAGCTGTAACTTCTTTAAATGGCTTAAAAAGTGCATATAAACAAGCTACTGACGATTTAATGAAATCTGCTAAAGCTATTGAATTTTCAGGAATTGATGGGCAATCTTATGGCAAACAAATCCAAATTATTTCTAAAAATTTAGAAGCATTAAATTCTGTTTATGAACTACAATTGAAAAGTGTAAAAACTCAAGTGGACAATACAGATAAAGTAAATGAAGGTGTAAATAAATTTATGAGTACATTACAGTCTACTTCTGATGATACTCAAAAATTCAAAGATGAATTAATGAAATTAAATAAAAACATTGCTGCATTAAATAATGTTTACGGTAACATGCTTACAGCAATGAGCATTAAAGGTTAAATTTAAAAAAATAGTTTCGTTAATTTAGTAAAATTATAATATATTATGGGACACGGAAAAGAAACCCCAAGGCAGAAAATGATTGGTATGATGTATTTAGTGTTAACAGCATTATTAGCACTAAATGTATCAAAAGATATTCTAAATGCCTTTGTAATAGTTAATGAAGGGATTATGACGACAACAGAAAATTTTTCTGCAAAAAATGGAATTATTTATAATAATTTTCAAAAAGCTCTTTTAAATAATGAAGTTAAAGTTAAACCTTATTTTGAGAAAGCTATGAAAGCAAAAAAGCTTTCAGAAGAAATGATTGCAGATATAGTAAGAGTTAGAAGTATAACAATTGCTGCTACAGAATTTGGAAAAAAAGATGAAGCAACCATTAAAATATGTGACACATTATCGTTATCTTTAGTTTCGGCAAAAGATAATTATGACACTCCTATGAATGTTTTATTAGGTGCTAAAGATGAAATTCAAGGAGATGGAGAAGCATACAAATTAAAAGAAGCTCTAGATAAATATAGAGACAATATGCTCGCATTACTATCTGAAAAAGATAGAAAATTAGTGAAATGGAGTATAATTACAGACGATGCAATGCATAAAGAATTAGGGCAAATGAAATCATGGGGATTTATTAATTTTTATCATACGGTATTAGCAGCAGATGTTGCTATATTAAACAAGTTAATTGCTGATGTAAAAAATACTGAATCTGATATTGTTGCACAAATATATTCATCTATTGATGCTGGTGATTTTAAATTTGACCAAATAGCAGCTAAAGTGATTCCAAAAAGCAATTATATTATATCTGGAGATAAATATGAAGCAGATATATTTGTTGCTGCATATAGCACAACTGAAAATCCTGAAATAGTAATAGGAAGTAGTGTTGATACTGTTAATTTAACAATAGGAGGAACACCTACACCTGTTGAAGCAATTGAAGGTGTAGGAAAATATCAAGCAGGTGCTTCAGGAGAAGGAGAAAGAAAATATGGAGGTTTAATTAAAATTAAAGCTCCAGATGGTTCTGTTAAAGCATATCCATTTAAAGGAGAATATATTGTAGCACGTCCTTCAGCAACTATTTCTCCAACAAAAATGAATGTATTTTATGTAGGAGTTGATAATCCTGTTTCAATTTCAGTTCCTGGAGTTCCATCAGAGAGTATTATCCCTTCAATTACAGGAGGAGGAACAATTAGGCCTAGTGGTCAAAAAGGAGAATATATTGTTAGAGTTTCAACTCAAGGAAAATGTATGGTAAATGTATCTGCAAAAGTAGGAGGTACAAATAAATCAATGGGAGGAATGGAATTTAGAATAAAAAATGTTCCAAATCCTGTTGCTATGATTGGAGGTAAAAGTGAAGGAACTCTTAAAAAGAATTCACTTATTGCAGCTGGAGGAGTTATTGCAAAATTGGAGAATTTTGATTTTGACCTTAAGTTTGATATTGTTTCTTACGATATGGTATTACAAGTAGGAAGTCTTGTAGCTACAGAATCTGGACGAGGTGCAAGATTTACAGACAAGATGTCAGGATTAATGGGAAAAACTACTAAAGGACAAAAAGTTATCTTTGAAAAAGTTAGAGCAAAAGGTCCAGATGGAACTGTAAGAGCTTTAAATACTATTGTATTTACCATAGAATAATTTTTAGTTATTTTTTACTAAAATATAAAAAGGATGAAAAATTTATTTTTAAAATGTATTTGTTTCTTTGTATGCTTTGTTGTATTGAAATTAAATTCTTATGCACAAGTATTAGATGCACCACCGTTAAATGGTGTTTACGAAAGGAAAAATACTCCTACTCGTAAACCAATACCATACTGTAATTTGAGAGAGGCTGATGTTATGTGGACAAAAAGGGTATGGAGAATTGTAGATATGAGACAAAAAATAAATCATCCTTTATATTATCCTACAACACCTATTGGAAATTACCAAAATCTCATGTTAAATTTAATGGATGGTATTTTAAAAGAAGGTTCTATTACACTTTACAATATTAATGTTTCTGCCATGTCAGATGATAATGAATTTAACATTAGATTATCAACAGAAGAAGCTAAAGAAAAGTTTGGAACAAAATATGATACAACTGTTCAGGAGGATATTGAAACAGGCCAAATGGTTCAAAAAGTTTTAGAAGAAAAGTTTGATCCAGGTACTGTAAAAAAATTCTTAATTAAAGAAGATTGGTTTTTTGACAGACAGAGATCCGTCATGGATGTCAGAATTATAGGTATTTGTCCTTATTCTGCAAGAAATCTGGGAGATATAGAAGCTGATGAGCCTATTGCATGGATATACTTTCCTCAAGCAAGAAATATACTTGCATCAAAAGATGTTTTTAATAGAGCTAACACAGCAGAGAGACGAACATTTGATGACATTTTTATGAAAAGAATGTTTGATAGTTATATTTTTGCTACAGAAAATGTTTATAATGATAGGACTATAGCGGCTTATATAGGAGAAGATGGGATTGATCAATTACTAGAATCAGATAAAATTAAAAATGATATATTTTTAATTGAACATGATTTGTGGGAATTTTAATTATCAAATTAAAGAATTTAAAAGAGGCTGTTAAAAATTTAACAGCCTCTTTTTTTTTATAAAAACAATATCCTCTTTAATTAGGCAACATTTAGATTTTTTTTATATTTTTGCATTATAAATTTTTATTCAACTATGAAAAAATTTCTTTTTTTTTTAATAACTCTTGTTATAATAAATAATACATATTCTCAAGATTATAAATCAGGAATAGGAGTTAGAGCTGGTTATTCAAATGGAATATCATTTAAAAGTTTTATTTCAAATAAAAATGCTTTAGAATTTTTTGCAACAAATAGATATGGTGGATTTGCACTAACTGGGATGTATTTATTTCAAGATCAATCAGTAAATCCTTTTGATGTTGAAGACTTGTCTTTTTATTATGGACTTGGAGCTCATGTGGGTTATTATGATAAGGATAGATATTATAGTTTCAATTACATAGTTAATGACCAAGTTTTCAACTTAGGAGTTGATTGTGTTTTTGGTGCAGAATATAAAGTTCCGACAGTTCCAATAACGTTGTCCATTGATGTTAAACCTTTTATTGATTTTATTGGTAATGTTAGATTTTTACCTTTAGATTTTGGAATAAGTATTAGATATGTTTTTTAATTATAATGATAAATTCGTTTTTAGATACGCCCATAGAATATTTAAAAGGAGTTGGGCCTGCTAAGGCAGATTTATTAAAAAGTGAATTAGGCATATACAATTTCTACGATTTAATTAATTACTTCCCTTTTAGATACGTTGACAAGAGTAAATTTCACAAGATTAGAGATATCTATAATGAATCTTCTTATGTGCAAGTAATAGGTCAAATTACGCATATAGAATTAGTAAACAAAGGACGTCAACATAGATTAACAGCTTTTTTAAAAGATAATACTGGCGTTATAGAGTTGGTATGGTTTCAAGGAATAAAATGGATAAAAGAACATATAGTTAAGGATAAAGAATATATTATTTATGGTAAACCAAATAATTTTAATGGTAAAATAAATATTGCACATCCAGAGATTGAAATTCTATTAGAAAGAGAAAAGAAAGATTTTGAATACCAAGCATTTTATAATTCTACAGAGAAATTAAAGAGCAAAGGTCTTGATTCAAAAGGAATTCTAAAATTAATATGTAATGTTATTCAAAATACTGAATTTAATGTAGAAGAAACTCTTCCCTTATACTTAAGAAAAGAACTTAATCTTTTAAATCTAAAGGAAAGCATTATAAACATTCATCTTCCTAAAAGTATAGAGTTACTAGAAAAAGCAAAATTTAGATTAAAATTCGAAGAATTTTTTTTTATACAACTAAAAATAGCTAATAAAAAAAATAAAAGAAAGTTAAAAAACACAGGATTTAATTTTGATAAAATAGGAGATTTCTTTAATAATTTCTACTACAACAATTTGCCTTTTGAGCTAACAAATGCACAAAAGCGAGTAATTAAAGAAATTCGAACAGATATGAAAACGGGTCGTCAAATGAACCGTTTATTGCAAGGTGACGTAGGTAGTGGGAAAACACTTGTAGCATTGATGTCTATGCTTATTGCTATAGATAATGAGTTTCAAACATGTTTTATTGCTCCAACCGAAATTTTAGCACAACAACATTATAAAAGTCTTACAAAACTAGTTGATGGTTTAGGATTAAACATCGCCTTGTTAACCGGATCAACAAAAGCTTCAGAAAGAAAAAATTTATTCTCATATTTAAAGGATGGTTTTATAAATATATTAATAGGGACGCATGCTTTATTTGAAGATACTGTTATTTTTAAGAATTTGGGTTTAGTAATCATTGATGAACAACATAGATTTGGAGTGGAACAAAGATCTAAAATGTGGAAGAAAAATGACATTTATCCACATATATTAGTAATGACAGCAACCCCAATTCCGAGAACCTTAGCTATGACTTTGTATGGGGATTTAGATGTGTCTATTATTGACGAATTGCCAAAGGGAAGAAAGCCTATTATTACATGGCATGTATTAGAAAAAAAGCGTTATAGCTTTTATAATTTTATAAAAGAAGAACTTAATAATGGTCGTCAAGCTTATTTCGTATTTCCTCTTATTAAGGAATCAGAAAAATTAGATTTAAAAAATTTAGAAGAAGGTTATGAAACTCTAAAAGATTATTTTAAAGATTATAAGTTAGGCATAGTTCATGGGCAAATGAAAAATGCTGAAAAAGAAGCAGAAATGAAAAAATTCATATTAGGCGAATATAATATTTTAGTATCAACTACAGTAATTGAAGTAGGAGTAGATGTGCCAAATGCAAGTGTAATGGTTATCGAAAATGCAGATAGATTTGGGTTGTCACAGCTACATCAACTAAGAGGACGAGTTGGTCGAGGTGCAGATAAATCATATTGTGGCTTATTAACTGATTTTAAAATTTCGGATGATGCAAAAGTAAGAATAAGCACAATGTGTAAAACTAATAATGGTTTTGAAATATCAGAAATAGATATGCGTTTGAGAGGTCCAGGAGAAATGGAGGGAACCCGCCAAAGTGGCATTTTAAATTTAAAAATAGCGGATTTAGTTAATGATGTTAGTATTTTGCAACTAACACAACAAATAGTAAATAACATTACACAAAATGATCCTTTTCTTGAAAATATAAATAACAATTTGTTAAAGAAAGAATTATATTTTTTAAAAATACAAAGAAAAGACTGGTCTAATATTAGTTAAATTTAGCGTTTAAGTTTTATTTAACTCATTAATATTATTTCAGAAACCAATAATTATTTGGATTTTTTATTTTGTAAACAATAGTGTCATTTTTGTTTACAAATATAATTTTGTTTTTCATCATATAACTATTTCTGTAAATCTGTTTAACTTTTGTATTATGATTATAAATGTAGCAATTAAACAATTTAGCAGAATATTCATTTGAATGAATAATAAGTAGTTCTTTTTCTTTATATAACCTTAATTTGTTTGCTATTATTTCTATTTCATTATTTTTAATTACACTATTATTTTTTATAATATCGTAAAAATTACAATATACCAGAATAATTAAAATAAAAGTGGCAATTATGTTTGTTATTTTTATTTTAGCTAATTTTTCATAGGCAATAGCAATAATAATAATAAGATAAGGTAATGAAAACAAAAAATATCTTAATGTTAAAGCACCAGTAAATCCTGAAATTATAGCAAGAGAAACATTGAAAAATAAAGATGAAAGGAACATTATAATAAAAAAGACATTAAAAACTCTATTTTTTTTGTTTTTTATTAATTCATAAACATAAGATAAAATAAAAAATAGCGGTATAATTATTAATATTAAAAGATATCTAAATTTTATTCCACACCCTAACAAATCCCAGTATATATTAATCCCAGTTATAGAAATGTAAACTCTTAATAAATTGTTTATTAATGACTGCAATGAAGTTTTCTCATACCATGATAATTCAGTATTACCTGTTAATATGGTTGCTTTATATTCATTTTGTGATTTTAATACATCAAATGCATCTTTTCCTATATAAATATACCATGCAATAAACGCAAATATTATTATTGAAAAATAAACACCAAATTTTTTCCATATAATTTTATCTCTTTCATAGATAATAAAATAAACAAAATGAAAAAACAATATAAATCCTGTGAAATAATGAGAAAAAACGGATGATATGGCAACTATATAATAAAAAATAATCATCTTGTCTGAATTACTTCTATCATGCAATATTTTATAAAATAAAAAAGACGCTAATGTTATTAGCATTAGGGCAAACATATAAGATCTTGCAATATTGCTATATTCAATCAATATTGGATTAACAGCTATAATAAAAGTGGAAATGTTAGCAATTCGTTTACTTGAATAATTTATCAAGAATACATAAACAATTATTAAAAATAACAAAAAGGAAATTAAAGAAAAAAGTCTTGCTGAAAAATCAGAATATCCAAACATCTTAAGCCAATAATGTAAAAATATATTGTAAACAAGACTATTTCCATTGTCTGCTTTTGTTAAAATTAAAACATTTTTAAGATTATTATTACATAACAAATCATTATTTGAAAATAAAACATTCTCATTCATTTTATTTTTATCAGACACACCAGATGCTATAAGTTTAGTTGTAAATTCATCTCCGTCTTTTATTCCTTTATCAAAAGGCAATATCCTTAGAAGGAAAGATGTTAAAAAAATACAAATAAATATGTAGTGCTTTAAGTATTTTTTCATTATTAATTATTGGTTGTCGATTGTCTAGAGTATGGAGCATCAACTTGCGAACCAAATTTATTATCAATATATTTATAGTATGCAGTAATTGCTACCATTGCAGCATTATCTGTACAATATTGTATTTTAGGAATATATGTTTGAATATTTGGATTAGTTGAGTTTAACGTTAAGAAGGCTTCTCTTAATCCTGAATTTGCAGACACTCCCCCAGCCAATGCAATCTGATTTATTCCAGTATGCTTTATTGCTAAAATCATTTTATTGATAAGTATTTCTACTATTGAATTTTGCACAGACGCACATATGTCATTTAAGTTGTTATTTACAAATTCTCTATTTTCATTTAATTTATTTTTAATAAAGTATAATATTGAGGTTTTCAATCCACTAAAGCTAAAATCAAAATCTTTTATATTTGGTTGAGCAAATTTAAAAGCATAAGGATTTCCTATTTTTGCATATTTATCTATTAATGGTCCTCCAGGATAAGGTAATCCTAATATTTTTGCTGTTTTATCAAAAGCTTCTCCAGCAGCATCATCTATTGTTTTTCCAATAATTTCTATTTCGGAAAAGCTTTTTACTATTGATATTTGTGTATGCCCACCAGATACTGTTAGACATAAAAATGGGAATGACGGTATTTTTTGAGATATTTTTTCTTTAATAAAATTAGCAAAAATATGGGCATCTAAATGGTTCACTTCAATAATAGGGATGTTTAATGCTAAAGCTAAAGACTTAGCAAAGGATGTTCCAACAAGTAGTGAGCCCATTAATCCAGGACCTCTTGTATAAGCGATTGCATTTAAATCAGATTTATTTATTTTGGATTCCTCTAAAGCAAATTTTACAACTGGAATTATATTTTGTTGATGTGCTCTTGAAGCAAGTTCAGGAACAACTCCTCCATATTTTATATGAACATTTTGATTAGCAATAATGTTTGACAATATAATTCCATCATCACTTACAATTGCTGCAGATGTGTCATCACAAGAAGATTCTATTGCTAATATTTTAATTTTCATTAATAAATTTTATCATATAAATAAACAAAGCAAAAGTATTAAAAAAGCAGGATACTTTGGAAAAATACTAAATGAAATTTAAAAATATATTATATTGTCAAAAAAACAAGTCTGTCTTATCTATTAACTTGGTCTTGTTTATTAAATTAAAGAGAAATTATGTAGTAGTTTTGGGAAATTTAATAAGGGAAAGAGCTCAATTAATTCTAGTTATATTTAAACATTTTTACTGTCTTGTTATTATTGTCGTCTACATTCACTTCTTTTATTATTAGACCTTTTTTATTGTAATATTTCTCAACACTATTTACTATTTTTCCATTAGAATAAGAAGATTGCTTTGTTATTTGGTTGTTTTTGTTATATTCTATGGATACAGTGGTTATTATTTCATTATCGGCCATTTGAGTAGAAATTTCTTTTTCTAACCCATTTGAATAATAACTTTTAGTAATTTTAAAATTTAGTTTGCCTTCAGCATTCTTAGATATTGTTTCTAATTCTTTTCCGTTTTTATCATATTTAAAAACCATAATATTCCCAATTCCACCATTAGCCATATATTCTATTAATTCCACCAAGTTGTCTTTTAAATCATATTTGTAAGTATAAGTTTTCTCAAGTTCTCCTAATTGATTGTATGTTGTGCTTTTTATTTCTTTGTTGTTTGCATTGTAGTTAGATGTATACACATAAGTCTCTCCTTCTTTGTTAAAATAAACTGTTTCAATTTTATTCCCTTTAGAGTCATATTTATTTTTAACTTGAACATCAATTGAATTATCTGCACCATAAGTTACTTCTTCGATAACATTTTTATTATCATTATAATGTTTTAATGTCTTATAAATCAAAATACTATCTCCTCTAAAAGAGGCTTCTTGAACAATATTTTCAATATTATCATAATCAATAACAATATAATTATTTATTGTAGAGTCTGAATTATAAATAATATGCTTTATGATATTTCCTTTGTCGTTAAACAATTTTGATTCTATTAGAAGATATGAGTTATTTTCTAATACTTGAAATAATAATTGTTCTTTTATTTTGTTTTCTTTTATTAAATCTTTTTCTTTAACAATATTTTGTATATTTTGATTGTTGCAAGCAATCAATAAAATTGAGGCGATTAATATAAATAAATATTTCATGTATTTTTTGTAAATTAACAAACCAATTATTTAAAGATTTCGTTTGGAATATATTCACAAATAATATACCAAAAGATTAAAACCCGAATTTATTTGAATTATATAATATTAAAGTTTATATGTGTAAAATATTGAATATTGACCAATTTTAAGCCAAATTTAACATTAAGTTAACATTAAGTTAACATTTAACATTAATTTAACATTCGGTGTGCTATGTTAGTTTAAATTTGCGATTGTTAATAAATAATAAAATATCTTTATGAAATTAAATAAAATTTTTCAAATTTTTGTGCCAACAGAACAAAAGTTTTTTCCATTATTCAATCAAAATGCTGAATACATTGTAAAAGCAGCAGTGTTATTAAATCAAATGTTAATGACTAATGACCCCACAAGAGTAGAAGGATTTCATAAAAACATTAAAGAATATGAACATTTAGCAGACAATGTAACACATCAAATATTTGAGGAATTAAACACAACATTTATTACTCCTTTTGATAGGGATGATATACAAAAACTAGCATCAACAATGGATGATGTTATAGATTATATAAATGGGGCAGCGCAAAAAATAAAATTGTACAAGCCAAAAAGATTTCCAAAACAATTTGTAGATTTATCAGACTTAATAGTTCAAGCTACAAGAGAAATTCAAGTAGCAATTAATGAGTTGAAAAATTTAAAAGATCCTCAAAAAATAAAAAAATCTTGTATTAGGATAAATGAAATAGAAAATTTAGCAGATGATGTTTTTCATTTTGGTATAACAGATTTTTTCGAGAATCAATTAGATGCTATTGAGCTTATAAAAGAAAAAGACATTTTATCTACATTAGAAAAAGCTACGGATAGAGCGGAAGATGTTTCAGACGTTATAAAAACAATTATTGTAAAATTAGCTTAAAAAAGGAGAAAAAATGTTTATTATCGTTGTTATTGCTATAGTTATTGCATTATTGTTTGATTTTTTGAATGGGATGAATGATGCCGCGAATTCTATAGCTACAATTGTTGCTACAAAAGTATTAAGTCCATTAAAAGCTGTATTATGGGCTGCTTTTTTTAACTTTATTGCTTATTTTTTATTTGGGGTTCATGTTGCAAATACCATAGGAAAAGGTATTGTCGAGCCTGTAATTGTGGATGAATTTCTTATTCTATCCTCATTAGTTGGAGCCGTTTTATGGGTTTATGCTTGCACAAAATTCGGGATGCCTATAAGTGTTTCGCATGCTCTTATAGGTGGATTAATTGGTCCTACAATAATAAAGGCTCAGGGGTTCTCAATGCTAATTAGTTCAGGGATATTTAAAGTCCTTCTTTTTATTGTTTTATCACCACTTATAGGTTTTCTTTTGGGCTTTATAATAATGGCCATAACACTTCATTTTTCAAGAAACTCAATACCAAGTAAAGTTGATAAAAAGTTCAGGTATCTTCAATTATTTTCTTCAGCAATATTTAGTTTAGGACATGGGAGTAATGATGCTCAAAAAACGATGGGTATTATTGCAATATTATTATATAGTTACAAGAAAAATACTTTAGGTCTTCCAGATGTTGAATTTTCGATTCCTGGGTGGGTTATTTTTGTGTGTTATTTAACAATATCTTTAGGCACTATAACAGGAGGTTGGAGTGTTATAAAAACATTGGGAGCAAAACTAACGGACTTAAAACCTGTTGGAGGGTTTTGCGCAGAAACAGCAGGAGCATTAACTATTATTGGTTCATCTTTAGGAGGAATTCCAGTTAGTACAACACATACAATAACAGGTTCAATTATAGGAGTTGGAATTACCAAACGTTTTTCTGCAGTGCGTTGGGGGCTAACAACGCATATTGTAGGGGCTTGGATTTTAACCATTCCAGCAACAGCAATAATGTCTGCTTTAGTTTATATGATTATTAGATTTTTTACTTAATATTACTATAAGTAAAAAAATAGACATCAATAAAATAATTTTATTGATGTCTATTTTTTTTGCTTATTCTTTTAATAATTTGAACATATTTTTTTTATATGCCTCAACGCCAGGTTGGTCGAAAGGGTTTACATTAATTAGGTAGCCACTTAAAGCACATGCTCGTTCAAAAAAATAAATTAGTTGACCTAAATAATATTCATTTAGATTAGGTAACTCTATTTTTATATTAGGAACATTTCCTTCAACATGGGCCATGATTGTTCCTAATTCAGCTTTTTTGTTTACGAAATCAATATTTTTTCCTGATAGATAATTTAATCCATCTATATTGTCTGTATCGGAAGGAATAATGATTGATTGTTTAATATTTCTGATAGATATTATTGTTTCAAAAATAGTTCTTTCACCCTCTTGCATATATTGTCCTAAAGAATGTAAATCTGTAGTAAATATTAATCCTGCGGGGAAAATTCCTTTGTTTTCTTTTCCTTCACTTTCTCCATATAGTTGTTTCCACCATTCAATAAAGAATGTAAGTTTTGGGTTAAAGGAGGCAAGTATTTCTATTTTTTTTCCTTTATTATAAAGTAAATTTCGGATAACAGCATATTGTGCAATTATATTGCTTTTCAAATCAGCATTATCAGAATAATCCAAGGAACACTTTTTTGCACCATTAATTAACTCATCAATATTAAATCCTGCACAAGCAATTGGTATTAGTCCAACAGGAGTAAGAACAGAATATCTACCACCAACATCATCAGGAATAATAAAAGTTTTAAAATTGTCATTATTAGCAATTGTTTTAAGAGCACCTCTTTCTTTATCTGTAATTGCCACAATTCTAGATATTGCTTCTTTTTGTCCGTATTTTTTGTAAATATGCTGTTTTATTAATCTAAAAGCTATTGCGGGCTCAGTTGTAGTTCCTGATTTAGATATAACTATAACAGAATAGTCATATTTATCTAAAGTTTTCAACAAGTCATTGTGATAATCTTCCGACAATGAGTTTCCTGCATATACAATATAAGGATTTCCCTTTTGAGGATTTAAAGAATTAAATGGGTTAGATAATGCATCAATAATTGCCTTTGCACCAAGATAAGATCCCCCAATACCAATCACAACTATTATTTCGGATTTTTCTATTAAATTTTTTGCTGTTGTTTTAATATCTTGCAATAATTCTTCATCAATATTCTTTGGTAAATCAGCCCATCCTAAGAAATCATTTCCTTTTCCTGTTTTTTTATTAATATGATTATTAGCTTTGTTAATTTTATCTTGTAATTTACTTATTTCATTGTTTTCAATGAAGTTATTTAAATAAGTAATATTTAACTTAATATTTTCCATAAAATGTATTTTTGTTTACACAAATATACAATATTTATTTCTAATTACACGGAATGTTTTAAAATAATTTTGATAATTATTTTAAATGTCTTTAAAATTATCAATAGCTTCATCTAAAAATTTAATGAAATTATCAATATTTAGATCATAAGCCTTTGGCTTTATTAGAATATTACCAGAAGTATCAAGAATGACATAATATGGCTGAGCATTAACATTAAACTTCGTTATTTGATAATCGGCATATTTTTTACCTAAAGTTTTCTTTATCTGGTTATCATAAGTTGATTTTACCCATTCAGATTCAGGAAGTTCTTTTTTATCATCAACATAAAGAGCCACAATAACAAAATTATTCTTTAATCTTCTAAGAACCTCTGGATTTGACCATACTTTAGCCTCCATTTCTCTACAATTAACGCATCCATGTCCAGTAAAGTCTATAAATACTGGTTTATTTAACTTTTTAGCACAACTCATAGCTTGTTCTATATCAAAATATCCTTCAAGGCCATGTGGTAAATGTAGGTCTTCTTTTGAGCCAGTTCCTGTATATTTTGGTTTTTCACAAAGTTTAGAAATGTTTTCAGGCGAATTATTATTACCACTTTCTAATATAAGCTTAGCATTATTTCTTATAATATTGTTTATATCAAAATCATGAGTTGCTTGAGGTGGCAAATAACCAGAAAGGGCTTTTAGAGGTGCTCCAAACATTCCAGGAATAAGATATACGACAAAACTAAGCGTTATTATTGCGGTTATTAATCTTGGGACCCCAATATGTTTAGAGTCTGAATCATGAGGCAGTTTAATTTTACCTAGTAAATACATTCCTAATAAACCAAAAATAACAATCCAAAAAGCAAGATAAATTTCTCTATCTAATATGCCCCAATGATATGTTTGGTCAGCTATACTTAAAAATTTAAGACCTAAAGCAAGCTCAAGAAATCCTAGAACAACCTTAACTGAATTTAGCCATCCTCCAGATTTTGGTAGTTTATTTAACCAGTTTGGAAAAAATGAAAATAGAGTAAATGGAATAGCGAAAGCCAAAGCAAATCCAAACATTCCTATAATAGGCTTTAAAAATTCACCACTTGCAGACTGCACTAATATTGCCCCAACAATAGGTCCCGTGCAAGAAAATGAAACAAGAACAAGAGTTAATGCCATAAAGAAAGCCCCAAGATACCCTCCCCTATCAGCCATTTTGTCTGTTTTATTAACTAAAGACGTTGGCAATACTATTTCAAACATTCCAAGGAATGAAGCTGCAAAGAACAAAAAAATAAAGAAGAAAAACACATTTGGTATCCAGTGAGTGCTAAGCCAATTAGCAAAATCAGGTCCAAGAGTAATAGCAATTAATGTCCCAACTATAGTATAAATTGCAATTATTGATACTCCATATATTGAAGCCTCAATTTTGGATTGTAAAGGAGTCTTTTTTCCGTGCATAAAAAAAGTAACTGTCATGGGTATCATTGGAAAAACGCAAGGTGTTAATATTGCTGCAAGACCTCCTAAAAACGCAAAAATAAAGAATGCTAATAGAGAATTTGATTCTTCGTTATTTGCTTTATATTTATTAATTTTTAATTGAGTAGTTTTATTTTCAACAACAACTTTGCTTATTTCTGCATTTTCTGAAATGATATTTTCTTTTGGTGATATCTCTTTGTTTATTACAATATTAGCTTTATTGTCTAGATTTTTCCTTCCATTAATTTTAAATTCAAAAGATTCATCTTTAGGAGGTAAGCATCTTTGATTATCACAACACATAAACTCAAGAGATCCTTTAATAGTAAAAGGTTTATTTGATAATACCAAAATCTTTTGAGTAAAAATGGCTTCATTTACAAAATATTTTAAAACCATAGAGAAGTTTTCATCTAACTCTTTTTTTGGCTTAGGTTCTTCTACTGCACCTATTAATTTAAAATTATCTGTTTTTTCTATACTAAAAGAAGTGGGTACTGGTCCATTTTCAGGAATAAATTGAGAGTATAGGTGCCAATTTTTATCAATTTTTGCAATAAAATTTAATTCAACAACACTATCGTTAATATTCTTATATGAATACGACCACTTAATTGGGTTAAAAACCTGCGAGAAAGAAGAGATAAATATGAAATTTAAAATTATTGCAAATAAACCTACGCTTATAAATTTTGTAACATTATTAGATATCTTCATTATGTTATTTTTAAATTAAAAATAATCATAATAACAAATATTATTCCAAATATTTTGCAATTTTACTTAATAACTGCTTTTAAGCTAAGATCAAGACTATTTATTTTATGAGTTAAAGAACCTATAGATATAAAATCTACACCTGTTTCGGCATATTCTCTCAAATTGTTTAGATTTATACCACCACTTCCTTCTGTAAAATAGGATCCATTAATTAAATCAACAGCTTTTTTCATTTGCGTTGGGTTAAAGTTGTCAATCATTATAATATCAACTCCTCCAATATTGATTATTTCCTCAATATCATCAATGCTCCTAGCTTCTATTTCTATTTTTAGATTTAGTTTATTTTTTTGTAAATAATTTTTTGTATTTTCTATTGCATTTTTTATGCCTCCAGCAAAGTCTATATGATTATCTTTTATTAAAATCATATCAAATAATCCCATTCTATGGTTTTGACCTCCGCCAATTTTAACTGCCAACTTCTCAAAGTAACGGAAGTTAGGAGTTGTTTTACGTGTGTCTAATATTTTTGTATTAAGACCTGCAAGCATCGTTACATATTTATTTGTAGTTGTTGCTATGCCACTCATTCTTTGCATAAAATTTAATACTAAACGTTCGGCTTTTAGAAGAGAGTGAACAGAGCCAAAAGCATAAAAAGATATATCTCCAATATTTACTTTGTCTCCATCTTTTTTATTTATCTTTAATTCTACCGAATTGTCAATTATATTAAATATTTGTTTTGCAATTTCTACTCCAGCAATTATTCCTTTATCTTTTACAATTAATTTTGCGTACCCAATTTTAGAACTATCAATACAAGCAAGACTTGTATGGTCTCCATCTCTAACATCTTCTTCTATTGCATTAATAATAAACTGTTCTAATTCCATAATTATTTTATATTATCTATTTCAAATCTTAACTGATGAATAAAGTAAATATCATCTGTTTTTTTTAATAAAAAAGAAGTTCGATATTGATTATTAGCAGAAGTTTTATATGTTCCAATAAAATAAATGCTTCCATCTTTTGAAGATCCGTTATGAATATAATTAAATGAAATTGGAGGATTTTTTGTAAAAAATTCTTTTAATATAACTTCTGCTTGATTTTTTGCATACACCCCAACATAATCAGGCAAATTAATATCAATAACATCATTAAAACTTTTGGCTAGTTCTTTTGCATTTGCACTTTTAATAGATTTCTCTATTTCTTTATTTATAGCAGGAACTTGGGAATACACGACATTATTAAAAGACAAAATAAATATGCCAAATAATAGAACGTTTAAAAGGTGTAATTTTTTCATGCTAAATGAAATAAATAATAAAAAACTATTATTAAACATGCAAAAATTAAGCCAATTGCAATAAATTAAGCCTGCTTAAAATAATACAAAGCTGATTTATTGAAATTTTAATATAAAATTCTAATATTTAAAAATACCACTATCAACTGCATCTTTCAAACAAGCACTAATTCCTTTTTTATTTATAGTTCTTAATGCAGATGTTGTAATTTTTAATTTTATCCATCTATTTTCTTCAGGGATAAAGAATCTTTTTTCTATTAAATTAATATTAAATCTTCTTTTAGTTTTTTTGTTTGAATGCGAAACATTATTACCTGTAATTGCTTTCTTTCCTGTTAATTGACAAACTCTTGACATTTCTTTTCTTTTTTTAAGGGTTCTTAAAAACGAGTGCAAATATAATACTTTTAATTATAGAATATAAAAAAAATAATTTTTATTTTTAGTCGCTACAAATAATTATCTGTTTACTTTAATTATTTATCATAATTAACATTCAGTTTAAATTAAGTCTTTCTTGCAAAAAAAAACAGGAATAATAAATTTTATGATTAGTTGTCAATAATTGTTTTTAACTTTGTTTATTAATATAAAATTAAAATGGAGGACAAAACATATGATATACAACGCATCTGATATTATTTTAACAGCATTACGAATAGAAAAAAATGGTTTTAATTTTTATAATCATGCTCAAAAAAAAATAGAAGAAGTAAATATAAAAAACTTGTTAATTGAATTAGCAAAAGAAGAGCAAAGACATGCTGATTATTTTCAAACAATAGAAGCAGAATTGAAAAAGAAACAAATAATTTCTTACGAATTTGACACAGAAATAATAATTAACTACCTTGCCGACAGTCATGTTTTCAATAAAGAAAATATGGGAGAAAAGTTAGGGAATTCAATAAATAATGCAAAAGAGGCATTAGATATTGCTTTAACATTTGAAAAAGACACCATTTCTTTTTTTACAGAACTAGGACATAATTTAGAAGGAGAAGCTAGGAATGTAATAAATAAAATCATAGACGAAGAAAGAAATCATATAAAAAAAATAGTTTTAATGAAAAAAGAATTAAATTTGTAATAAATTATTTGCAAAGAAATGTTTAAGAAAAAAATTAAATTAATAGTATTTTTATTTGTTAGCATATTTTTAATAACATCATGCCAACCAGATGAAGACAATGATATACAACCCATAAGTAACTATAAGAATAGAATTACAGGAGAGTGGAAAAGTCAAGAGGAAAGAACGAAAGACAGTAGAATTATTAATTTCAATGTAAATATTGAAGTTATTGGAAATGATACAACAAAGGTATTTATTAGTAATTTTAATTTACTTGGCTATGACATGTCTGTTGTTGGTGTTATACAAAAAAACGATGTAGTCATTGTTCCTGACCAATCATCAGGTTATACCATTCAAGGTAAAGGGTCTATTAATAACAATAATAAGACTATTTTATGGGAATACACGGTTGATGATGGCAATGGAGCAGTCAGTTATAAAGCAGAATATACTAAACTTTAATTTTTTTCACTAATGTATAATTCTTTTTGCAATTATATTGCAAAGCATAATCTATTTAATGATACAAATCGAATATTGATTGCTGTTAGTGGCGGAGTAGACTCTGTTGTTTTATTAGATTTATTAAAAAAATACGCAAACAATATTGCTATTGCACATTGCAATTTTCAGTTACGAGATCTAGATTCTGAGGAAGACGAAAAATTTGTTTATTCTCTTTCTTTAAAATATAAAGTCCCTTTCCACACTATTCGTTTTGACACATCAAAATATTGTAAAGAATCAAAAGTTTCTATTCAAATGGGGGCAAGAAAATTGAGATATAATTGGTTTGAACAAGTTAGACAAAATAATGGATTTGATTATATTGCTGTTGCACATCATGCAGATGATGTTAATGAAACATTCTTCTTAAATCTTATTAGAGGGACTGGAATTGCAGGATTGAGAGGTATAAAAAATAAATCAGAAAATATTATTCGGCCTCTTTTATTTGCGTCTAAAAGAGAAATAATGGAATATGCAGAAACAAATAATCTGATATTTAGAGAAGATCAATCAAATGCTAGTTTAAAATACAAACGTAACATTGTCAGACATTCCATAATTCCTCAAATAAGAACAATTAATGAAAATTTTGATAAAAACCTCCAACAAACAATAGATTTACTTGATTTACACGAAAAATTCTTTAATCAATATTATAATAAATTAGAAAAAAAATTAGAAAAAAAAGAAAATGATATAATTATTATTGATTATGAAGTTTTAATGCAAAATGAATTTAAACTGTTAGTTGCATATAAACTATTTTCTAAATATGGATTTACTCCTCCACAAATAAAAGATATTATAAATACAGACCTAAACACTGGAGCGGAAATAAAATCACAAGATTACACTCTTTTAATGAATAGGAAGAAATATCTTATTAAGAAAAATTTAAATATCAGAAGTTTCTATCAAATACGTTATTATATAAACATTCAAACTTGCAAATTAGAAGAACCATATAGATTAACAATTAAACAAATAAGTAAAGAGCAAATTACAAATTTTACATTACCTAAAAATATAGCTATGTTTGATTTGGATAAATTAATATTTCCTATCTACTTTAGGAAATGGGATATAGGGGATTATTTCTTCCCTTTTGGATTAAATGCGAAAAAAAAAATAAGTGATTATTTTAAAGATATTAAATTATCCAAATTTGAAAAAGAAAATCAATGGTTATTATGCTCTGATGAAGATATTATATGGGTTACGGAACATCGAACTGATGATAGATTTAAAGTAACTCCAAATACTAAAAATGTATTATTAATAGAAATAGGGATTTGACATATCTCTATTTGTAATATTAAGCCATTGTATCAACAACAATTTATAAAAGCGCTCTTTTAAGTTTTTTTTAATTAATAATCCCAAATTGTCCATTAGAGAAACGCCCTAAATATTTTTGAAATTTTCTAATGGATACCATTAGAAAATTTGTAATGTAAATAGTTGTAAATTATGGTTATAAATAATTATCAATCTTTTATTTTGTTTTTTTGATTGTTAAATTTGTTGGTATATGGGAATCGAATTTATATAAGAAGGTATAAAGCATGTGGAAATTTAGCTATTAAAAAAAAACAATCAATTTTATCATATTGTGCTATTTTAGTTAATATACTGATAATTAAAGTTAAGGATGTTTATTCTTTAAAATAATAAAAAATGAATATGGTTTAATTTAGATGGTTAATTGTTTGATTATTAGCATTAAATGGGTTTTTGAGATTGATTATCAGAGTTAAAAGCGGGATTAATGTGCTGTATATGTGCTTTATATGTACTCTATATGTGCTCTATATGTACTCTATATGTGCTCTATATGTACTCTATATGTGCTCTATATGTGCTTTATATGTGCTCTATATCAAAAATTGATTTTGATTAAACCCAGATTCCGCATTAAGAAAAAATGATTAATTTTGAATTTAATTTATAATGCGTAGCGTT
>MEOD01000042.1:26298-26546 GCA_001768555.1 Bacteroidetes bacterium GWF2_29_10
GTTGCTAATTATTTTTTTTTGTGAGTGTTTTTTTGATGAAAATCTTAACGCTTAATCTGGGTTTAATATTTTATTAATAAAACTTCACTACTAAACAACTAAACTGCAAATTTGTAAAAGAATTTTAAACCCAAAAGTGTAAACTTATTTTAGGACGAGACATCTTTATAGTACCTTTTATGTACTGTTATAGTACCTTTCATGTACCTTTCATGTCATAGCCGTCAAGCTAAGCTTGTATTAAATTG
>MEOD01000043.1 GCA_001768555.1 Bacteroidetes bacterium GWF2_29_10
TAACTATAATTTACAACTATTTACATTACAAATTTTCTAATGGTATCCATTAGAAAATTTCAAAAATATTTAGGGCGTTTCTCTTATGGACAATCTGGGTTAATTACAAACTACACAATCATTGTCCTGATATTCCACAAAAGAATATAAAGCAATAATGCTTTTTACAAAATTATAAACAGTTTTTAAAATATCTGATTTTTTTTGAAATTTAGCCTTGTAATTGTTTCAATTTTTGCAACCAAACTAAAATGTTAAATAATTAAACTTTTTATTTTACATACTATTAGATAGTCTAGAAATCTCTATTATGTTTAGGCTTGTTTATTAACTGTATTTTCTTCCAATAAATCTCTAATAACTGTTGAAGCGCAATGTAATCCGAATAACGCAGGCATATATGATACTGTTCCCACAATCGATTTTTTATTTAATTCATCATTTGTTATAATAAGATTTTTCTTATCAACAAATTCAGGAGAAAATACAACTTTAAAACCTGTAAAAATGTTAAGTTTATGAAGTTTTTTGCGTATAGCACTTGCGAGTTGGCAATTAAATGAATCAGCAACGTCAACAACTTTTACTAGTTCTGGATTAAATCGTCCTCCTGCACCCATTGAGCTAATTATTTTATATTCGTTTATTATTGCATAATAAAGCAAATATACTTTTGGCGAAAGTGTATCTATTGCATCAACTATATAATCCCAATTATCAGACAGTATTATTTCTTGCATTCTTGCATCTTTAACGTATTCAGAAATAATGTCAATTTTAGCTAAAGGATTAATGTCTAACAACCTATCTTTTGTCACTTGCGTCTTTAACTTTCCTATTGTGCTATTTAATGCACATAACTGACGGTTAATATTTGATGTATTAACTTTATCTCCATCAACAATTGTGATGTTCCCTACCCCAGCCCTCGCTAAAAATTCGGCACAAGAAGCACCCACTCCTCCACAACCTAATAACAAAATCTTTGAATTTTTTAACCTATTTTGCCCATCTAATCCTATTTGAAGAATTGTTCTTTGTTGCCAATCCATATAATAATTTAATTCTACTTTATTTAACCTGTAATTCTTTGCAAAATTATTATTTTTTTTTGTTATATAACAAATAGTATGGGGCATCATGTTTTAAATTTTCTGCTTCCAGAAGCAAAATGAAAATATTCTAAATTAAAAGAATATTAAATTTTCTCAGATAATTTTCAAAAAATAATATAACTTTGACAATTATTTCTAATTAAAATTTTGAATTTTGGCGAGTATTATAAAATCTAGAGAATTTAAGATCGGCTTTTTTGTAGTAACAATTTGTCTTGTTGTTTTTTGGGGAATAAATTTTCTGAAAGGAAAAGATATATTTAGCCGTAAGACGGATTTTTATGCTGTTTACAATCAGGTTAATGGACTAGCAAGCAATAGTCCTGTTTATGTTAGTGGATTAAAAGTAGGTCAAGTTAATGATATTTATTTTTTACCAGACGGTTCTGGTAATATTATTGTAAAATTTTCAGTAAATACAAATATAAAAATTCCAAAAAATAGTACAGCTTCAATCTTTAATGCAGATATAATGGGAAGTAAGGCTATAGAAATTAATTTTTCAGTTAACAAACAATTAGCAGAAGATGGTGACACATTAAATTCAATTACTCAAGAATCAATACAAGAGCAAGTATATGTAAAGTTACGCCCATTAGTTGTAAAAACTGAAAACATATTGCAAAGTGTTGATACAATACTAACATCCTTGCAAAAAGTTTTGAACAACCAAACTCAGGATAATTTAATAAAAAGTTTTGATGGTATAAGAAACACTATTAATAATTTAGAACAAGCAACAGGCTTAATAGATACATTGCTTATAGATAATAAAAGTCAAATATCTTCTATTCTTAATAATTTCAATTCTATCTCTGGTAATATAAAGAATAATAACACTCAGTTATCAAATATAATAAAGAATTTTTCTGCAATTTCGGACAGCATAGCTATGTCAAACTTCACAAATACAATAAACAACGCAAACAAAACTCTAGCAGACTTATCTTCTATAATAAATAAGGTCAAAAAAGGAGAAGGTTCGGCTGGCTTACTTTTAAATAATGATAGTCTTTATTTGAATTTGCAAAAATCATCTGACAACTTAGATTTGTTAATTGAAGATATAAGAGAACATCCAAAAAGATATATACATTTCTCTGTATTCGGGCGAAAAGATTCAAAATAATAATATAAACAATAAACAATATATTTTTAATTAGAAAACTATGTTTGAAAATAAACAGCCTCTAACAAGTTTATCAGAGCTTGGTGAATTTGGATTAATAAATCATTTGAATGATAAGATTACACTAATAAATAAATCAACAATAAAAGGTATTGGGGATGATGCGGCTGTTCTGGAATACTCTGCAAATAGGCAAATACTTGTTTCTTCAGATTTATTAGTTGAGGGTATTCATTTTGACTTATCATACACTCCATTAAAACATCTTGGATATAAAGCAGCAATAGTAAATTTTTCCGATATATATGCAATGAACGGAAAACCTGAGCATATTACAGTAAATATTGCAATGTCAAATAGATTTAGTCTTGAAGCTGTTGATGAATTATATGAAGGAATATTGCTTGCTTGCAAAAATTATGAAGTAGATTTAGTTGGAGGAGATACATCTTCATCTAAATCAGGCTTGTTTATCTCTATAACTGTTATAGGCCAAGCTGGTGCAGATAAAATAACGTATCGTAATGGAGCAAAATCAAATGATTTAATATGTGTTTCTGGAGATTTAGGTGGTGCTTACATGGGTTTGCAGCTATTGGAAAGAGAAAAGCAAGTATTTTTAGCTAATCCCGAGATGCAACCAGAGATTGATAATTATGATTACATTCTTGAAAGACAATTAAAACCAGAAGCACGTGAGGATATAATAAAACTCTTAGAAAAAGAAAATATAAAACCAACTTCTATGATTGATATTTCAGATGGTCTTGCTTCTGAATTAATTCATATATGCACATCATCAAATGTAGGTTGTACAATTTATGATGATAAAATTCCGATGGATCATACAACAATTGCTTTTGCAAATGAAATTAACATGGATCCAGTAACAGCAACATTGAATGGGGGGGAGGATTATGAATTACTTTTCACAATAGATATTAAAGATTATAATAAGATTAAAGAAATTAAAGAGATTTCAGTAATAGGCCATATAACAGATAAATCAGAAGGGTGCAATATTATTTGTGGAGATAACAAAGAGTTAGTTCTTCTCAAGGCTCAAGGATGGAATGCATTTTAATTGATTGATTTTATTCAAAATCAGGATATAGCAAATACGTCTTCCTTATTTTTTTAAATTCAGCAATATCATTTGCCCATGATTCTCTTATTTTGTTCTCAAGAATACCACTAATTATACTATTTTTAAGAGTTTTACTTCCTGCTAATTTATCAAACAGGCTATTAAAAAACTTGCTTTTGTCTGGAAAATTTTTGTAAGCATTTATTAAATAGTCTAAGTTTATCTGCTTCGTGTTTTGCAATTTTGCTTCATCAATATTTCTTAAATCAAAGCCAAAACATTTTTGTTTTTCATAAGGAGGATACTTTGCCGCACCTTTAATGCTTCTAGGGATAAAGAAAAACTCTGTAGCTTTTAACTTTGGATGTCCATACGCTTGAAAAGGAAAATCAGTGCCTCTAGCAACACTAATTACAGTTCCTTCAAATATGCAAAGAGAAGGATAGAGATATACCGAAGTCATATTAGGTAAATTAGGAGAAGGTTTAATTGGTAAAACATATTTAGTTGAATGCGTATAATTTTCTATTGGTATAACTGTCAAGTTGCATTTTAAAGCATTTTTAAGCCACCCTTGTCCATTAATCATTTTAGCGTACTCCCCAACAGTCATCCCATGCACCCAAGGAACAGGGTGCATCCCAACGAAAGATTCAAATCCTTTTTTCAATACAGGTCCATCAACATAATATCCATTAGGGTTTGGCCTATCAAGAACAATAAATTCTATTTTATTTTCAGCACAAGCTTCCATTACATAATGCATAGTAGAAATATAAGTGTAAAAACGGACACCCACATCTTGTATGTCAAAAACGATAATGTCAATGTCTGCAAGGTCGGTTAATTTTGGTTTATAATTATTTCCATATAAAGAAATAACAGGTATTCCTGTTTTTTTATCAACATAATTATTTATCTTTTCACCAGCATCAGCATCACCTCTAAAACCATGTTCAGGACAAAATATTTTTTTTATTTTAATGCCTCTGCTCTTTAAAGTATCAATAATACTTTGAGTTCCTATTTTAGATGTATGATTTGCAACAATAGCTATATTCTTATCCTTTAACTTATTATAATATAAATCAATTCTATCAGCTCCTACTTTTATTTTACTAGAACTGTAGTTATTATTTACACCAAACGCATTAAAATGTAGAATAAAAGCTATAATAATAACATTAAGAAAAAACAGAAGCTTCAATATGTATTTATTCATAGTTTAAATGACAAATAATTAATACTTTTGCAAAGTAATATAAAAAAAACAAAAATTAATTGAAAACAGAATTTTTTATAGCAAAAAGATTACTAAGTGATCGTAAAAACTCAGTTATATCAGGTCCTATACTAAATATCAGCGTTATTGGGATTGTTATAGGAATAATTGTTATGATATGCTCTGTGTTTATAATAACTGGGTTTAAGAAAGAAATTAAAGAGAAAATAACAGGGTTTACAGGACATCTAAGCATAAGCTACTTTGATGATAACTCATCATTGGAAACTAAGCCCATTAATAAGAACAAGATTGATATTAATCAAATAAGGAAAATAGATGAGGTTAAACAAGTTATTCCATTTGGAATAAAAGCAGGTATAATAAAAAAGGATGACTTAATAGAAGGAATTGTTTTTAAAGGCTTTGAAAGTAGCAATGACAATCAATTTATTAATAAAAGAATTATATCAGGAAATGGACTAGATATTGAACCAAATAAAACGTCTAATAATATAATAATATCTGAAAAAATCCAACGAAGATTGAATGTTAAGCTTAATGATAATATCATTGTGTATTTTATACAAGATCCACCAAGAGCAAGGCGATTTAAAGTGAGCGGAATATATGAAACTGGACTTGAAGAATTTGATAAAACGTATATTATTGGAGATATAAAACAGATCAGACGCTTAAATAATTGGGGTACAAATGACGTGTCTGGTATAGAAATTTTATTAAAAAGATATGATGATATTGAAATTGCACAGGATAAAATAAACAGTATTATTAGTTATGATTTAACATGCCAATCGGTTAAAGAACAAAATCCTCAAATCACAGATTGGTTAGAACTAATAGATATGAATGTTTACATAATTCTATTTCTAGTAATACTAGTTTCTGGGATTAATATGATTTCTACACTTTTAATAATTGTTTTGGAAAAGATAAACATGATTGGATTGCTTAAATCTATTGGGGCAGAAGATGTGAGTATTCGCAAAATATTCATTTTTCTTTCAGGACTAATAATAGCCAAAGGGATTGTTATTGGAAATATTATAGCGATATCTTTGTGCTACATTCAATATTATTATAAATTCATTAAATTATCACAAGATACTTATTATATATCTTTTGTGCCTATTGATTTTAATATTTATTACTTACTACTTATTAATGTTGTAACAATATTAGCATGTCTAATAATGCTTATTATACCGTCAATGATTATTGCTAAAATATTGCCAATAAAATCATTACGTTATCAATAAATGAAAATATTATTTCCATTAATTTCTATAGTATTTTTGATAATATACTTATGCACATCTTATTTTAATAGATACACAGGTGATGATTTATTAATATTAAGCTTATTAGAAAATAATACAGCAAATCACATTAGTTCATTGCTATACAATACTTGGTGTGGACGGTGGTTTAGTATTGCAGTATACACAAATCTATTATATTATTTTGGCAATTTAAAGCATTTCTTATTAATATTCAATTCAATATTAATAACAGCTTTAATTTATGCAATATTTCTTAATTTAAAAAATCTTAGAAACTATAACTTTCATGTATACAACAACACCCAATTAATAAGTGTTTCGATAGTTTTTGTTACCCTTTTCTTTTATTCAACTTTTAGTATCGGTCAATCTTGGTTTTGGTATTCTGTAAGTGGCGGAGCTTACTTTATTAATATTGTTTTTTACCTATTAGCAAACTCAATAATGTTTAAAACAACAAAAGCTAAAGTTATAGATTATTTATTAATTATCATATTTGCTCTATACATTGGATCTGCAAGCGAAATAGCTTCAATATTATTTTTATGCGTTTCATTCATATTGCTAATAATGTTTAAAGAAAATAATCAAGTAAAAAAAACTAACACATTATTTATCATATTGACTTTAGCTTCATTCTTTTTCACAATTAATGCTGATGGAACAACAAACCGTTATGTTGCATTAAATCAATCAAATCTTCATTTGGACTTGCAAAAATACTTATACCTTAACTTTATTTTATCTCTCAAATTTATTAAAATAATTCCTTATGCACTGCTGTATTCGCTACCATTTGTATATTTAGGAATCAATTCAACTAACTCAACCAAAACACTAGATAAAACAAAACAAATAATAAAAACATTATTTCTATTTTACTTAATATCTATTATATACAACTCAATAATCATCTACGTAATGAAAGATATAGGTCCAGATAGAGTTTTTCTACCAATTAATTTAATGTTTGCAATATTAGTTGCAATAACGGCATTCCATGTTGGAAAAAAATCCAAAAATATTGTAAAAAATAATTACTCTCAAATACTTGCTTTAATTGTAATCATAGTGCTTATTGTAAACACATATAAATACTATTTTATACATAAAAATTATGCTGAAAAATATGACGAAAGAATAGAATATTTAAAAAAGAATAACTCAAAACTAATTAGCATTACCCCTCTCCCCTTCTCTGGCTATATATACAATGCAGAAATAACGGAAGACACTCTTAACTTCAACAACCAATGCCTCAAAAAATATCTAAAACTAAAGTACTCACCTAAGCTTAAAACTAATGTTTTACATAGCAATTAAAAAAAATCGCAAATAACGCTTAACACTATTTTGTGCAATATTGAATATCTTTAAGTAATTTAAATCAATATAAAATCAAATAATCAAAAAACACCAGTAATACTTAGTATAATTGAATATTAAAAAAATATATAAGATAATTAACTTAACATCAGTATAATGACACTAATATTTTTCTTTTTAAGAAAATTCAGCAAAAGAAATAACTAGGTGTTTACTTATATCTCTATTTTTGTATACCATCTGTAATATAACTTATTGAAGCTACGATATAAGTTGTATTTTCATCATAATTAGAAAAATAACCCGAAAAACTTGACTTTATTAGAATAAATTAGTATATATTTGTGTAAATTATCACGGATTTAGATAAATATTATTAAATTTAGACTTAAATCCTATATAATTAGACAAATAAATAATAATAAACTTTAAAAAATTACATTATGATTAAAACAATGAAAATTAGAACAAAGCTATTATTAAGTTTTACAATAATGGCTATTATAGCTGGAGTAATAAGCTATATAGGTATGTCTCGTATAAAAATCAACAATGACAAAGATGTTGAGTTATATGAAATAGCAACGACACCTCTTGGGGAACTTAATATGATAAATAGTTGTTATAGTCAAATTAGAGCAAGGTATAGAGATATGCTTATTAGTAATGATGAAACTGTAACAAAAAAATACATTCAAGAAGTTAAAAATGAATTAGCAAAAACACAAAAATATGAAGATAATTATAAAAAATCAATACGTACAAAAAAAGGAGAAGCTGTTTTTATTAAATATATTGATTCAAAAAAAGCATTTAATGAAGACATTCAACTATTATTTGAATTAGCATTAACAAATGATGACAAAAAAGGATTTCAATATATTTCTAATGGTAAAATTGTAGAAAGTTGGAAAAATTTGATTGATAATTTTCATATTCTGATTGATTATAAAATCAATCAAGGACAGCAATTGGTTAAAGAAAACACTAGTACAGCAAATTCTGCTATTAACTTAATGATTATTTTAATGATAGTTAGTGTAATAATGGCAATTGCTTTAGGATTTATTATTGCAACAAATATTGGCAATATAACAAAATCTATAATTGAAGAAACTAATAAACTTGTCAATGCTATTCTTAATGGCAAACTAGACACAAGAGGGAAACCTGAAGAAATTAATTTTGAGTATAGGGAAATTATAATAGGTATAAATAAAACATTAGATGCAATTACAAAACCATTAAATGTTGCAGCAGAATATATTGAACGTATTGCGAAAGGAAATATTCCTCCAAAAATTACAGATGAGTATAAAGGAGATTTTAATGAGATTAAGAATAATATCAACATGTGTATTGATGCTATAAATTTAATGATTACAGATGCAAATATGTTGTCAGATACTGCAGTAGAAGGTCGTTTAGATATAAGAGCAGATGCAACAAAACACCAAGGAGATTTTAGAAAAATAGTTGAAGGTATTAATGATATAATAAATTCAGCCGTTGGATTTATTGACAATATGCCTACACCAGCTATGATTATTGACAAGAATTTCAATATTTTATATATGAATAAAATAGGAGCTACATTAGGAAATAGGACACAAAAAGAATTAGTTGGGAGTAAATGTTATGATTTCTTTAAAACAGGAGATTGTAGAACAGACAAATGTGCTTGCTTTAAATCAATGCAAAATGGATTAAATGCAAATAGTGAAACTTATGCAAAACCAGGTACAAATAATTTAGAAATTACGTACAGTGCAATTCCTGTAAGAAATAAAACTGGAAATATTGTTGGAGCTTTTGAAGTTGTATCAGATCAAACACAAATTAAAATAGAGATGCGTAAAGCTGAAAAAATTAATAATTACCAAGAAATTGAAGTAAAGAGAATTGTTAATGGGTTAAACAGTCTTTCTGAAGGGAATTTAAATATTGATTTAAAAGTTGAAGATTCTGATCAAGATACACAAACTGTTGCAAACAAGTTTATTGAAATTAATAATGCTATAAAAAATTCCATAAAAGCTATAAACAATCTAATTGGAGATGCAAAAATGCTTGCTAATGCTGCAGATGAAGGGCAATTGACTACACGTGCAGATATTTCAAAGCATCAAGGAGATTTTAAAGTTATAGTGCAAGGCTTAAATGATATTATAGAAAACATAGTAAACCCTATAAATATAGCATCAACCTTTTTAGAAAATATGGCACAAGGCGATATAACTGAAAAAATAACAAATGATTTTAAAGGAGACTTTAATAAAATAAAATTAAGTATAAATTTATTAACAGAATCTATGTCTAAAGCCTTATTAGATATTAGAAATGCCGCAGACAATATAGCAAATGCAAGCCAACAAATGAGTATAACGTCACAAGATGTTTCTCAGGGAGCTACAGAACAAGCGAGTTCAGCAGAAGAAGTTTCGTCATCGATGGAAGAAATGGCGTCAAATATTCAACAAAACACAGATAATTCACAGCAAACAGAAAAAATTGCATTAAATGCCGCAGACGGTATTAATAAAGTTGCGATAGCTGCAAAAGACACTTTAGATAAGATGAAAGAAATAGCGGAGAAAGTTTCTATTATTGGAGAAATAGCACGTCAAACAAATATTTTAGCTCTTAATGCTGCTGTTGAGGCTGCACGTGCAGGAGAACATGGTAAAGGTTTTGCTGTTGTAGCAGCAGAGGTTCGTAAATTAGCAGAACGTAGTCAAGTATCTGCCGTAGAAATTGACGCATTGACTAAAGTAAGTGTAAAATCTACAGAAGAAGCAGGAGTTTTAATGAATGCTATTGCCCCAGAAATACAAAAGACAGCAAAACTTGTACAGGAAATAACTGCTGCAAGTATAGAGCAAACTTCAGGAGCAGAACAAGTCAATAATGCAATACAACAACTAAACAAAGTTACCCAACAAAATGCAGCAGCATCTGAAGAAATGGCAACAGGCTCTGAAGAATTATCAGTTCAAGCAGAAAAATTATTAGAAAGCATATCTTTTTTTAAATTAGAGAATGATTTAAATAAAAAGGTTAATAATAATAAAGCTAGGCAAGAACATAAGTTTTCAAAACAAACTGGAGGAAAAATATTTCAAAGCGATTCGTACAAGTCGAGCAATAGGCACACTGGCAATGGTATTTCATTAAATATGGGCAAAGATTCAATTGATAAGGATTACGAAAGATTTTAAGAGGTACCTCTAACCCTAATAACAAGCTATATCAAGTTAAGTACCGATATAATCTTATATCGGTACTTTTTTTTTACAAATTGAATATTTATCCCTGATTGTCCATTAGAAAAAAAACTAAGCGTTTTTGAAATTTTCTAATAGACAACATTAGTATATTGGTTTTGGAAATAACTGAAAATTATTATTATAATATAGTCATTAATCTTTTATTTTGCTTTATTTTTTGATTGTTAAATTTGTTGGCATACAGTAATCTAATTTATAGAATATTACAAACTATTAGTCATTAATTATTAATTTTAGTCCTAATTCTTTTGCTTTTTTTATAATGAATTCTTTTGCGGAGTCATAATCGTTACTTATTACTCCATCAAGAATAGCATCTTTAAGTGAATTTTTCAATACACCAACAGTATAGGAAGGCTTAATATTAAATAAAGTCATTATTTCTTCCCCAGATATGGGAGGTTGCCAATTTTTAATTCTATCTCTTTCCTCTACTTGACGCATCTCCTCTCGTATTTCCTCAAACTTCTTTTTATATTTCTTTACTTTTTCTGGGTTTTTAGATGTAATATCTGCTTTGCAATGAATCATTAAATCATCAAGCTCTTCTCCTGCGTCAAACATTAATCTACGAATAGCAGAGTCGGTTACAGATTCTTCCACTAATGAAATTGGACGTAAATGCAATTCTACTATTTTTTTTACGTATTTCATTTTGTCATTAAGCGGAAGTTTTAATCTTCTAAATATTTCAATAACCATTTTGCCTCCTACAAAATCATGATTATGAAAAGTCCAACCGATTTTTTTTATATACTTCTTTGTTATTGGTTTGCCTATATCATGAAGAAGAGCAGCCCATCGTAACCATAAAGAGTTGCTTACTTCGGAAACATTATCAACCACTTCTATTGTATGATAAAAATTATCTTTATGCCCAATGTTATTGATAACATCCACGCCTTTCAAGTTATGTACTTCAGGTAGTATTTTTTCTAAGAGCCCAGTTTCATAAAGATAAATCAAACCTTTTGAAGGTCTTGCCGATAGAAGAATCTTATTTAATTCGTCAGTAATTCTTTCTTTAGATATAATTTCTATTCTTTTTACATTATTTTTTATTGCATTAAAAGAATCTGGGTCTATTTCAAAATCAAGTTGAGTAGCAAACCTTATTGCTCTAAGCATTCGTAAAGGATCATCGGAGAACGTAATGTCTGGAGCCAATGGCGTTTTTATTAATTTATTGTTTAAATCATTTATGCCATTGTATATATCAACTAGTTCCCCATAGCTTTCTTTATTCAAACTTATTGCCAAAGTGTTTATAGTAAAATCACGTCTAGCTATATCTTCTTCAATATTTCCTTCTGTAACATTAGGCTTACGTGAGTCTGAATTGTATGATTCTTTTCTTGCACCAACAAACTCAACTTCCATATCTTTATATCGAAACATTGCAGTTCCAAAATTTTTAAATACATTTATTTCTTTTGCATTTTTATTTAGCTTAAGGTTAACTTGCTCTGCTATTTCAATCCCATTCCCCACTACAGTCACATCTATATCCTTGGAGTATCTATTTAGGAGTAAATCTCTAACAAAGCCTCCTATAACATAAGCCTTGCTGTTGTTTTTTTCTGCTATCTCAGAAATTGTTTTAAAAAGTTTAAGTTCATCCTTATTAATACAACTTTCAAAATTGCTATTGTCTGATAAATTTGAATTCACCGTTAATGTTTAGTTTTAATATGCTTGATTCTTTTGATTTCAATATAATATTTGGCAAATCTACAATGTAATCTACTGATTTAATAATTTGTGGGTTAATTTCTTTAAAAGTTTTTGGTGAAACTTCGCCACTTATGTTTGCAGAAGTGGAAACTAATGGTTTCCCAAATGTTTTTAAAAATTCAAATGGAAACCCTTCTTTTACAACTCTAATAGCAATACTTCCATCTTCATTGCATACATTTGAAGCTAAATTCCTGCCTTTTGGATATATTATAGTTAAAGGACTATCTGCATATTCAACTAAACTTTCTGCTATTTCAGGAACATCAACAACATAATTGTAGATTTGAGAAAACCTATCTACTAAAACAATAAAACCTTTAAATGCATTTCTATATTTTATTTTTATTAATTTATTAACGGCTTCCTCATTTGTAGCATCACATCCTATACCCCATATTGTTTCTGCTGGATATAATATAACCTGTCCTTCTTTTAGCTTATTAATAAGCTCTTTATTATTAATCATTACATATTTGAATTAAAATATTTACAAAAACTACTTATTTGACAATCATTACACATAGGTTTCCTTGCTTTACACACATAACGCCCATGAAGAATTAGCCAATGATGAGTTTTGTTTAATAGGTGATCTGGAATATTCTTTGTTAATTCTTGTTCTACTTTTAATAAGTTAGCCTTTTCACTAACAAATCCTATTCTTTTGGCTAGTCTATTTACATGAGTGTCAACAGGCATTGTTGGTTGATTATGAATAACGGAAAGAAAAACATTTGCTGTTTTGCGTCCAATTCCTGGCAATTTTATCAAAGTGTCAAAATCAGAAGGAATTTCCCCATTAAATTTATCTATTATCAATGAAGCTAACCCTTTTAAATGCTTACTTTTATTATTTGGGTAACTACAACTTTTAATTAAATCAAATATAACATCTTTGGATGTTGTGTTCATTACCGTAAAGTTAGGACAATTTTCGAACAATGCAGGTGTAATGATATTAACCCTCTTATCAGTGCATTGTGCAGATAAAATTATAGCAACAATAAGCTCATACTGACTTTTATAGACTAATTCCGTTTCTAAGGTTGAATTAACTTTGCTTATATAATCTATAAAAGATTTGAAAATTGTTTTAACCTGCATAATTTATTTTCCAATAGATTTTATTGCTCCCGTTTTAGGATTGAAATTGACATTATATTTGTAAGCAGGTAAAAAATTAGTTACACCTAATTGAGGTATTGTTATTACTTTTTCAAACTTAACATTTTCGCCATACTCTGTCCAAACTTTAAATAATTCAGGAATTCTATAATAATAACCTTTTTTCCCTTCTTCATTGTGTTTTGATATTTCAGATATAAAACCACTCAGCTTTCTATTATCACTTATCTTTTGCATATTTAACAAAATAGCTTTACCATCTTTTGAACTGTTTACTAATCCCTCACTTTGAGAAAATCTAAGTAATATTGGATTATTAGCATCATCTCCTACTTTTGGTATATATACAAATTTATATTTATAATACTGAGTGCTTGTATTTCCCTTAAATAAACTTATGTATTCATTTTGTTTACGTTCCAGTTCTTTAAACATAAATTCAAGAGTGTTTTTTTCATAATTAACTTCTTGTTCCCCCCATATTAAGTTAAATTTTTTATCTTGTAATTTAAAAATAAACTCCGTAGTTTCTTTTGCTTTATCTTCTAATGATTTTTCAACAATTGATCTTGACAGAATTATATTTTGAACAGGAATAGAATCTATTATTTCGGTTCTTATTATAGTGTCAACTTTTTCTGTTAAATTACTATTTATTGGTATTAATAAAGAGTTATCCAAGTCTTTATTAATTTGTTTGTTTTGCAAATCAGCTTCTTTAATTTCTCCTAATATATTGCTTTTACTATTTAAACTTACAATCATTCCATTCTCATTAAGTTCGGCAATGGTATTATTTTCTGTTTTTTCATCTCGTTTTCTTGGTAATTCTACATAATAATAGTGATTTTCATCTGGAACTATAAACTCGTTTATATCAAAAGATACTATTTCCCAATAA
Source organism: Bacteroidetes bacterium GWF2_29_10 (assembly GCA_001768555.1). GTDB lineage: Bacteria > Bacteroidota > Bacteroidia > Bacteroidales > GWE2-29-8 > GWE2-29-8. The sequence continues at coordinate 14,234 of MEOD01000043.1, forward strand.
GTATTGTTTTTCTTTACATAATCTTTAATCCCAAGTAATTTTTCAGCATATTGATAATATATACCAACATTGTTTTCTGTTTTTTTTATTGTAACATCTATAGTTAATGCAGTTTTGGGTAAAGCATAATAAAGACCTTGCCTATTTATTTCTTCGTTAGGAATTTTATTTACATTAACGACGTTTATTTGCTGTTTACATGAGCTTGAAATAATGAAACAAATAAATATTCCCCAAATTAAATATTGTGACCTTCTTTTCATAATTATACTTTATTAAAATATTTTTTTTAATTAGACTTCAAAATTATTATTAATATTTTATTTTTCAACTAAAAATTCTATTAATTGATAAAATACCAATAGCGTCCTAAATGGAAAAAGAAAGGTGTAATATTTACTCAAATTATTATCTTTGAGGTACCTCCCTTCATAATGGCAAATATAACATTTTTTTAACAAATAATATCAAAATTAGATCGTCACAGTTTTAGTAAACTGGAAAAATCCAATCAAACGGATAAGCACAATATGGGATACAATAGCTAAAAATTATAGTTATAAATAATCATCAATCTTTTATTTTGTTTTTTTGATTGTTAAATTTGTTGGTATGTGGGAATTGAATTTATAGAAGAATATATAAAGTATGGAGATAATTTAGCTATAAAAAACATAATCAATTTTATTATATTGTATTGTTTTGGTTAACATACTGGTAATTAAAGCAAAAAGTGTATACTTTTTTAAAATAACAAAAAGCAAATATGATTTAATTTGACTGGTTAATCATTTGATTATAAGGACGAAATAAGGTTTTGATGTTGATTGAGTGGAGTTAAGAGTGAGGTTAAAGTGCTCTATATGTGCTCTATATGTGCTCTACATGAACTGTATATGTGCTTTATATGTGCTCTATATCAAAAATTGATTTTGATTAAACCAAGAGAGGTTATTAACTCCTCTTATTTAATTAAAAAGGCATTATTGACCAAAATAAAAACTGGGACAATTGCAAGTCTAAAATTTTAATGAACCAATAGCAAAGTCTAAAAAATATTGAGATTTAATAATAAAATTATTAAAAAGTACTTTTTACAAAGGTCTTGGCTTAGTTCTAATCTGATTTTATATTTGTTATGATGATGTAAATGAGATAAAAATTACTACATTATTTGCCATGCGATTATATACATATATTGCGATTAGAAGGTTTCCAATTGGGGTTTCCTTTTGATATTATAGATTTTATAATTCCGATAAGAAGAGCCATGTTCATTAAAATGAAATGAGATATAAAACGCATTGGTTTAATATTTATTTTTAGATAAGAGAGTATTGCATCAATTACAGGTATTGTGTATAATATTATTTGGGATAAGAGAGTTAATTTGTAAACAATGTTTTGCTCAAATATTATTATGTTTGAAATAAATGCAATTATTACTAGAATAGGAGTAATGTAACGTAATACTTTGTGAGAGCAAAAAGCGAATGAAAGCCCATTGAAAGGTAGTATCCACATTTTAAAATTTTGAATTATTATAGGAAATGTTCCTGCGGATATTCTTTTTTTTCGCCGGAATTCTTCCCAAATGCTTTCATTTAAGTCTTCAAAAGCAATTGCATTGAGCTCGTTAATAGCTTTAAAATTTTGTTTTAGAATGTTTATAGTAATAAAAAAATCATCAGCAAGTAGTTTATTAGTAGGGATTTCAATGAATAATTCTTTTCGAATAGAATAGCATCCTCCGAAACTTCCAATCATGCTTCCCCATATTATTCCTTCTTGGTATTTCAGTAAGTTTTCTTTATACAAATAATATTTTTCTTGAGAAATTATTCCTTTTGATGTTTTGTTTTTATTGTTTAGAATATTTCCCCCAACTAGTCCTATATTCAAGTTTTTGTAGTGTTTAACTAATTGATATATTGTTTGCTCGTCGAAGAATACATTTGCATCAGACAGAATTATTATTGAGTTTTGAGCTGTTTCAACTAATTGGTTAATGATACTAGCTTTTCCTTGTCTTTTAATGAAAGTTAGGTGATTAATTTTGTATTTAGATTTATATTTTGCAATTATGTTTTCAGTATTATCTGAGCAGTTGTCAGTTCCTATTATTAACTCAATTTTATAGTTAGGATAGTTTGAATTGAATGTTGATATTATTTTTTGTTCGATTACTTTTTCTTCGTTGTGAGCTGCGAATATTATCGATACGTAAGGTAAGTTTTCGTCATTTATATCATATACAATGTTATTTTGACTGTGATTTTTTGCTTTATAATTAGTTATCCAAGGGTATAGCAAATAAGTATGCAAAATACCAATAACTGCTATTATGAAAGTAATTTCTGGTATCATTTTACAACTTCTTTATACTTTTCAATTAGTTTATTGATTACTTTTTGATTAGAATATTGCTCGTAAATAAGTTTTTCGGCATTTGAAGAAATTAGATTAAATAACTCATTATTTTCAATAATTTTATTAATTGCATTTAAGAACTCATCAGGAGTGTCTGCTATAATAATATTTTTGAGATTAGAGTATTGTATTCCTTCCGCTCCTATTGATGTGGATATTACAATTTTGCCAGCAGCCATAGCTTCTAATATTTTTACTCTTATGCCGCTTCCTGCAAGGAGTGGTACTATCATAATGTCATTTTGAGTAATAAATTGTATGGCGTCTTTAACTTCTCCTAAAATATCAATTCCTTTATTTTTTAGGTCGTTAATCTCTTTATTCATATATCTTCCCCCAACAATGAAATGCAAGTTTGGATATTTTTTTTGAATATTCTCCCAAACATTTTCGGCAAACCAAAGTAGTCCTTCAGTATTTGGCATCCAATCAAATGATGCAATATAAAATAATGTTAAGTTTTTTGATTTTTCTTTTTCTGTTTTATATAGTTTAGTTTCAATGCCAATAGGGTTTATATAAAAACTATTTTCGTATCCCCAATTTATAAATTCATTCAAATCATTTATTGAAAATGTTATAAGTAAATCAGTTTTATTTAGAATAAAATCTTTTTCATATTTTTTTAGCCTATCAGCTAGTAGTTTGAAATAATATTTTTTAATAATATTAGTTTGGCTGTTCGCCATTCTTTCCCATATTAAATATTCAACGTTATGAGCACGAAAGACAATCTTTGCTTTAGATAATTTTTTTATAGTATTAATTGCAGTTGAAGCATATAGCCCTTCAATCTGAATTATATCAAACTGATTATTTTTAAGAATTTCTGTAATTGTCAGAATGTATTGTTTTGAAATAAATCGTTGAATATTATATGATTTGTTTGAAAATAGATTAAAGAAGGCAGAGCATAAATTAATGTTTGTTTTTATGTATGCACTAAAGAACCTATTTTTTAAATATTCTATTTTATCAAATTTAGTTGTGTCGACAAAATGCTTGGAAGTATTAATAGACAACAAGGTATAATCAATATTTGCTTCATAAAGCCCTTTTACAAAATTATTAACAGCAATAGTATATCCACTTTCAGCAGGTAAAGGCACTCTACTAGTAATTATTAATATTTTCATTATTTATTGATTTTAAGGATGGAGTTGAGTTTGCGCATTATTTTGTTAATATACTTATAGTAAGAGTCTTGGTCTAGTAATGTAGAGTCGTTAATAGCTTTTTTTGTTAGATAAATACCTAAAGGAAATATTAAAAATGTGGCTAACCACATTCCAATAAAATCATTAAGTACACCTTCTTTTACTGATTTTTCTGCAGTCATTGATATTACGTGAAATATCACGAAAAAAACAACCGATATAACTACAGGCGTTCCAAAGCCTCCTTTTCTAATTATAGCCCCTAATGGTGCGCCTATAAAGAAGAAAAGAAAGCATGCAAAGGAAAGTGTGAATTTTCTGTGCAGTTCGACTTTGTGCTTAGATATATTTTTGCTTCGATATATAGTATCTTCTTCCCTAAAGAAATAGAATTGTTTTAAATTACGAGCTTGATTTAAAGCCATTTCTTTAATAGCCTGATTTCTATTTGCATTATTTGCTTGCTCGTAATGCATAGGCAATTTATTTTCATTAGGTTTAACATTTTTCCTATAATAATTACTGTAAAAGAAGAACATCTCCATACTGCTATTAATGTAGCTTTGGAAAGCTCTTTTCTTATCTATAATTAGCGAATCTACAGCTTTGTTTAACTGAGAAATATTAAGCATTTGATAGTGAGATTTAAATAATTCTTCTTTAGTCTTAGTTAGAGCAAATTCGGAAATATCAATTCTTATTGTTTGTGCTTCAAATTTACTTTTTTGAAATGTTAATTTGGTTGATTTTGATGATTGATTTTTGTTATCAGGATTTTCATAATAATTATATCCATTAAAAAGTTTTATTTGCAATGTCATTTTGTTATCAGTAGTTTCAATAATTCCTTCTTTAGCTACTGTTAAATTAATATTGCCCAAGTTTTTAGAATGATCATAAATCATAATATCTCTTACTCTTTTTCCATCAGGATATTTATGAGCAACTTTAATAACGTAATTACTAATTCCATTATAAAAAATACCCTCTTTAATGTTTATTGCTGGTTTTTGTTGTCTAACATCATAAAGTAAAGCACCCATTTTTAGGTTTGCTATAGGAAGTATATAGTTTGCAAAGAAAAATGCTGAAACGGAAATTATAAATGTAAATATTATTAAAGGCTTCATTATTTTAATTAGAGATATTCCAGAGGACTTTAATGCCACTAACTCATAGTGTTCACCAAGATTCCCAAATGTCATAAGAGAAGACAATAATATAGCCAAAGGAATAGCTAATGGCACAAACGTAGATGTTGCATAAAATAATAATTCTGCAATAATATACCATTCCAATCCTTTCCCAACCATATCGTCAATGTATTTCCATACAAACTGCATAAGAAATATAAACAATACAATAAAGAAAGTAGCAATAAAAGGTCCTAAGTATGCCTTTAAAACAAATAAATCTATTTTTTTTATTTTCATTATTTGCGTTTAGGATGTTATTTCTGACATCTTTTTTATATCATCATTATTGCCATAAAGAACAAGAATGTCATTTTTTTCAAATACAGTTTCTGGGGTAATAACTCCTAGTGCTTGCCTTTTCATCTTTGATGTTCCAAAAACTGTTTTATATTCAGACTCTCTCATTATAGTAACAATCATAATATTAAATCTTTTACGAAAAGCGGATTCACGAACACTCATGCCAATGAACATTTCGGGGACTATTAATTCTACAATATTATATCCTTCTGCAATTTCAAAAGAATCAATATAACCTTTCAATTCTAATTTTTTAGAGAATCTATCAGCAGTCTCCTGTTCTGGTCGTACAATTTCATCAACACCTATAGCTTCTAATACAGTTCTATGCAATTCATTAATAGAGCGTCCTATTATTTTTTTTACCTTCATTTGTTTTAATTGTGCAGTAATCATAACAGATGCTCCAAAATCTTCACCAATAGCAACAATAACAACATCCGTATCTTTTAAGGGCAAAGTAGCTAAAGCATGCATGTCTTTTGGATCAATACAGACTGTACTATAAACTTTGTCTTTAAAATAATCGACTTTGTGAAAGTCCATATCAACGGCAATAACTTCGTGACCTAATGAGGTTAAGTTTATTGCTAAAGCAGCACCAAAATTGCCTAAACCTATTACAATGAATTTCATTTTTTTTAATTTTAATTGATATAAATATTTTCTATAGGATATCTATAACTTAATATTTTTACTCTATTTACCATTGCTATTAGAAGTGTAATTGTTCCAACTCGCCCTATATACATTAAAAATATAATTACAGTTTTACTTTGAGTACTTAACTCTGGTGTGATTCCTAAAGAAAGCCCAACTGTACTAAATGCAGAAAAGCATTCAAAAACGACCTTAAATATATCTATTTTAGAATCAAATACACTTATTAGGAATGTTGACAATCCTATTATAAGAATAGACATAAACATTATTGAATAAGCTCTTCTTATTGATAATTCTGGTATTTCTCTGTTAAATAATTCAATTCTATTTTTCCCTCTTGATACATTTATTGCATTAAATATAGATATTGCAAAAGTAGTAGTTTTTATCCCACCACCAGTTGAGCCTGGTGATGCCCCAATCCACATTAAAAATATAATTATTAGAGACGTTGAATTTAAGAGAAGTCCCATGTTTATAGTGTTAAATCCTGCTGTTCTAGGAGTTACAGATGCAAAAAAAGCAGAAACAACTTTCCCTTTTAGACTTAGTTCGCTTAATGTATTATTATACTCTGTTATAAAAATAAATATAGTTCCAAATGCGAGTAAAATAATTGTTGTAAATAAAACTATTCGAGTATTAACATTTATAACTAAAGGAAGATGACGATAACGGTCTCCTGTAAGAGTTTGTCTAATTTTATTCTTTAAAAAATGCTTAAAATATCTATAGTAATTAAACAAAATAGGAAAACCTAAACCACCACATATAACCAAAAAAGCTATTATCAAATGTAAATTATAATTATACCTTACAGTGCTTTCATATAAACCATCTGTAAAAGTGGAGAAACCTGCATTACAAAATGCAGAAATTGAATGGAATATAGAAAAATATATTTTATTTTTTAAATCCATGCATCCAAGATGTGCTATACTTGCAAAAATAATCAAAGCTCCTACAAATTCTATTAAAAATGTTATCAAAATAATTTTTGAAATAGCATTAAATATCTCTCCCAATTTTTCTTCTATTATAATGTCTTTTAACATCATCTGATTTGAAAAGCTACTGCTACTATTACTTTGAAACATTATCCCTAAAAAACTTGTAAATGTCATTATACCTAAGCCTCCAACTTGTATTAATCCCATGATTATTGTTTTGCCTAGCATGGTAAAAGTTGTAGCAGTATCAACAACTATAAGCCCAGTGACACAAACAGCACTTGTAGAAGTAAAAATGGCATCAATAAGACTTATTCCATCTGTCGTTGAATTAGGTAACATAAGTAAAAATGAACCAATTACAATTATAAAGGCAAAACTAAATATAAATAACAAAGCTGGATTCACATTGCGTTTTAACATTCCTAGTGTTTTCAATGAAAATTCAATTATAAAAAGTATTGTAAATGTAATGTAAATGAATATTTTTTCATTTAGCAATTGGACAACATCACTATCATGATTAAAAGACTCGGGAATAAAAGAGTTTGATAATATTGAAAATAATAAATATGACAACAAAATCATATCCAAAATTATGGAGAAAAAACTACGTTTAGAACTAATTGTCAAAACTAAATTTGCAAACAAGGAACAAAACAGAATGTAAACAAGGGAAGTGTAAACATAGATTATGTTTTTTGAAACGAAATCAGCGTGATCATATCCTATATCATATATAACAAACATAAATCCTATGAAACTAAAAAAGAACAAAGAGTAATTACTCATCTTTAAAATAAAGTCTCTTATTTCTTTATAAGCGACTTTAAATCTAAACGTATATTTATATAAAGAAGGGAACATTAAAACACTTTTCTTATAATTTTTACAATAGGTTCAGGATTACTCATGGTGTAATAGTGTAAACAAGGAACTCCATATTTTATTAATTCTTTACTTTGCTCTATAGACCAATCACAACCAATTTCACATACAGTTTTATCATCTTTTGAATTAAAAATATCTTTGTATAAATCATCAGGAATGTCAATATGAAAAATTTTAGGGATAGAATATATTTGTTTTTTATTAGTTATTGTCTTTATTCCTGGAATTATAGGAATATTAATACCTATAGCACGACAATCATCAACAAACTTAAAATATTTTTGGTTATCAAAAAACATTTGTGTAACAATATAATCAGCTCCAGCATCAACTTTTGCTTTTAAAAATCTTAAATCTGATTGATAATTTGCTGCTTCATAATGTTTTTCTGGATAACCAGCAACACCTATACAAAAATCTGTATTAATTGCATTTTTTAAATCTTCATCAAGATAAATACCCTTATTCATATTAACTATTTGCTTAACCAAATCTATAGCATAACTATGTCCATCTATTTCTGGTTCAAAATGTTTTTCATTTTTTGCAGGATCACCTCTTAATGCTAAAATATTTTTAACTCCTAAAAAATCAAGATCAATAAGAGCATCTTCTGTTTCCTGCTTTGAAAAACCACCACATATAATATGAGCAACAGAATCCGTTTGATAACGGTGCATTATTGCTGAACAAATACCAACTGTCCCAGGACGTTTACGTACAGCTACTTTTTCGAAAATTCCTCCTGCTTTTTCTTTATAAACAAACTCAGATCTATGATAGGTAACATTTATAAATGGAGGTGAAAATTGCATTAAAACATCAAGTATTGAAAATAATTTATCAATACTTTGACCTTTCAAAGGAGGTAATATTTCAAATGAAATATAAGGGGTCTTTGACTTATTTATTACATCAATTAATTTCATTAACAAAAAAGTATTTAGCTAAAGTTGCAAATATAATCCATAACTAATAACAAAATCAAAAGTATTAAATAATATTTTAAACTAATGGCATTTTTATGAATTTTAATAAGTAATTTTAATTATTGATAATAAATTTTGTTAAAAAGATCGTTTGAAATATTCCGATTAGTTATGTTTACAAACATGTCAATTTCTTTCTCAAATTAACGTCGCTGTTTTGTATTTTACAAAAGTAATAAGGAAAAATAATTAATTAAATTTCATTTTTGTAAAAAAAAAGAAGTAGGTTTGCAATACTAATTAAATTTATTTATATTATGTTTACAGGAATAGTTGAATCATTAGGCAAGGTAGTGTCAATAAAAAAAGATAAAAGCAATATTAATTTCACAATAGAAACCCCTTTGGCAAAAGAGTTAAAAGTTGATCAAAGTTTGTGTCATGATGGCGTTTGTTTAACAGTTGTTGAAGTAAATACTGAAGCAGAACAATACATAGTCACAGCCATACAAGAAACTTTAATTAAATCTAATATGCGATGTTTAGTAAATGGCAGTGAAATTAATTTGGAGAGAAGTTTGTCTGTTAATGCTCGATTTGATGGTCATATAGTGCAAGGTCATGTAGATCAAACTGCTATTTGCAAATCAATAGAAGAAACAGACGGTAGTTGGAAATATGTATTTGAATATGATCCTAAAATGGGTAATTATACAGTGGAAAAAGGTTCTATTAGTGTAAATGGGGTAAGTTTAACAGTTGTAGACTCTAACGAGAATACTTTTTCAGTTGCAATAATACCTTACACTTACAATAATACTAATTTTAAAGATTTTAAAATAGGGACAATTGTAAATATAGAATTTGATGTTGTAGGAAAATACATTGCAAAATTATTTAAACTATACCAAAATTAGACTAAATATCTAATTTTAAAGAACGATACAGCTTATAAAAAAGCAAAAGTCGCTTCTACTTTTATCTAAAATTAAAGATAGAATATAATTCTTAGTAAAAAAAAAATTTAAATAACTAGCTATAAATTATTGCTTGAAGTTTTTTGATAAATGTTTAATATAGATAACTTTTATCCTAGGTATATGTTTATTTTATGCTAGCTAATTTTAAATTATTTAGTGTAACGATGTTAATTTATAATTAATTTTATAGTAGTTTTGTAAAAAAATAAAAAGATAAGAAGTGAACATTATTGATAAAATAAAATATAGACTTGGTTATATTATGCTTAATAAGGAGTTGGAGAATCTTAAACGAGATAAAGTTCTCTCCAATTTAAAAACAGCAAAAAAGATTGGTATTTTATATTATTTAGAAAGCGAAAAACAATATAATGTAATCTCTGATTTTGTCAAATCATTACAAGAAGAGCATAAAACGGTTAAAGCATTAGGAATGATTCCTGAAAAAACAGTTCCTCATTATTGTTTTCCTAAGATATTTTATGATTATATAACAGTTAAGGATTTAAATTGGTATTATAAACCAAACGCTATTTGTGTTAGAGATTTTATTAATACTGAATATGATATATTAATTGATTTAACAACAGAAAATAGTTTTACTATAGAATATATATCAGCATTATCTAAAGCTAAGTTAAAAGTAGGAAAAGCTGATAATCTTAGAAAAAAATATTATGATATAATGATTGATATAGAAAAAAATAAGGATTTAAAATATTTAATATTACAGATAACACATTATTTATCAATGTTAAAAAAATAGAGAAATAATGAATAAATTTAAAGGAACAGGTGTTGCTATGGTTACACCTTTTAGAAAAGACGAAAGCATTGATTTTACATCTTTAGGTAAATTAATAAATTTTGTAATAAATAATGGAGTTAATTATATTGTGACACTTGGAACTACATCCGAATCTGTAACCTTATCTACAGATGAAAAAAATGCCATAATTGATTTTATGATTGAAACAATTGATAATAGAGTGCCTTTAGTTGTAGGTATGGGAGGTAACAATACTCAAGAAATAGTAGATAAAATTAGAAAACGTAATTTTGATGGTATTTCTGCAATATTATCCGTGTGTCCTTATTACAATAAACCATCTCAAAAAGGGGTATATTTACATTATAAAGAGATATCTGAGGCTTGCCCTGTAGGAGTTATAATATATAATATAAAATCTCGCACTGGTGTAAATATTTCGACTGATACCATTTTAAAAATAGCAAGCGACTTTAAAAATGCTATTGGAGTAAAAGAGGCGTCATTAGATGTAGTTCAGTCCATGCAAATTATATCACAAAAACCAAAAGATTTTTTAGTATTATGTGGCGATGATCAATATTCTCTTCCTTTAATTTCAATTGGAGCTGAAGGAGTCATTTCTGTAACCGCTAATGCTTATCCTGCTGAATTTACAGAAATAATAAAAATGGCTTTAAGCAATAATTTTACAAAATCGAAAGAACATTATTACAAACTTTTCGAATTGATGGAAGTTATGTTTAGTGAAGGCAATCCTTCAGGAATAAAAGCTGTTTTAAGTATCAAAAATATGATATCTAATCAATTTAGACTCCCCATAACTCCTGTTACTCGTTCTGCTTATATAAAGCTACACGACATTGTTAATAAATTAGACAACTAAATTATTTTTTTAATAGAGTTCTATAAATTTAAATATTAATAATAAAATCAATAATTATATTATTGCAATTCCGTTTTTATTGCTTCTCCTAATTGTTTTTTTGTTAATTTTACCATCGTCTTGTAATTAT
>MEOD01000044.1:0-27157 GCA_001768555.1 Bacteroidetes bacterium GWF2_29_10
CCCGATGGGATAATTAAAGAGAGTTATTAATGTGTCGCTCCATTGGACTTAAGGAGATAATAAAAATATAAAGATGCCGCACCTTCGGCGCTTAAAATTATGAGAGTGTTGGTTCCAGCCGCTTACACAACTGGTTACTAAGATATCGCCTCTTTGAGGCTAGAAAGGGAAAGAATGGAAATGAATGATGAAATTTGAAGTATTATAAAGGGGTAAAAGAAGTTATACCTAAACGCTATCATAATACCCATAATAATTAAATATCCTAAACACCGTAGGTGTGAAATTATTATAGCAACAAATAACGCAAACACATTAAACACCGGAGGTGTGGCATTATCCCTTTATACAAAAATCTAATTTGCAAACTTGATCGCAATTTGGTATTAGTAATAGGGAAAAGAAGTTTTTCTATGGGGAAAAACTTAAAAAAAATAAAAAAAATCACTATTTCTATTGACAAGTTTAAAAAAATGTCATATTTTTGTATGTAATTTCTTTTTTTAATAATTAAATATGTTACGATTATGGCAACAAAAACGGTAAATGCACGCCTACGGGCAGCGCAAGCGGTTCTTGAGTTGTTAAACTCGAACGCTGTAATTACAGGAGTTATTCCTGCATTGACTACTCTAACAGCTGAATTAGCGACATTGATAGATGTTGTGCTAAATACAGAAAACCTTCTTACAACGGGGCATAAACAAATTACCACAGATAAAAATGCCTTGAAAAAACAAATGGCAAAACTAACGGCAGATTTATTTAATGTTTACCAATTGTACAGAAAGCAGAATACATTAGATTTGCTAGACATGAATATGACATTAAACTATAGTAATCTGATTAGATTGCGTGATAATACGTTTGTGGAAAAGGTTACGGTGATTACGCAAGCAGTAAATGCGGATATTGCTTCACTTGGTACTTATGGAATTACTGCTGCAAATGTTACTGCAATAACTTCTCAAATTCCTGTATTTGAAACAAGTTGCAATAATGTAAAGATTGCAATAGCGAATAAGAAAACATTGAATACTTTAATAATGCAAGAGATTAATGAAACATACAGGATATTAAATTCTATTGATGTTTTAATAGAGACTTTGCGTGGTACATATTTGTCATTTGTTGAAACGTATTTCAATACACGAATAATTCATGAGGACCCTTCTCCAATCAAAAACGGAACGATTAGTGGAAGCATCGTTGATTCTTTTGCAAAATTACCTTTGACACAACTTAAAATAAGTTTGCTAGAGCTGGGTTTGTCAACGAAAACTAATAAGCTGGGATTATTTGAATTTAAAAACATTCCAAGCGGTACATATACGGCTAAAACGGAAAGCAAAATATATTTGCCTAAGGAAATCCCCAACCTTATATCAAAACAAAATAAAGTGACTAAAACAACAATTACTTTGACAAAGGGTATTGTTGCTCAAAATTTTGGGATTCCTTCTTTGTTGCAAACAATAGGGACTACGATTGTAAACAAACCTATGGGAACGTATAACCCAAACAATATCCTATTATTGAAAAACCAATCGCCTTTAGCTTCTATACACGTTTGGGGTTCAAAAATTGCAAACAGCGAATTAAATGCAAACAAAACTTTATTGGAGCCTAATCAAGAATTAATAATAACCTCTGCGAACTTAGGCGAAGCAGACTGGACTTTCCTTAATCTTAAATCGCTAGAACAGGAAGAATCTGCCACTTTATCCATTCAATTGGCATCAACGTCGTATGACCAAATTCTTCCATTGCTAAGGTAAGGGAAAAATAATGTAATACCAAATTGCGATCAAATTTGTAATTTAGATTGTTGTATAAAGGGATAATGCCACACCTACGGTGTTTAATGTGTTTGCGTTATTTGTTTTGCTATAATAATTTCACACCTACGGTGTTTTTTTAGGATATTTAATTATTGTGGGTATTATGATAGCGTTTAGGTATAAATTGTAACACATCCCCCTTGCATATTTAATTATGTAAGGGGGATTTTTTATTTTATAATGTATTATTTATTCAATTAAGAATGAAACCATATTGATGTTGAAAAAAATGAATGATAGCTTTATTGAAATTAGATTTTGTATAAATAATATTTACAGTATAATCTTAAATTGATAAATGTCAGTAGTTTTGGTTAATAGGGTTGCTTTTTAGTCAAATAAAAAAATAAAAAAAACATTAGCAAACTTAAATAAGAATATTAATTTTGCTCCAAAATAAAACTAAAAAACATGGTTAATCTTTCAACCAAATATATGGGGTTTGATTTAAAAAACCCTTTAATTATAGGTAGTTCGGGACTTACCAATTCAATAGACAAGATTAAGGATTTAGAACAAAAAGGAGCAGCGGCAGTTGTTTTAAAATCATTATTTGAAGAGCAAATAATGTTTGAAATAAATAACAATGTTAATGTTTCTGACGTCAATAATTCTTATCCAGAGGCTCATGATTATATTAAAAACTTCACTAAAGACAATAGTGTTGGCGATTATTTAAAATTAATCAAAGGAGCAAAAAAAGAAGTAAAAATTCCAATTTTTGCAAGTATAAATTGTGTTTCATTTAATGAGTGGACCAAAATAGCAAAAGATATAGAAAAAGCAGGAGCAGATGCATTGGAACTTAATGTTTTTATTTTGCCATCAGATATAAATACCACAAGTGAAGCGCATGAAAAGATGTATTTTGAGATAATAGAAGAAATAAAGAAGAGTATAAAAATACCTGTTGCGTTAAAGATTGGATACTATTTTAGTGGTTTAGTAAATACTATTCAAAAGTTTTCATGGACAGGAATAAATGGTTTGGTGTTATTTAATAGATTTTATACACCAGATATAAACATTGATACAATGAAACTTAATGTTTCAAACGTTTATAGTACACCAGAAGAAATATCAACCTCATTAAGGTGGATTGCCATGCTTTCCAATAAAGTTAATTGTGATATTTCGGCATCAACAGGAGTGCATAACTATGAAGGAGTAGTAAAGCAATTGCTAGTTGGAGCGAAAACAGTTCAGTTATGTTCTACAATATATAAGAACGGTCCTCAACAATTAGAAAAGATTTTAGAAGGATTAACAAAATGGATGGAAAGACATAATTACAAATCACTAGATGATTTTAGGGGTAAATTAAGTTTAGGCAAAGTGGAAAACCCCGTTTTTTATCATAGGGTTCAATATATGAAACATCTATCAGGAACAGATTAATTAATTAAAAAATATATACTATTGTGAATACAGTAATTTTATACGCGGTTTTAGCTTTAAGCTCAATAGGAGTGTTAGCTGCAATCATTTTATATTTTATTGCTCAAAAATTTAAAATAATAGAAGATCCACGCATTGATTTAGTAGCAGATTTGTTACCTGGAGCAAATTGTGGAGGTTGTGGTTTTGCAGGCTGTAGGAATATGGCAGAATTTATAGTTAAGAATGAGACATTGGAAAACGTATCCTGTCCTCCAGGAGGGAATGATGTTTTAAAGCAAATAGGTCCAATAATCGGTCAAGTAGCGGAAGAGAAAGCTCCAATGATTGCAGTGTTAAGATGTAATGGAAGTTTAAAGAATGCCCCATCTAAAGTAAAATATGACGGAGCTTCGTCATGTTTTTTTGTAAACAATTTGTTTTCTGGAGAGAATGGATGTCCGAATGGATGTATAGGTTTAGGAGATTGTGTAACATCATGTTTATTTGATGCGATGTATATTGATAGCGAAACAGGCTTGCCAGTTATAGACAACGAGAAATGTGTTGCTTGTGGAGCTTGTGTTAAATCATGTCCAAGAGCGATAATAGAACTAAGATTAAAAGGGAAAAAAGACAAAAGAATATTTGTGTCATGTGTGAATAAAGAAAAAGGAGCAGTTGCGAAGAAGAATTGTGAGGTTGCGTGTATAGGTTGTGGAAAATGTGTTAAAGAATGCAAGTTTGAAGCGATAACCCTTTCGAATAATGTAGCTTATATAAATTTTGAGAAATGCACATTATGCAGGAAATGCGTAGAATCATGTCCAACGAAAGCAATACATGAAGTTAATTTTCCAGCAAGGAAGAATAAAGAAGCATCGGAGTTAACAGAAAAAGAAACAATAGTAAATTAATATTCATTTTCTTTATGTATTATTATTTTAACAGGAGGAATATAGTTGAAAACATTTAATTTAGGAGGCGTACATCCTGAGGAAAACAAATTATCAGGTAATAGCCCAATCAAGGTTTGTTCTATACCAACAACAGTAAGTATTCCTTTAGCACAAAATTTAGGAGCTGCATCAGTTCCAATAGTAGCTAAAGGAGAAAAAGTAAAAGTAGGACAATTAATAGCCAAAGGAGAAGCCTTTATCTCGTCGAATATTCACTCATCAGTATCAGGTACTGTATTGAAAATAGATGATATAATGGACGCTTCAGGGTATAGGAAAAAAGCCATAATAATTAATGTAGAGGGAGATGAATGGCTTGAAGAAATAGACAGAAGTGCCGACATTAAGAGAGAAATCTCTTACAATAAGGGAGAAATAGTTAGTATTGTTAAAGATTCAGGCGTAGTAGGTTTAGGAGGAGCAACATTTCCAACACAAGTAAAGTTAATGGTTCCAGAAGGTAAGAAGGCTGAATATTTAATAATAAATGGAGTAGAGTGTGAGCCCTATTTAACATCAGATCATAGATTAATGTTAGAAAAAGGCGAGGAATTGCTAATAGGAATTTCTATTTTAATGAAAGCTCTTGATGTAAGCAAAGCATTAATAGGAATAGAAAATAACAAGCAGGATGCAATTGCGAATTTAAAGAAATTGGCAGTTAATTACAAAGGAATTGAAGTGCATGAACTTCAAGTGAAATATCCGCAGGGAGGGGAAAAACAATTAATAAAAGCATTAATAAACAGAGAAGTTCCATCTGGTAAATTGCCAATAGAAGTTGGATGTGTAGTAAATAATGTAGGAACTGCTTTTGCGGTTTATGAAGCAGTGCAAAAGAAAAAGCCATTAATTGAAAGAGTTGTAACAATAACAGGAAAGACGGTAAAAAATCCATCAAATTATATGGTTAGAATAGGTACTCCTTTATCATTTCTTTTATCAGAAGCTGATTCTATGCCAGAAGGTACAGGGAAAGTGATTAATGGAGGTCCAATGATGGGAAAAGCGTTAACAACATTAGAAATACCAGTTGTTAAAGGAATGTCAGGAGTTGTAATTATGCCAGAAGGAGAAGCCAAACGTCCTAATGCATATAATTGCATAAGATGTGGGAAATGTATATCGGCATGCCCTATGGGTTTAGAACCATATTTAATAGCTTTAATGTCAGAGCAAAACAAATTTGAGTCATGTGAAGGAGAAAGAGTAATGGATTGTATGGAATGTGGTTCATGTTCATTTACCTGTCCATCTGGTCGTCCTTTATTAGATATGATAAGGGTTTCAAAAAATAAAGTATCACAAATCATAAGATTACGTTCAAATAAATAATAAATTATGAGTAATGTTTTCGTAGTTTCAGGTTCGCCACATGTTCATGGTGATTACAGTGTAAAAAAAATAATGTGGGGAGTTGTATTAGCTTTAGTTCCCGCAATGTTAGTTTCTTTCTGGTATTTTGGTATTGGAGCAATAAGTATTACATTAGTTGCGGTATCATCTTGCCTATTTTTCGAATATGTAATACAAAAATACTTTTTAAAGCAAGAGGTTACAGTAAGTGATGGTTCTGCTGTAATCACAGGAGTTTTGTTAGCCTTTAATGTTCCGAGTAATTTACCTATTTGGATGATGATAATAGGTAGTTTTGTAGCCATAGTAATAGCAAAGATGTCATATGGAGGTTTAGGCAAAAATCCATTTAATCCAGCGTTAATTGGTCGAGTATTTTTATTAATAGCTTTTCCAGTGGACATGACCTCTTGGCCACTTCCGATTGTAAATAGGACAGTATTGTGTGATGCAGTAACAGGTCCAACGTCTTTAGGAATATTAAAAGAAGGAATATCAAAAGGAGAAAGCGTTAGCACATTAGCATCAAATTTGCCAGCTTATACGGATTTATTTATAGGAAATATGGGAGGTTCTTTAGGAGAAGTATCAGCAATAGCTTTGATTATAGGCGGATTGTATATGCTATTTAAAAAGATAATAACATGGCATATTCCAGTTTCGTATATTTTAACAGTATTTGTTTTTACAGGAATTCTAAATTTAGTTAATCCAGAAATTTATATAGATCCAGTCTTCCATTTATTAACAGGAGGTCTAATGTTAGGAGCTATATTTATGGCAACAGATATGGTCACATCTCCGATGTCATATAAGGGTATGTTAGTATTTGGTATTGGTTGTGGAGTCCTTACAGCGTTAATACGTATTTGGGGAGCTTATCCAGAAGGAGTGTCATTTGCAATATTAATTATGAATACAACGGTTCCATTAATAAACAAAGGTTTTAAACCAAAACAATTTGGGGAGGTTAATAAATAATGGCAAAATTAGAATCAACATTAAAAAACATGATTTTATCCCTACTTTTCATATCAATGGGGATGTCAGCCGCTTTAGGTTATGTATATGTATTAACGAAAAAGCCGATAGAAGAAGCAAGTAAAAAAGCAGAAACATCTGCAATAACAGATGTTTTACCTGCATTTGACAATGACCCTTTAGCTGAAGTAAAGGAAATAGAAGGTTTAAGATACTATATAGGTAAAAATAAGGGAGAGACAATAGGATGTGCAGTAAAAACCTTTACAGATAAAGGTTTTAGTGGACATTTTGAATTGATGGTTGGATTCAAACCAGATGGGACGATAAATAAAATAGCAGTACTTGACCAAAATGAAACGCCAGGATTAGGAGACAAAATGAAAACAAAATGGAAAGATCAATTTAATGAAAAGAATCCATCTAATTTTCAATTAGTTGTCAAGAAGGATGGAGGTATGGTTGATGCAATAACAGCTTCTACAATTACATCAAGAGCTTTTTGTGATGCTGTTAGCAAAGCATATGATGGTTTTATGAAAAATATTTCTCAAAATAATAAATAAGGGAGGCATTAATGAGTAATTTAAAATATTTCACAAACGGGTTAATAAAAGACAATCCAACATTTGTCCTACTATTAGGCTTATGTCCTGCTTTAGCTGTAACTACAGCTGCAATGAATGGAATAGGAATGGGAATGGCAACAACGTTTGTATTATTATGTTCAAACATAATAATATCCCTATTAAAGAATTTTATTCCAGATAAAGTACGTATAGCTGCATTTATTGTAGTTATAGCTACTTTTGTAACGATTGTAGATATGACAATGAAAGCTTTTGTTCCTGATTTATATAAAACGTTAGGTATTTTTATTCCATTGATTGTAGTTAACTGTATAATTTTAGGACGAGCAGAAGCTTTTGCTCAAAAAAATTCATTAGTACCATCAATATTAGATGCCTTAGGAATGGGTTTAGGATTTACATTAGCAATAACATTAATATCATCAGTAAGAGAGTTATTAGGCAATGGTTCTATATTTGACATTAAATTGGTTAGTGAAAATGCAAAAACAATATTAATCTTTGTTTTACCTCCAGGGGCTTTTATAACTTACGGCTACTTGGTTGCATTATTTAATAAATTAAAAAATAATAAATAAACAAAAATAGAGTATGGAATTTTTTAATATAATAGTATTAGCATTATTAGTAAATAATATAGTATTAGCTCAATTTTTAGGAATTTGTCCTTTCATGGGTGTTTCTAGTAAAGTGTCAACATCCGTAGGAATGGGAGCAGCAGTAGTCTTTGTAATGACCCTTGCGAATTTAGCAACATACTTGATTTACAATTATGTTTTATTGCCTTTTGATATAGGTTTTATGCAAACAATAACATTTATATTTGTTATTGCCTTTTTAGTACAAGTAGTAGAGATTATATTAAAGAAAGTTGCCCCAGAGCTATATCAAGCATTAGGAATTTTTCTTCCTTTAATCACCACAAATTGTGCAGTATTAGGAGTTGCATTATTAGCAATACAAAAGAACTATAACTTAATAGAGAGCATAGTTTATTCATCATCTTCAGCATTAGGATTTACATTGGCATTAATTCTTTTAGCAGGTATTCGAGAACAAATGGATTTGAATGATACACCAAAAGCGATGAAGGGGGTTCCAATAACATTAATAACAGCTGGTCTGTTGTCATTAGCCTTTATGGGCTTTTCAGGTTTAGTAAAATAGTTTCAATTTACAAATAATTAACAAAACATTTAAAATTTATGAATAATTTCTACAAGAAGGTTCTATTACTTTTAGTTCCTTTATTAATGCTTCCAGTGTTTATATTTGCATCTGAGGGCGAGCCAGTTTCTGCTTCAATTCCGTCAATATTTGGGATTAGGTTAGAGTTTATCATTTTTGCATTAACTCTAGTGGGAGTAGCTTTATTTCACCACAAAACAATGTATGTGGCACTTACTGGATTAGCAGTAATTCTTATTTTTAAATTTATCTTTGATCCAAATTTTCATTTTGTAGCACATATAATAGGAAATGAACATCATGAAGGCGAATGGAGAACTTTATTAAATTTATTAGGATTACTTTTTGGTTTTGGTATTCTTGCAAAAACTTTTGAAGAATCAAAATTCCCTGACTTATTACCAAAGTTTTTACCAGATGACTGGAAAGGAGGATTTGTTCTTCTAATTTTAATCTTTGTATTATCATCTTTTTTAGATAATATAGCAGCAGCAATGATTGGAGGAACTATTGCAATGATAGTTTATAAAGGGAAGGTTCATATAGGCTTTCTTGCAGCAATTATAGCAGCGAGTAATGCAGGAGGAGCAGGAAGTGTTATAGGAGATACAACAACAACATTAATGTGGATTGATGGAGTTAGTTGGATGGATGTTACACATGCATTTATTGCATCAATAGTAGCTTTAGTTATATTTGGTATCATAGGAGCAAAGCAACAAGACAAATATAACAGAATAACAAAAGATTCTCCAGAAAGTGTAATTGTTGATTGGGGTCGTATTGGTATTGTTTTTATGATTCTTTGTTGTACAGTTGCAACGAATGCATTATTAGACTTCCCTGCTTTAGGAGTTTGGATTGGTATTCTAATAGGAGCATTGTTAAGAAAGATGCCATGGGTAGAAATAAAACATTCTTGGCAAGGAACAGTATTTTTAATGTCTTTAGTTACGATAGCATCATTAATGCCAGTTGACGAGTTACCTCCAGCTTCACCTTATACAGCATTTGCACTAGGTTTTATATCCGCAGTATTTGATAATATTCCACTAACAAAGCTTTGTCTAAATCAAGGAGGTTATGACTGGGGTATTTTAGCTTATGCAGTTGGATTTGGAGGCTCAATGATTTGGTTTGGTTCTTCTGCAGGGGTTGCATTATCAAATATGTATCCAGAAACAAGAAATACTGTAAAATATATAAAAAGTGGATGGCATGTAATAGTTGCTTATATTATAAGCTTCTTTGTAATGTTGTTTATTGTTGGCTGGCATCCTCATGATCCACATAGAACATCGCATATAGAGAAAGCTAAACAGGAAGAGATAAATAAAGCAAACATGGAAACAAACGGAGAAACAGAAAACTCTTCAAATGCAGTTGTAACAGAATAAAAAAAGAATTATTATCAATTATGATAAATAAAAAAGGGTTGTCAAATTTTTGATAGCCCTTTTTTTATTAGAAGAGTGTTAATGCAGGTTAAAATTATGCAATTAAAAGTTAATAAATAATAGAACTTGTTCAAAGTATTAATTAGAAGTCAACTTTAAGCGTTAAGCGCATTCCGAATTTGGCAATGTCAGGGTGATCTAAATAAGAAAGTCTCCAAAGAAAGTCGAACCGAAGTACTTTAAATATATTTTCGACTCCAGCACCGGCTTCAAAGTATGGTTTTGACAGATTGTGTAATGTTGAAGGAAAACTTACGAAATTTTGGTTATTTTTACTTAATTCACCTATTACGCCTTTAACAAAACCTACCTCACGAAGCTTTAGTTTTCTTAATAATGGAAATTTATTAAGGAATAATCCGTCAAAATGGTGAGTGTAATATGCACTAAGGTATAAGTCGCTAACGAATTCATAGTAGTTCATCATGTTAAAAGCGTATTCGTCGAATGAATAAGTTTCGTTTCCTTCATGTAGTTTTAATAGAGGGTATGGAACAGTTCCCCATATTTTCCCAGTTTCAATTATATATTTGCTCCAACCGAAAGAACCAATGTTAAACCAATGTCTTATAGAGAAAGTTGCTTGGTGATATTCGTAATCACTATTAAAAATATTTTTAGCTCCGTAGCTATATTTTAATTCAAATATAGGGAATTTAGTTCCAAGACTTTGTCGTTCGAATTCTCCGAAAACGAATTTTTCTTTGTATGCAAACCGAGTGTTTATCCCTACTTGGAAAGTAGAGAGGTATGTTTTAATTTCTTGTGAAAGGAATTTGAATTCAGTTGATCCTAAAGGATAAATATTTCGATAGTTAAAAGTGAATGTATTAGAAAATCCAGTAAACCATTCGTGTTCGTAGTATCCTTTGGTTTCTTGTACCATTGAAAGCTTGTCTGCGGGGTTTCGACGAAATACAGATGAAACAATATTGTCTTCACTGAAAGCGTTAAAACTTTGTCCTAATTGTTCGATGTCATCTTTGTAGTCTAATCCAATTGCATGCCGAGGGTTTTTGGAAAGCATATATATAACACCTAGTCCGTATTTAAATTTTTCATCTTCCGTACCATAAGCTATATGCCCGGAGAACATAATTTTAGTACTCAAAAAGTTGCTAGTGCGCCCTCCAAAACGAAATCTGTTTCCTTCAACTTTGTTAAAAGAATATGTTTTAAAATATGGGCCAAACTCCCAATATTTGAATACTTTGTACCCTAAAGTAATCATTTTAACAATGTCAACGTAAGTTCTGAATATAGGCATGTTTTTGACACTATCAACCATTGTGTAAATAGCCATTTCGTTTGGAGATAGGCTATCATGTCTTGCCGTATCCCAGAACTCTTTACTTCGATTAAAAGATCCTTTTTCAAGAATTATGTTTGTTGGAGTATTGTAGAAAGAATTATCAAGAGGTTTATTAATAATGAATTTTTTATAAGACACCGTTTTTGTCCCATAGAACCCGACGACATCTTTTATGCTGTCTCTTTGAATTATGTTAAAGTCAACAACCATTTTATCATTTGTTAACATCCAAATGGAATCAATTACTTTATCGTATTCTTGATTTACTAATAGTGTGTTAATGAAATTAATGTTAGCATCGTTTGCAATTCGCATTTCTACTTTTTTTACTGCATAAGTCGTGTCATGTATCCAAACGGTTCCAGTAAAAGTTAATTCTTGTTTTCTTTTAGGAGTAAACATAATTTGAAAGCAAGATTTATTGTCAATAACTACAGTGTCAATGAGATAATATTTGTAAAACATTGTTCCGAAGTTTGCAACAGGGCTGACGAAATTTTTTTGGAATAGTTCGATATAGTTGTCATAGACATTAACTTTCTGATACATTTGCCCTAAGAATTGAGAAATACTTTCATTATCAACGCCAGATACTTTTGTTCCTTTAATAATTTCTTTTTCTGTTTTAGGTGATTTTCTATAATATACATCAGAAATAGATTCGGATAAGAAAACGGGAAGGAATATTTTTCCATTAACAGTTGATGTGTCAATAAAATCGAATATAAACTTGAAAGGTTTGAATATTGCCCTATTCTTAAATTTTTCGGTTATGTTATTAACGTCAAATTGTATTTTATTGTATGATTCAAATTGGTAAAATTCAAGTTTATCAATATTGTTAAGTTCTTTGTTTTTAATAGCCTTTTTAAGAATAATTTCTGCTGGGTTTTCGCCAGCTACAACAACAATTTCTTTTAGAAAGAATTCGGTAGGGTTTAGTTCAAAGTCAATTGTTTGGAATTTGTTTTTTTCAACAAATTTTGTTTGCTTAATGTATCCTAAATTTATAGCGCTAAGGGAGTCTGTATGTAAATTAGATTTTATTTCGAAAGAGAATCTTCCATTAAAATCAGATGTCGTTCCTATAGTTGAATTTTTAAAAATTATGCTAACAAAAGGTATCGCTTCCTTTGTTTGCGAGTCAATAACTCGTCCAATAATTTTAGTAGTTTGAGCAAATAAAATGTTTTGAATAAAGCAAATAGAAATAATAAATAGTACTATTTTTTTATAAATGCATACTTTTTCCTTGTTTTTTATTTTTAACATTTTTATTTATTGAACATTTTGTTGGGAAAATATTCAACAAAATTAAAAAATTATAATTAACATTTGATTTTTTTTTATGCTGTATATTATAATTATTAGATAAAGGAGTCTAATTTATGTTTAAAGGTAAAAAAAAGTGTTTTCTTTAGATATATTGCTAATTGCTTCTTTTATTCTTTGGTGGTTAGTATCAGTGATGAATATTTGCCCGAAATTATCATTATCAATTATTTTAAAAATCTTTTTGATCCTAGAACTGTCTAATTTGTCAAATATATCGTCGAAAAGTAGGATTGGTTTAATATTAGTTTTGGTATAATTAAGTGAGTATTGGGCCAGTTTAAGACAAATAATAAAAGTTTTTTGTTGTCCTTGAGAACTAAATTTTTTGAGAGGACAATCATTAAATAAGAATTCAATATCATCACGATGTATTCCGGATGTAGTGTATTGTAATTTTAGGTCTTTTTCAATGTTAGAGATAAGAAGACTGTTGAAATTTTCATTATTCAATTGAGATTTATATTCAAAACGAACATTTTCGATGTTAGAGTCTGTAATCGAATTATAGAATGATAGGAATATAGGGACTATTTGTTGAATTACTTCTTTTCTTTTGTTATATATTTGAGTTCCATAAATTATTAGCTGTTCGTTCCAAATTTCGAGGATTTCGTTGTTAAAAGAGTTTTGAGAATGGAAGTTTCGAATAATAACATTGCGTTGAAGTAAAGCGTTGTTATATTTTATTAAAAGGTTTAAGTATGAGTTATCGAATTGGGAAATTAGCATATCAATAAATCGTCGTCGAGTTTCGCTACCATCGTTTATTAAATTGCTATCAGATGGTAATATAACAACGATTGGATAAAGCCCAATGTGGTGGGATAATTTTTCGTACTCTTTTTTGTTTTTCTTAAATATTTTCTTTTTGTTTTTTCTTATAGAGCAGTATATTGTATCGTTATCATTATCTTTTTCAAATACACCCTGAATAATAAAAAAATCTTCTCCATTTTTTATGTTTTGGCTGTCAATATTGTTAATAAAACTTTTGCAAATAGAAAGATAATTAATTGAATCAAGAATATTCGTTTTTCCTATACCATTATTTCCTACAAAGCAGTTAATGCCTTGATTGAACTCCAGTTCTTTTTCTGAATAATTTTTAAAATTAATAAGGTTTATATTTTTTAAGAACATTTACTTGCTATCAGTAATTGTTTTGTATTTAGAAGCATTTGAAGGGTCAATTTCATTAACAACTTTTAGGATTCGAGATTTATCTTGAGGAGTAGCTTTAGAAAATATACTAACTATCTCATCAGATTTAGCATTGAAAAATTGTTGCATTAATATTGATCCAGGTTTTTCTCTATTAACCTTAGGTAATAGTTCAAGAGCTTCAAGTATTTTGTTACGTCCAGGTTCTAATTTGTCATACATTATGTCTAATCCTTGGCGATGGTATGAGTATGAAGCTTGCCTTAAAGGTTTGAATATTGGGTTTAATAAGTTTTCACAAACCCAATATCTGTTTTTGTTGTTTTCATAAGCTTTCCATCCAGCATCAGAAGAACTTTGAGCTAAGTTTACAATATTTTGAGCTTTTGTGAAGAAAGACTCCCCTCCTAATGGGGAGAATGAGTCGAAGTCTAATCCTATTATTATATAAGCATAAAAAGCTATAGTTGAAGTTAGGTTTGAGAGGTTTGCATTTTCAGAAAAATCAAGAGATTGATTTTCGGCATAGTTAAATGTAAAATCTTTGTCAATATGGTTTAACAACATTGTACTATAAGATGAATTATATACAGGACGTTTTGCTTGTATTTGTATAGTCCCTTTAAAAGATTCATGTGATGGTCTATCTGTTATATTAATAAGGATACTGCATTCGATTCTTTCATCAACGGTGTAGCTATAATTAGTCCAATTACGAGCATTTATAAATTCAGTAATTGCATTTTGCATAGTTTCAAACACTCTTTTTTCAGTTGTTTGTATTTGTTGAGCGACTACTTGCACATTGCAGTATAGTTCTTGGGAGTATATATTTGTTTTGCAAAACATAAAAATAAATACAATTACAATATAAGTTATTTTTCTATTCATTGTTTTTTTAAATAAAGTATTTAGATTTAATAAAATGCCCTATTTCTTTAGCTACATCTTTTTTTGACATTAAATTGAATTTTAGTTCCGAGTAATTTTTGTCAATAATAGTAATTTTATTTGTATCATAACCAAACCCTGCCCCACCGTCTTTCATTGAATTAAGCACGATGAAATCGAGATTTTTATTAATAAGTTTTTTTATTGCATTTTCTTTTTCATTATCAGTTTCAAGAGCGAATCCAACAAGGATTTGGTGTTCTTTTTTTGTACTTCCTAATGCTTTAAGAATATCTTTAGTGGGTTTAAGAGTAATATTTATATTGTCTTGATTTTCTTTTTTTATTTTCTCTTTTTTTATTTCTATAGGAGTGTAATCAGCAACAGCAGCAGCCATAATAATAATATCATAATTATGCGAATTGTCAATACATTGATCATACATTTCTTGAGCTGTATTTACATTAATTATGTTTAAATTAGGATTTGACAACGAAATATTAACAGGTCCAGAAATAAGTTTAACGAAAGCATTTTGCTCTAAGAAGAATTGAGCTATTGCATATCCCATTTTTCCGGATGAATAATTTCCGATAAATCTCACGGGATCAATAGGTTCGTAAGTTGGTCCTGCGGTAATTAATATGTTTTTATCTTTAAAGATATTAATTGTTTTTTATAAATGTTTTTAAAAAGCTAACAATATTTTCAGGTTCAGCCATTCTGCCACAGCCATCTAATCCGCTAGCTAATTCACCTGATTCTGGTTCTATAATGATGTTATTATACGATAATACCGTTTTAATGTTATTTTGAGTAGCTGGATGTTTGTACATATCCATGTCCATTGCAGGAGCGAATAATACAGGGCATCTACAAGCTAGATATACAGCCATTAATAAGTTGTCACATATTCCATTTGCCATTTTAGCTAATGTATTAGCAGAAAGAGGGGCAATAATATAATAATCCGCCCATAGTCCAAATTCGATATGAGAGTTCCAGTCGCCACTACTTTTATCAAAGAAATTAGAAGCTGTTGGATTTTGAGATAATGTAGAAAGAGTAAGAGGAGTTATAAATTCTTTAGAATATTCGGTCATTATAATTTTGACATTACAACCTTCTTTAATCAAAAGTCTAGTAAGGTAAGCTGATTTATATGCAGCAATGCTTCCTGTAACTCCAAGAATAATATTTTTGTTTTTAAGCATAATTAAAATCTAGTCTATTGGTTCTGTATTTTTCTTTTTAAAATAAACTTTATCATCAACAAACTCGTTAATAGCAATTAATGTAGGTTTTGGCAATCTTTCATAAAATCTTGACATTTCAATTTGTTCTCTATTTTCAAAAATTTCTTCAAGATTATCATGATTAGAAGCAAAATCAGATAATTTACTTAATAATTCTTCTTTCATTTCTAAAGATATTTGATTAGCTCTTTTTGAAATAATTGAAACAGATTCGTAGTAATTACCAGTTTTTTCAAATATTTTTTCAACATTTCTTGTTATCGTGGTATTTTCGATTTTCAATTTTTTATAGTCCATAATTTATTTAAGATTTATATTTTGTATATTCTTTAATACTGTTTTTGTAGAAACTATCTGCATCTTTATAGTATTTACTACCTTGTGCTACTTGAGCTTTAAATTCTTTATAGGCCTCTATAGCATCATTATATCTATCCGCTTTTTTAGAGTCAATACTATTTTTTGCATAATAGTAATTTGCTTTAATAATATATAAAAGAGCTTGATCTTTGTATGAAGTTGTAGGAAAGTCTTTCATTAAGTTTTTGAAAGAAATAACTGAAGCTTTATAATCCTGTATTTTGAAATAGAGCATTGCTTGGTCAAAATATTTTGTTTCTAGCTTGAATCTTAAAACATCAATTAGTTTGTTGCATTTACTAATACTGTCAGAATTAGGGTATGTGTTTGCGAAGTTTTGCAATTCTTTCATTGCTTGATAAGTGCTAGTTTGGTCAAGACTAGATTCAGGGGATTCTAAAAAAGAGCAAAATGCGCTCATGTAAAGACATTCTTGCGCATACTGGCTTCGAGGAAAAGTTTTAGTAAAATTTTTAAAATAGAAATTAGCAAGAATAAAATTGCTAGTTCTATAGTTACAATATGCATAGTAATAATGAATTTTTTCAGCTTTTTCTGTACCTCTAAAATACAATAGCATATCTTCTAAAAGCTGTTGTGAGCGATAGAAGTCCCCTTTGTTGTAATATTCAATAGCTTTGTCATATTTTTTATTATAGTCGTTACTTTTAACTAATTTTTGGTGTTCGGAACAACCTATAATAATTACTGTAAATAATAAAACAATAATAAATAAATTAAAGATTTTCAATAAATTGTCTTTAATAAAGTTTTTGTTTTTTGATTTATTTTTATATTTCATTGTTTTTAATAAAGTTTGCAAAGTTATGATTTTTTTAATTTGAATTTACTTCCCCATTCAATTATTTTATCTTTTACTTCATTTAATTTAATAGGCTTTCCAATATAATCATCCATTCCAGCATTTAAGCACATTTCTTTATCTCCTTGCATAACATTTGCAGTCATAGCAATAATAAAAGGTCTTTTGTCAGACCAAGTTTCGCAAATAAATTTAGTAGCTTCAAGTCCATCCATTTCAGGCATTTGTACGTCCATAAAAATTAAATCATATTCTTGCCTATATAGAGAGTCAATAACTTCTTTGCCGTTCCCCGCGACTTCTGCGTTATATCCCATATTTTTCAATACTCTCATAATAAGTTTTTGATTAATAATATTATCTTCTGCAACAAGAATTCTTAACGGATATTCTTCGTTTAAATTGTTTTCAAAAATATTTATTAGTTCATTTTGTTTTTTTTCTGTATTTTTATTTATTGATTTTTCTGTAATTTTTTCAATACTATTTAGTAATTCTCTTTGTTTTATAGGTTTAATTAAATACCCAGTTAAATTAAGAGTTTGTTTTAATTGTTTAAAATTATTTAGATTAGAAGGATACAAAAGAACAATTATAAAAATATTTTCATTGTTTTTTTCTCTAATATTATTAATTACGTCAACAATATTGTTGTCAAAAGTGTAATCAATAATAAGAATGTCGTATTTGTTGTTTGAAATTAATTGCTTTGCATTTTCTGTGTTAGAAGCATGATGTATTTTGATATCGTTATAGTTAAATATATTTTCAATAAGCATTAATATTGAGATGTTGTTATCAAGTAGTAACAATTTGTCGTTTTTCAGATTGTTAAGTTCAGGTTTGTTTATAGCTTCTGATTTTTCTCTATTTACTTTTAATTTAATCTTAAAATAAAAATTAGAGCCTTTATCTGCTTCTGATTCTACTCCAATTTTACCATTCATAAGTTTTGTTAATTTATTGCATATTGCAAGACCTAATCCAGTACCACCGTATCGTCTGGAAATAGAAGAGTCAACTTGAGTAAATGCGTTAAATAGTTTATTTATTTTTTCTTTTGGAATACCTATTCCCGTATCTCTAATCCAAAACTCTAGTTCTGCAATATCTTTTTTTATGCTAACTACATTAACAGTAAGCATAACTTGACCTTTTTCTGTAAACTTGATTGCGTTACTAATTAAATTTACAATAATTTGTCTTATTCTTGTAATATCTCCTTCTAAACAATGAGGGACATTGAAGTCAATAAAATAAATTAACTCTATTTCTTTTTCTATAGCTTTTGAAGTAAATAAGTCAATTGAATCTTCAATACATTCATAAATATTGAAAGGTTGAATCTCCAATTCCATGCTATTTGCTTCAATTTTAGAGAAGTCTAGAATATCATTTAGTATAGTAAGTAAGCTTTCTCCACTTATTCTTATAGTTTCAACATATTCAGATTGTTCTCCAGATAAAGGTGTATTCATTAGAAGACTAGTCATTCCAATAACTCCATTCATAGGAGTTCTTATTTCATGACTCATCATTGCTAAAAATTCAGATTTAGAACGGGCCGCTTCTTCTGCAATTTCTTTTGCATTGATTAGTTCTTTTTCAAACATTTTTCGGTCAGTGATATCTTGAACGGTTCCTATAATTTTGACAAATTCTCCATTTTCATTAATAACAGGCTTGCTTTTCCCAAGTATATATATATATTCGTTGTTATTATTTAATAATCGATAATCTAATTCAAACTCTGTTTTATTTTTAATTAGTTTAAAGAGTTCTTTTTTAAAGTTTTGCGCGTCTGATTTGTGTATCATTTTCAGGTAATCATCAACGGATATGTTTTCTTCATTGTATTTGATTATGTTTTGGGCCTGAATTGATAAAGTAATAATTCTATTAGTTAATTCGACTTCATAACTTCCTACTTTAGCTATTTTTTGAGCTTCTAATAAGTCCAATTCATTCTTTTTAAGTTTTTCTTCTGCTAATTTCTTTTTTGTAACATCAAATCGTATGGCAATATATTGGAAAGGCGTTCCTTTTTTTTCATCAAGAAAAGGGACAATAGTTGTGTCAACCCAAAAATATTTACCACTCTTTGTTTTATTTTTTATTTCCCCTCTCCAAACCCTTCCTCGTGTGACTGTTTGCCATAAATCTTCAAATAATTCTTTATCATGATATCCTGAATTAAGTAATCGATGGTTTTTGCCTATTAATTCTTTGTCAAAATATTCAGATATCAAGCAAAATTTGTAATTTACATAAATAATTTTACCATCATTATCAGACATAGATACAATAGCTGCTTCGTCTAAAGCAAATTTAAAGTCGGAAATTTCTTTATATGATTTTCTAAGAGCTAACTCCGCTTTTTTTCTATCAGTTATGTCAAATCTAATTGAGATATATTGATAAGGATTTGCTTGTTCATCTAGAAGAGGTATTATTGTTGTATATAGCCATATAGTTTGATTATCTTTAGTGCGGGTTTCTATTTCACCACTCCATACATTTCCTTTTTTGATAGTTTTATTAAAGTCATTATTAATAAATCCATCATCTATGCTATTATATTTTTGCCCAATAAGTTCTTCTTTTGAATATTTTGTTGTTTCGCAATATTTTTGGTTCACATAAATTATTGTTAGATCTTCAGAAATAGTAGAAACAATGGCAGCTTCATCTAAAGCATATTTTAAGTTAGATATGTCTTTGAATGATTTTCTTAAAGCTATTTCTGTATTTTTTCGTTCAGTAATATCAATAATAATTCCTTGATAAAATTTTACATTTCCTAAAATGTCTAATTCAACAGATGTTCTGTCTTCTACCCATTTTACTAATCCCTCTTTAGTTCTTATTCTATATTCATGTTCGTAATAATATATTTTTTTTGATTTAAAATAATCAATATCGTTATTTGCTTTTTCTATATCTTCTTCATATAATATATCAGAATATTTTATTTTTCCTGAAATTAATTCTGCTGGGGTATATCCAAATTGTTTAAGAACGTTATCAGTTACGTATAATACAGGCCAACCTTCTTCAGGGCTCCATTTGAATATAACATTATTAGTATTTTCAATTACTAATTTAGCAAAGTTTTTTTCTTCTTCTAATTTTTTCCTATGAGTGATGTCTTTGTATAACCATAAGTGGCCTTTGTATTCATTTTCTAATATTATGCAAACGTAATCTCTTTCGACCCATCGTCCATCAATAAGAAGTAATTCTTGTCCATTACCTGTTTCGTAATTTTTTATGATATTATTAATAAAAGAGAATGAGCGCTTAGAGTCAGTAAAGTTTTTATTAATCAAATTAAATAAGTCTTCAAACTCAATATTGAATAGAGTTTCTTTTGGGATATCTAGATTAAAAAGAGTGCAAAATGTATCATTAACCAAAACTACTCTTTTATTTTCATCAGTAACCATAACCCCTGCTTGTATATTTGAAAGGAGAGAACGAAAACGCAATGTTGTTGATTCTAAGTTAGCAATAACTTTTTGTCGTTCGGTAATATCTTGAACAATCCCAATAATATGCTTAACATTACCTTCGTTGTTTCTTTGGAAAATATTTGTTCTTGCAGATAACCAAGTATATTGGTTGTTCTGGTTGTTTATTCTAAATTCGAATTCAATAATTTTATCGTTTTTGATAGAGTTATATTGATTAGAAAGATTTTGAAATTTATGGATGTCGTCAGGGTGTATAATCTCATTTAAATAGTTTGTATCCCCTTTTTTGAATTTATTTAATATATTATTAAGGTTTTCTTTAACAGATTTTTTGTTTGCATATATAAATCTCAATTCAGTTAGGTCGAATATGAAAATTAAGTCAGGAGATGTTTCGGCTATTTGTTGAATAAATTTTTGACTTTGAACAAGTTTTTTTTCTGATATTTTTCTATAAGTAACATCAATAATAACTCCATTAATAAATACAGTTTTTCCATCCTCATTTTTAACTGGTTTTGCTATAATTTGCAACCATTTATTTGTATGTTCATTTTCAGTAATAATTTTCCCTTCAAAACTGAAAGATTCAATATCTTCTAGAGATTTGTTTATCAAGTTTTGTAATTTTGTTTTATCTTCGTTTACAAATCTATTAATAAAAATATCTTTATCGTTTATGAGTTCATCTTGATTTATCCCTATTATTTGATACACATGACCACCCATATAACTAAACCCAGAGTTATTAGTTTCTTTATCATTATACCATTGGAATATTATTCCAGGAAAGTTTTCTGCAACATTCTGAAAATTACCTTCTGCTACTTTTAGGTTTTGTTTAGTTTTTTTTAATTCGAGTAATGCTTCATTTATTGCTTTCTTACGATTAAGTAGTTCTTGGTCTATAATTCGATAGTAGTTTTCTAAATTACTTTTATAATCATATTCTGCTTCATATATTTTTGAGATAAAGAAATATATAAAAAAAACAGGAAGTAGAAAAGAAAAAATTAAAACTTCAACGTTTGAAAAACTTATCCTGTGAAAATAAAGAAGAAGAAGGTTTGGAATTAAAAATATTATAGCCCATATTAATCCTGTTTT
The DNA here is from genome assembly GCA_001768555.1 of Bacteroidetes bacterium GWF2_29_10. Lineage (GTDB taxonomy): Bacteria > Bacteroidota > Bacteroidia > Bacteroidales > GWE2-29-8 > GWE2-29-8. Next base: position 21,468 of record MEOD01000044.1, read on the forward strand.
GTATAATTTTGATGTTTTAATCTTTATTCCTTTATCCATAAGAAAGTGTAATTTACTTTAAAAATATTATGTTTGTCAAAGTTATTAACAATTTTATTATTCTGGCAAAAAAAGATTAAAATGTGGGGCTATGTTTTTAGATTTGTAATACTTTAATTATTTAGAATAAAGCTATAATAGCTTCTAATAATTAATAAAAAAACATGATAGTTTTTATTCTATCAGGTTTCTATCATGAAATATTAACAAAATCTATTTTTTTATTATTCTTTCAGAGTGTTTGTTTTGACCTTGAATAATATTTATAAAATATATTCCTGCGTCAAATTTTTCCAAAGAAATTGTTTTGTTTATTATTGTTTCGTTAGATATTTCTTTATAGATATTTGCTCCAATGCTATTAGTTAACTCTATGGTAATATTATCATTATTTTGATTTGCGATATTAATGTTAACTTCATTTATTGTAGGATTTGGATAAACTTTAATTGCATTTGTTTTTTCAATAGTTTTATCAATACCAGATATTATTGTTACGGTTACAATTATGCTGGCAGTTTCTTTACAGCCACTAATTTTACCTGTAACAGTGTAAGACGTAGTCATTGAAGGCGAAACATTAATTGAAGAAGTCACTTCCCCTGTGCTCCATAAATATTTATCAGCTCCTGAAGCATCTAAAGTTACGCTGTCACCATTATTTATAGATTGGTCTAAAGAAGTGGTTAATGTAAAAGGGGTGACATCAATATATCTAATATTTTCTTCTTTTGTTTTTGTTGCTAACACGTTATTGTCATAGCTTTCATAAATTTTCTGTGTGATATTATTATTAACATCGTAACTATAGGTATAGCTTTCATTATGAGTTAATCCCCAATCTCCATTGTCGTCAAAACCTTCTTCGGTTAATGTTAATAAATTAACTTTAGAATCATAAGTGTATTTATATGTTCGTCCAGGTTGAGAATCAAAACTTCCTTCGTAATATCCATAATCATTATCAATAGTTACTTTTCCAGAAGAGTTATACGTACTTACTCTTTTAAACCAGATTGAATAAGCACTTCCTTCATAAACTTCAAAAACAAATTCACTAAAAAGAAACTTACTTTGATCGTACCATATAATATTAACATATTTTCCTTGAAAATCATCATCAATATTATTAAAGTCTATTTGAGTTATAGTACTTCCAGAATAAGTGTATGTTTCTGTATAATATTCATATACACTGCCTGAATATTGATTGTACTTCCAAAATGAAACTCCAGTCTGTTGATTATTTGCATTATAGTATGTTATAGATTTTGACATAAGAACCCAACCACTATTGCTATATTCATAATAAAATTCTTCAATAATATCGTTGTTTGAATTGTATTTATACTCTAATTTTTCAGCCAATACCCATGATTCTAAAACATTTTTTTCAATAATAATAACAGAGTCTTTCCCATTTGTATTTTTATAATGATTTTGTCTGTATATTATGTCATTTCCATTATCATTTACTATGTAGTAAGCATAATTTATATCTTTATTGCAACCAAATTCGATATACTGAGTTGTATTAAGAACCCAAGAATTATTTGTCCAGTCATAAAAAGAGCTTGAATCTGCAAGCATTTCATTTGATTTAAGCAACTTTGAAGTTTTTGGTTTTTTAGGGAATTTAATGTCATAGTTTTTAATTTTGGTTTGAGAAAAACCAAGCAAAAACATTGCTGATAAAAGCAATATAATACTAAATTGTTTCATTTAAAATATAATTAAAGATTAATAATCAAGTTGTAAATATTTTTAAGAGCAAATTTATTAGTTATTTACTAAAAAAGAATTTTTTTTTAATTTTTTTTTCCCTTTACTTTATCTCAAATTGCGCAAATAAGATAAAATGTATAAAATAAATAAAATTAAACACTTTTAAAAGCTTTTATTTCTAAGCACTTCTGTAGATTTGCTTAAAAAAAGTTATAGCTCAATAAAACAAATAATTGTCTAGTTGTAAAACTCACACACGATATAATAAATTAAAAATTATTTAGGACAATATTCGTTGTGGTTAAATAAAAAAAACTACATTTGCATTATTAGAAAAACAATAAATATAAATAAATGAAATCTGCATTAATAACCGGAGTAACAGGACAAGATGGAGCATATTTATCTGAATTGCTTCTTAGTAAAGGATACATTGTTCATGGAATAAAAAGAAGAAGTTCTTTAATAAATACTCAAAGAGTAGATCACTTATATAAAGACTTTCATGAAAGTGATGTCAAATTTTATATGCATTATGGCGACTTAACTGATTCGTCTAATTTAATAAGACTTATTCAAGAAACTCAACCAGATGAAATATACAATCTAGGGGCAATGTCTCATGTGAAAGTTAGTTTTGAAGTTCCTGAATACACTGCTAATACTGATGGAATTGGAACCTTAAGAATTTTAGAAGCTGTAAGATTATTAGGTTTAACTAATAAAACAAAGATATATCAAGCATCTACTTCTGAACTTTACGGGAAAGTGCAGGAAATACCTCAAACAGAGAAAACTCCTTTTTATCCACGTTCTCCTTACGCTGTTGCAAAATTATATAGCTATTGGATTACTGTAAATTATAGAGAAGCATACAATATGTTTATATCTAACGGTATATTATTCAATCATGAGTCACCTATAAGAGGAGAAACTTTTGTTACAAGAAAAATAACAAGAGCCGTTTGTAAAATTGCTTTAGGATTGCAAGATAAATTATATATAGGAAACATTGACGCTAAGAGAGACTGGGGGCATGCAAAAGATTACGTTGAAGCAATGTGGTTAATGTTACAACATTATGAAGCAGATGATTTTGTAGTTGCCACAGGAGAAACAACAACGGTAAGAGATTTTATTAAATTTGCATTTTATGAGCTGGGAATAGAATTGGATTTTAAAGGCGAAGGAATAGATGAAAAAGCATATATATCCAAATGTAATAATAAAGAATATCAGTTACCTGTTGGCAAAGAAGTTTTAGCTATAGATAAAAGATATTTTAGACCAACAGAAGTGGATTTATTAATAGGAGATGCAACAAAAGCAAGAGAAAAATTAGGATGGAAACCTAAATATAACTTAAAGCAGTTAATTGCTGAAATGATACAATCTGATTTAAAAAGAACAAAGAATCAACTTTTAAAAATACATTAATTTGTTATGAATAAAAATGATGTTATTTACATTGCTGGCCATAATGGAATGGTCGGTAATGCTATTCTTAAAAAATTAAAAGAACTTAATTACACAAACATAATATATCAAACTTCAAAAGAATTAGATTTACGAAACCAATGTGAGGTAAATGCTTTTTTTGAAACAAACAAGCCTAATTATGTATTTCTGGCAGCAGCAAAGGTTGGAGGGATAATTGCAAACTCTAAATACAAAGCAGATTTTCTTTATGACAATTTGATGATAGCAACAAATATAATACATGCTTCATATAGAAGTGGTGTTGATAAATTATTGTTTTTGGGCTCATCTTGTATTTATCCTAAACATGCTCCTCAACCTATAAGAGAAGAATCTCTTTTAACAGGACCATTAGAATCAACTAATGATGCTTATGCTATTGCTAAAATTGCAGGAATAAAATTATGTGAATCATATAGAGAGCAATATCATTGCAACTTTATCTCAGGAATGCCTTCCAATTTATATGGCACAAAAGATAATTATGATTTACAAAACTCCCATGTTTTGCCTGCTTTAATAAGGAAATTTCATGAAGCAAAAGTTAATAAAGCGGATTTTGTGAAAATTGGAGGAACAGGAAATGTCAGACGAGAATTTTTGCATGTTGATGATTTAGCGAATGCAAGTGTATTTTTAATGGAAAACTATAATGAGAAAGATACTATAAACATTGGTTTTGGAGATGACGTGACTATAAAAGATCTTGCTCTCAAAATAAAAGAAGTAACTCAATTTATTGGAGAACTACAATTTGATTCTTCAATCCCAGATGGGACCCCTCGAAAACTATTAGATTCATCTAAATTGCTTAATTTAGGATGGAAGCCAAACATCAGTTTGGAAGAAGGCATAAAAATAACATACCAAGACTATTTGCACAATGTAGATTATTATAACTCTTTTAAGCGTTATTAAATTTGTTTGCAAAAACATACTCTGGTATTTTTCGGTTTATTATTACTATAGTTATTATTTTAATTATAGTTGTTACTAATACAGACAGTTGGTTTTATTCTAAGCCTAAAACATTTACGGATAATTTATTTACGATAAATGAGGTACGTCAAATATTTAGTAATGCTGATAAATATGTATTAGCAGAGGATTCTGTGTTTTGGGTAGAGGATGTATCAGGGAATGTGATTGGAAAATTATTATGTTCAAGTCCTTTTAGTGATACCATAATTGCATATTCAGGTAAAACGCCATTGCTTATAGGACTGGATTTGACAAATGTAATAAAAGGATTAGTTTTATTGCCAAACGATGAAACTCCGAGTTATATAGAACAATTAGAGTCAAGTAATTTTTTTGAACAATGGACTAGACTTACTTGTAAAGAAGCCATAACTAAAATTCCAGATATAGTCAGCGGAGCAACCTATTCTTCTTATGGTATAAGCAATACATTTAGACACAGATTGCAAATTTATGAAAAATCAGAACAAAAAACATTGTCATATAATGCAATAAATTTATGGGAGATTCTATTGGTATTATTTGTTGTTATTATTGCCTTATTGTCATATTTTTATACTAATAAGCTGCGTAAATATCGGTTTTTTTTGCTTGTGCTAAGTATAATAATATTGGGTTTTACGTTTTCCGCAATGTTATCCATAGATTCTATTTACAATATCATAGTGAAAGGAGCAAGTGGTTATTTGCAAATGCTTTTGTTGCTAATATTATTACTTTCCATAGTTTTACCTTTGTTATTCAAGCGTTCATTTTATTGTCATTATCTGTGCCCTTACGGTGCATGTCAGGAACTGGCAGGAAAACTAAATAAAAAGAAGTTGAATAAGTCAAAAGATGTTAAAGAATTTCTTGGGAATCTAAGACCTAAGATATTAATTGCTATAGTTTTTATGCTCATTTTAGGTATAGATATTGATTTGTCTGCAACAGAACCTTTTACCGCATTTAGTTTCCAATGGTTTGGATTGTCATCAATTATTTTGTTTGTAGTTTTTTTGATTCTGTCTATATTTTCGGATAGAGTCTGGTGTAATTATGTGTGTCCTACGGGTCAGTTTATAGATATATTTAGAAAAATAAGAAATTGTAGAAATTTTAATAAAATAAAGGAGGATGATAAAATGAAAATTAATGAAGTAGTAACATTATTATTGGCTATAGCGATATTAATACTTGTGTATCAAAGAAACAGCAATACTGTCGCATCTAAAGACGAATATGTGGCAACAACATCCTTGGCTGATAAAGCAGATGCTAAAGATGCTCTTACGGTTATTCACAATCGTAAAAGTGTGCGTAATTACACAAATCAGGAAGTTACGAAAGAACAATTAGAAATATTATTGCGGGCAGGTATGGCAGCACCGACTGGACGGAATAAACAACCATGGGCTTTTGTCGCTATAAATGACAAAGTAATTATGGATTCTTTGGCTATAAAGTTGCCTTATGCCAAAATGCTT
>MEOD01000044.1:27166-30082 GCA_001768555.1 Bacteroidetes bacterium GWF2_29_10
AATAAAACTATGGAAGGAGAGGGGCAAATACTATGGGTGCAAGATTGCTCCGCTGCTACTCAGAACATATTGCTTGCAGCTGAAGCAATAGGTTTAGGAGCTGTATGGACAGCGGCTTATCCTTATAAAGAGCGAAATAAAGCTGTGGTGGACGCTCTGCAATTGCCGACTCATATAGTGCCTTTGTGTGTAATACCAATCGGTTACCCTACAGGTGAAGATAAGCCTAAAGATAAATGGAAACCAGAAAATATATACTGGCAAAAATGGAAATAAACAAACTGTTTTATTTTCAAAAAAATTATAATAACCTTAAAATTTGGTTCTATAATATTATAGAGAGGATTAGAGTATTTATACCCGATTAGGTATAAATATGGAGGGAAAGAATGTATTTATACCTAATCGGGTATAATAATATCAGAAAAGTCCTCCTTTAAGGATTTTATTTGTGATTTTTTATTAAAATACAAATAACTAAATTGCCATGTCTAATATAATAATTAGACATGGTAATTTAATTTTAGATAGCTCTTAAGTTATAAGTAAAAACTCATTTTAAGCTTGGATTTTTTTTTCTAATTCTGCTTTAGCTATAATTTCTTCAACAGATTGTTTGGTATTAGGTAACATGCTAGAAGGGCAACTGCCGATTATGTTTGCAACTTGGTATCTTTTACATTTATTTCTTCCTTCTTCACCATTTTCACAGAATAAATTTTTGTAAGTTCTGGTTAGGGTTTCACTAGATTTTAAAACACCTGTATAAATAGGGCATTTTGTTGTTTTGTCACAAATTTTATTTTCGCTCATTTTGTTAATTACAGTATTTTGTTAAAATATAAAGAACAATTATTTTGCAAAGTTAAGGTAATTAAACTATATTACAAAATACATTGTAGTTGTATTATGAAGAAAAGAACACGTTTTTATAACAATCATTTTTTTAATTAAATATATTACAGGAAATATCAAATTTGAAAACAATGGGAAATTGAAATAATTTCGATTTTGATTATAAGATAAGGAGTATCTATATTCACAGAATTTATATTAATTTGCTATTTTTCGTAAGCATCAATGTTCTTTATTGAAAATAAAAACTTAATTTTACAATCTAAAAATTAGAAATAGGGTTAATTTGCATTTATGAATAAAATATTAAGTATTGTTTGTTTCTGCTTGTTTCTGTTCTTTATTTTTTCTTGTGAAAAAGAAAATGTAAAAACAATACCTGGAGGTATTAACAATGAAAAATATAATTTCTATATTCCTAAAAACTTTCCAACAAAATTATATATTCCAGAGGATAATCCTTTAACATATAGTGGGATTGAACTAGGACGTTATTTGTTTTATGATGGTCGTCTTTCAGGCAGAACTCATCCAGATTCATTAATGTCGTGCTACTCATGCCATAAACAGGAACTTTCTTTTGAAGCTGGTTTTCACCCAAAAGGAATAACAGGTATTTCAACTCCTAATGAAATGTTACCTATGATAAATTTGGTATGGAACCCTAACACATTACTATGGAATGGTAAGGTGAAAAATATTGAAGATTTAGTTTGGATGGGAGTTATTGCTCCTCATGAAATGAATGGAGATACAAATCGAACAAGAGAGCTTATTGCATCAATCCCAATGTATGCAGAAATGTTTAAAAGAGCATTTGGGACAGAAGAAATTACTTTTAAACAGATATCTTATGCAATAGCTCAGTTTGTTAGAACTTTAGTTTCTTCGGATTCAAAATTTGATAGATATATGCGTGGTGAAGCAAAATTAACAGATTCCGAATTAAATGGGTATTTCTTATTTACTACAGAGGAAGGAGCGGATTGCTTTCACTGTCATGGGGGGGATGGAAATCCTTTATTTACAACAAACCTATTTTATAATAATGGAAAAGATGATGTATTCACAGATACAAGAGATCGATTTTCAGTTACTCAAAATACTAAAGACATAGGAGCATATAAAGCTACAACATTACGAAATATAAGTTTTACAGGTCCTTATATGCACGATGGTCGTTTTAAAACAATTGAAGAGGTTGTGGAATTTTATAATTCAGGCTTGAAAAACTCTCCTTATATAAATCCTTTAATGCACAAAATAAATGACGGAGGTGCAAGGCTTAATGATAAACAAAAAAATGATTTACTAGCATTCTTAAGAACTTTAAATGACAGCGTTTTTATAACAAACCCTGCATATTCAAATCCTTTTAAAAATAAAAAATGAAAAAAGTAATAATAGGTATAGACCCCGGTACTATATCCCTTGGATATGGAATAATTTTGGTATCCAATAAGGATGTGGTTATTTTGGAATATGATTCTATAGATTTAGGCAAAAAAGACATATTAGAAATAAAATTAAAAAATATATTTTTCAAAATAGTAGAACTAATAGATAGGCATAAAGTGAATGAAATGGCAGTGGAGGCTCCTTTTTATGGGAAAAATGTACAGTCAATGTTAAAACTAGGAAAAGCTCAGGGTGTGGCAATTGCTGCAGGATTATCTCGTTCGTTACCTTTCTTTGAATATACTCCAAGAAAGATTAAACAATCAATTACAGGAAATGGAAATGCATCGAAAGAGCAAATAGCTTCAATGCTTATAAATTTAAATTATTTAAAAGAATTACCAAAAAAACTAGACACAACAGATGCTTTAGCAACGGCACTGTGTCACTATATGCAAGGAAGTAGTGCTGATAATACGAACAATAGTAGTCATAGCAAAAATAAATATAATTCATGGTCGTCTTTTATATCTGATAACTCAGAACGAGTTGTTAAGCAGAAATAAATTTGCGTATTAATCGAGTAGGAGGCGAGGGATTAATTCCCTCCCCGACCTCTCACACCACCGTACGTGCCGTTCGGCATACGGCGGTTCGTTAAAC
>MEOD01000045.1:0-5246 GCA_001768555.1 Bacteroidetes bacterium GWF2_29_10
CTCCAACGAAAAACTATCCAATTACGACATTGACCTTAGCAATTACGAAAATGGCGTCTATCTCCTCGACATCATCCTAAACAACGAAAAATCCTATTGGAAAATAGTGAAAGAATGAGGGGGAATAATTGAGAATTGAGAATTGAGAATTGATAATTTTGGGGAACCGTAGATTACGCAAAGATTTACGCAGAGTACGCAAAGTGGGATTATTGCATGGAGAGGGAAATAATTGAGAATTGCCTAACGGCGAACGTTGTTTGAGAATTTTTTGCACGGAGTGACAAGGAGAAGACACAATCAATTGCCACATGTGTAAGTTCATGGATACAGACACAATCATCCCTATTAGAGCCTTAAAGAGTCGCATCTTAAAAATCCGTGTTAATCCGCATTGCGAAGCATCCGCGTCATCTGCGTTCCATATATAAGCCTCGAAGAGGCGATATCTTATACCAAATTGCTATAAAGTTTGTAATTTAGATTGTTGTATAAAGGGATAATGCCACACCTACGGTGTTTAATGTGTTTGCGTTATTTGTTTTGCTATAATAATTTCACACCTACGGTGTTTAGAATATTTAATTATTGTGGGTATTATGATAGCGTTTAGGTATGAGAAGGTATAAAGTATGGGGGAATTTAGCTATTAAAAAAAACATAATCAATTTTAACACATTGTGTTATTTTAGTTAATATACTGATAATTAAAACTAAGGATGTGTTTTCTTTAAAATAACAAAAAGAGAATATGATTAAATTTGAATAGTTAATCATTTGATTATTAGCACAAAATACAATTTCAAGGTTGGTTGCCTAGGGTTAAAGGTGGGATTAAAGTACTGTATATGTGCTCTATATGAACTGTATATGTGCTTTATATGTGCTCTATATCAAAAATTGATTTTGATTAAACCTAAAAAAGTTATTATCTAAAATTTATTATTGACTAAAAATAAAAATTTACTTTATTATATTGATTTATAAGAATTAGAATTTACCAATAATTTAGAACAAGTAAATTGTTATTTAAAAAGTTATAATGGACAATTTGGGTTTATTTTAAACCACAAGAAGTGTAAAGGTTAATGTTAGTAAGAAAAACTTAATACAAAGTTAAGATATCCTAATTTGTAATTTTTTGATGAATGAACCGTTTTGTACTCGTAATTGTAGTTTATATAGTTTGTAATATCTTTTTCTATATCTTTTTTTATCCATTGTGTCTCATAATTGATTCCAAGAAGGATATAGTAACTATTTGCTAATTTTAATCTAATTCCAGCTGCTGGACTAAATATCAGACCTCCTTTATAATCTATAGCTGCAGAATAATCTTCTACATTTTTTAATTTATTAAAATTATCAAACTCATTGTCTATTAGAAGAATACTATAGCCTATTCCTAAAGAAAAATATGGTGAAATTTTTGTTTTGAAAGGTTGTAATCTAAAATCCATGAAAAGAGGCATAAAGATAGTTGGAAATTCTTCTACTCTTCCAATTGTATGTAATCCAACTCCAGATGAAATGGAGAAGAAAGATGTAAACTTATACCCATTTATACTAACAGCTTTTATCTTGCTTGTTTCTTCTGTATAATCATTAATTCCTAAACCGTAACTAGTTTCAACAATCCCTATATATCTTTTCTCTTTATATTTTTTTTCTGTTCTTATATAAGGTGTTGCCTCTTTTTCTTCAGGACCTATAATTACGTCCAATGGTGTTATTATTTCACTTGTTCCATTTTCATATTTTATTGAAAAGACGTCAGATTTATTGATAGTGTAGATTGGCCCATTTATATTGTCAAATTTTTTATATTTAATCTCTGTCTGTGTTACTTCTAGTACTTTTGCTTTTATTTCTTCACTATTTTTCTTAGAAATAAAATCTTGTGCATTTGAAGTTTTTATTCCAATTGTAATGATTACAATCATAATTGTTAAGGTTATTTTCATAAAGACCATTTAGTTAAAGAACATACGCTTGTTATTTTACTTTTTTTCTATTAATCGGATACAAATATAAAATCTTTTTTAAAATTACTTGAGAAAACTTCATAAAATAATCAATCTGAAATTAGAATATTTTTTTGATTGTAAATTACATATAAAAAATATTTTACATCTCTTAAAAGTAGCAATTATTATAGAGTATTAAGAAAAGAAATTCTATGTTAGATAATTGTTGTTTATTATAAATTAATATGGGTTTACATGAATTTTATTTTTTTATTACAAGGAGCGTAAAGCTTATAAACATTAAGACTGGATTTATGAACTCCAATTGCCATTGTTGTTTGGCTTTAGCCCAAATATCAAAAACATAATTTTGCAGTTTATAATTTTTTCATATATTTGTGTTTGAAACTTAACCAAAATATTTATGCATTTAGCTACTAATAGTAAAGATGTTACATTGTTGAGGATATGTTTTACTTTGAAATATTTATTATTAAGAAAAAATAAAGAATTAAATAGAAAAAAATGAAATATTTATTAAAAAAGAGCAATGTTATCTTCTTGATATCATTATTATTTATGATATATTTTACAAGTTGTGAGAAAGAAAAAAAACTATTTCCTATTTCTAAAAAATATAAAAACGTTTTGAGTGAATATGATACTATTGTATTTAAAAATAATTTTGAACAATATAGAAAATATAAAGTTTCTAAAGTTAAAAGTTATTTTAAAGATCCTCTTGATTATGGCAAAGGTCAAACTAAAAATGAGTTTTATGAATATTATGAGATTGGTTTAGATGCAAATTCTATATTAAGGTTTTGGATATTTCAATCTTCATATAACTATAATAACGACCAGATAAATATTAGCGATTCTTCTTTTGAATTTAGACATACAATAGAAAAAGAAGATATGATAAAAGAACAATATAATATAAATGGATTTAATTATTACAATTTGGTAGTAATGCATTGTCTTGCTTATGACTCTTCGCAAGTTAATTTTCTATACAGTTATAAATATGGAATTATTAGTTTTACAAAAAAAGATACAATATGGGAATTATATCAATTAAAGTAAAAAATAGGGTATCGTTGATAAAAAGTTCAGCATATTTACGAAAGTTTTTAATTATTTAAAATACTAGCAAATACTGTTTTGTTGTTTTTCAATATAGTAAAGCAGTAGTTGCAATTTATATTATGTAAAAGAAGTTGGATAGGGTGGAGTATAGCAAATAGTTGGTCTCAATTAAATAAAAAAACTTTTTTGGGTGTATAGGAAAGATAATAGTGTGTAATTTTATACTTATAAATGCTACTTCAAGATAAAAGGCAATATAACTAAAATTACATAATAGAGTTGAAAATGTTCAAGCCAAGTCTGTATATATTAATGTTATAGATAATAATTTTTTTTATTTTTTTGTCATTGCAAAAATAATAATAATAGTTAACAATTTAATTGTTAATAAAAAAAACAGTAAGGAAACTAAATAGTTAATCATTTAGTAACTAATTCAATAAATGCTTAGAAAGCAGTAATTATTTATAATTATTTAAGTTGTTTTAAAATAATATTAAAAAAACTTTAAAAATTTATTGTTGGATTAATTTTTATATTACCTTTGCAGTCCAAATTTTAATAGAAATGTATTTATAATTAAAAGAGAGCTTTATGCCAACAATACAACAATTAGTAAGAAAAGGGCGTAAAATTGTGATAAGCAAGAGTAAGTCACCTGCACTAGATGCCTGTCCTCAAAAAAGAGGAGTATGTGTAAGGGTTTATACTACTACACCTAAAAAACCAAACTCAGCAATGAGAAAAGTTGCGAGAGTAAGATTAAGTAATGGAAAAGAAGTGAATGCTTACATTCCAGGTGAAGGTCACAATTTACAAGAACACTCAATCGTTTTAATAAGAGGCGGAAGAGTAAAAGATTTACCAGGTGTTAGATATCACGTTATCAGAGGGGCTTTAGATACTTCAGGAGTTGAAGGAAGAAAACAAGGTAGATCAAAATATGGAACGAAAAGAGCTAAAGCGGGAGCTCCAGCGAAAAAAAAATAAATAATATTATTCAATAGTAAAAGGAAATGAGAAAGTCCAAACCAAAAAAAAGAATTATATTGCCAGATCCAAAATTTAATGATACTTTGGTAACAAAGTTTATAAATAATTTGATGTATAGTGGCAAAAAAAGTACAGCTTTTGCTATATTTTATGATGCAATGGGAATTATTGCAGAAAAAATAACAGAAGAAACACCTGTTGAAGTGTGGAAGAAAGGATTAAACAATATTACTCCAGCTGTTGAAGTAAGAAGTAGAAGAATAGGTGGGGCTACTTTCCAAATACCACAAGAAATCAGACTATCAAGGAAGATGTCTATTGGTATGAAAAATTTAATTAAATGTGCAAGAGCAAGACATGAAAAAACAATGAGCCAAAAATTGGCAGGAGAAATAATGTCGGCATACAAAGAAGAAGGCGCAGCATTTAAGAAAAAAGAAGATATGCATAGAATGGCAGAAGCAAATAAAGCTTTTTCACATTTTAGATTTTAATTTATATATTAAAGATTGAATAGGGATAATATTTAATGGCAAGGGATTTAAGATATACAAGGAATATTGGCATTATGGCTCATATTGATGCTGGAAAAACAACTACAACAGAACGTATATTGTTTTTTACGGGTATTAATCATAAGCTTGGAGAAGTGCATGAAGGAACAGCTACAATGGATTGGATGGTTCAAGAGCAAGAGCGAGGGATAACAATTACATCTGCAGCAACAACAACTTTTTGGACATATAAAAACGAAGAGTATAAAATAAATATAATTGATACGCCAGGACACGTTGATTTTACAGTAGAAGTTGAACGCTCACTTAGAGTTTTAGATGGAGCTGTAGCATTATTTTGTGCTGTTGGAGGAGTAGAACCTCAATCAGAAACTGTATGGCGACAAGCAAATAAATATGGAGTGCCACGTATCTGTTTTATTAATAAAATGGACAGAAGTGGGGCGGATTTTTTTAATGTATTAAATCAAATAGAAAAAAGATTAAATGCAAAACCAATTCCAGTACAATTACCTATTGGGAGTGAAGAGCATTTTAAGGGAATAGTTGATTTAATCACAGGGAAAGCTCTTATATGGGATGATGCATCTTCAGGTATAAAATATAATGAAGTGCCAATTCCAGAAGATATGGTAGAACTTGTTGCGGAATGGCGTCTAAAATTAATAGAGGCTGCTGCACA
>MEOD01000045.1:5269-30369 GCA_001768555.1 Bacteroidetes bacterium GWF2_29_10
AAATAATAGCTGCATTAAGAAAAGCATCTTTAAATCAAAAGATAAACTTAGTATTATGTGGTTCTTCTTTTAAAAATAAAGGCGTTCAAACAATGCTAGATTCTGTAATTAGATTTTTACCAAGCCCTATGGATATTCCACCTGTAATAGGAATTAACCCTAATACAGGAGAAGAAGAAGAACGTAAAGTTTTATCAAGTGAAAAATTTTCTGCTTTAGCATTTAAAATAGCAACAGACCCTTATGTTGGTCGTTTAGTATTTTTTAGAGTTTATTCAGGAACATTAGAAGCTGGATCATATATATATAATAGTTCTACAGGGAAAAAAGAGAGAATTTCACGATTGATGCAAATGCATGCAAATAAACAAAATCCTCTTGATAAAATAGAAGCAGGAGATATTGGTGCAGCGGTAGGATTTAAAGAAATACGAACTGGAGATACATTGTGTACAGAGGCAAATCCTATTTTATTAGAGTCAATGACTTTTCCAGAACCTGTTATAGGTATTGCGGTTGAGCCTAAAACTCAAGCTGATTTAGACAAACTAGGAGTTGCTTTAAATAAATTATCAGAAGAAGATCCAACATTTAAAATAAAAATGGATGAAGAAACAGGCCAAACCGTAATTAGTGGAATGGGAGAGTTGCATCTAGAAATTTTAATGGATAGACTTAAACGAGAATTTAAAGTAGAATGTAATCAAGGAGCACCTCAAGTTGCTTATAAAGAAGCGATAACTTCAAAAGTTAATCATAGAGAAGTATATAAAAAACAAACAGGTGGTAGAGGTAAATTTGCAGATATTGTTTTTGAAGTAAGCCCAGCAGATAAAGGTGTTGAGGGTTTGCAGTTCATAGATGAGGTAAAAGGCGGTAATATTCCTCGAGAATATATCCCATCTGTAGAAAAAGGATTTAAAGGAGCAATGTCAAATGGAGTGTTAGCAGGATTTCCACTAGAAAGTATGAAGATACGTTTATTGGATGGTTCATACCATGCTGTTGACTCAGATTCTTTATCTTTTGAAATTTGTGCAAGAATAGCATTTAAAGAATCATGCAGAAAAGCAAATGCAGTTCTATTAGAACCAATAATGAAAATAGAGGTTGTTTGCCCAGAGCAAAATACAGGAGATGTTATGGGTGACCTTAATAAGAGAAGAGGTCAACTTGAAGGAATTGAGGTTAGAGCTGGATTTCAGCTGATAAAAGCGAAAGTGCCTCTTTCTGAAATGTTTGGTTATGTTACAACATTGCGAACAATAACATCTGGTAGAGCTACATCTTCAATGGAATTTTCGCATTATGCAAAAGTTCCTGCAAGTATTCAGGATGATGTGGTAACAAAATATAAAGGAATTTCATCAAAGTAATTATAAATTTAAAAATTGATTGAAAAGTGAATCAGAGAATTAGAATAAAATTAAAATCTTACGATTATAACTTGGTTGACAAGTCGGCTGAGAAAATTGTAAAAACTGTAAAATCAACAGGTGCTGTAATTAGTGGGCCAATACCATTGCCAACCCGTAAAGAAATTTTTACTGTGAATAGATCTACTTTTGTAAATAAAAAGTCTAGAGAGCAGTTTCAATTATGCACATACAAAAGGTTGTTAGACTTATTTAACACTAACGCAAAAACAGTTGATTCGCTTATGAAATTAGAATTGCCAAGTGGAGTTGATGTAGAAATAAAAGTCTTATAAATAAATATAATAATACAAAACAGTTATGCCTGGAATAATTGGTAAAAAGGTCGGGATGACCTCAGTTTTTGATGCCTCTGGTAAAAATATACCATGCACTGTCATAGAAGCTGGTCCTTGTTTTGTAACCCAAGTTAAAACAATTGACAATGATGGTTACAGCGCAGTTCAAATCGCTTTTGATGATAAGAAAGAAAAAAATACACCGAAGCCTATGAAAGTTCATTTTCAAAAAGCAAAAGTGTCAACTCCTAAAAGAAAAGTAGTAGAGTTTAAAGATTTAGGAAATGACATTAGTTTAGGAGATGAAATAAAAGTAGATGTTTTTAATGAAGGTGATTTTGTTGATATCGTTGGAACTTCTAAAGGAAAAGGATTCCAAGGTGTTGTAAAAAGACACGGATTTAGTGGAGTCGGTGGTCAAACACATGGTCAACATAACAGATTAAGAGCTCCAGGTTCTTTGGGTGCTTCATCATATCCATCAAGAGTTGTAAAAGGCATAAGAATGGCTGGACGCATGGGTGGAGATAGAGTTACAACATTTAATCTAAAAGTAATTAAAGTAATTCCTGAAAATAATCTTTTAATAGTAAAAGGATCTGTTTCAGGATGTAAAGGTTCTTACTTATTAATACAAAAATAATATGGAATTAACAGTTTATAATATAAATGGACAGGAAACTTCTAAAAAAGTAGTTTTAGAAGATAGTATTTTTGCAATAGAACCAAATGATCATGCAATATATTTAGACGTTAAACAGCATTTGGCTAACAAACGTCAAGGAACTCATAAAGCTAAAGGACGTTCTGAAATTAGTGGAAGTACACGAAAAATTAAACGTCAAAAAGGTACAGGAGGAGCAAGAGCAGGATCTATTAAAAATCCTTTATTTAGGGGTGGAGGTAGAGTTTTTGGCCCAGTTCCTAGAGATTATAGCTTTAAATTAAACAAAAAAATAAAAACATTAGCTAGAAAATCAGCATTAACTTATAAGATTAAAAGCGAATGTATTATTGTTGTGGAAGACTTTGTTTTTGAGCAAATTAGAACAAAAGATTATATCAGCGTTTTGAAAAGTTTTAATTTAATTGATAAAAAATCATTATTAGTATTCCCTGAATCAAATAAAAATGTATTTTTGTCGTCTAGAAATTTGAAGAATGCTAAAGTTGAACTTGCATATAAATTAAATACATATAGTATTTTAAATGCAAATACAATGTTAATTTCTGAGAAATCAGTAGATATAATTAATAATATGTTGAATAAATAAGGCTAGAATAAATTTTTAATTAATTAATGCAATGAATATACTTTATAAGCCTATAATAACAGAAAAGATGACAGCAACAGGCGAGAAACTTAATCAGTACGGGTTTGTTGTAAATAAAGATGCAAGCAAGGATCAGATAAAGAATGCTGTCGAGAAAATGTATAACGTTAATGTACAAAAAGTAAATACAATGATTTATTTGGGAAAACTTAAAGTTAAAGGAACCAAATCAGGATTCGTTTCAGGACGAAAAAAATCATTTAAAAAAGCTGTAGTACATTTGGAAAAAGGACAAAATATTGATTTTTTCAGTAATATATAAAATAGAATGGCGCTAAAGAAGATAAATCCGACTACACCGGGACAAAGATTTAAAGTAGTCAATGAAAGTACAGATATTACCACAAATATCCCGGAGAAAAGTTTAATTGTAAAATTATCCAAAACAGGTGGTAGAAATAATTCGGGTCGTCGTACTATGAGATATATAGGAGGCGGACATAAACGACAATACAGAATAATAGATTTCAAAAGAAATAAATTTGATATTCCTGGTATTGTTAAAACAATAGAATATGATCCTAATCGTACTGCAAGAATAGCTTTGATTAATTATGCAGATGGCGAAAAAAGATATATAATAGCCCCAAATGGATTAAAAGTTGGTCAACAAATTTTTGCGGGAAAGAGTATTCAACCAGAAATAGGAAATACATTATATCTTAGTGAAATTCCTTTAGGTACTTTTGTTCATAACATAGAACTAAGACCAGGACAAGGAGGCAAAATTGCTAGAGGCGCAGGAACTTATGCTCAACTTTCTTCAAGAGACGGTAGATATGCTATTTTAAAATTGCCTTCAGGAGAAATAAGAATGATCTTAATTACTTGTATGGCAACTATAGGTACGGTATCTAATTCAGACCATAGCCTAGAAGTTTCTGGAAAAGCAGGAAGATCTAGATGGCAAGGTCGTCGTCCAAGAACAAGAGCTGTTGTTATGAACCCTGTTGACCATCCAATGGGTGGAGGTGAAGGTAGAGCATCTGGTGGACATCCTAGATCAAGAAAAGGATTACCATCAAAAGGCTTTAAAACAAGAGCTAAAAAGAACGTTTCTAATAAATATATTGTAGAGAGAAGGAAAAAATAATATTTAACTATGAGTAGATCATTAAAAAAAGGTCCGTATGTTGACGCTAATCTAGAGAAAAAAATATTAGCATTAAATGAAGTCAACAAAAAAAATGTTGTTAAAACATGGTCAAGATCATGCACTATTACTCCCGATTTTGTTGGGCATACTGTTGCTGTACACAATGGAAATAAATTTATTCCTGTTTTTGTAACAGAAAATATGGTCGGTCATAAATTCGGTGAATTTTCTCCAACCAGAATATTTAGAGGTCACGCAGGTAGTAGTAAAAAAGGTAAAAAATAAAATAAAATGGGAGCACGTAAAAGATTAAAAGCTATTGAAATAAAAGAGGAAAAAAAGAATATTTCCTTTGCAAAGCTTAATAATTGTCCATCATCTCCAAGAAAAATGAGATTAGTAGTTGATATGATTCGAGGTCTTGATGTTGATAAAGCTTTAGCTATTCTTAAATTTTCTAATAAAGAAGCAGCCCTAAAAGTAGAAAAATTACTTGTGTCGGCTATCTCTAACTGGAAAAATAAAAACGAAAGCATAAGAGAAGAAGATGCTAATCTTTTTGTAAAAGAAGTTTTTGTTGATTGTGGTACAATGTTAAAAAGATTAAGACCTGCACCGCATGGACGTGGTCACAGAATCAGAAAACGTTCTAATCACGTTACTCTAATTGTTGAAAGCAAAAAAATAACTGTTGAATAATTAATAGATAGATAAATGGGACAAAAAACTAATCCAATTGGCAATCGTCTTGGCATAATAAGAGGTTGGGATTCAAACTGGTTCGGAGGAAAAAATTTCGAAGTAAAATTAATCGAAGATAATAACATCCGAAAATATCTAAATATCAGACTTGCAAAAGCTGGTATCTCTCGAATTATAATAGAGAGAACTCTTAAATTAATTACTGTTACAGTTAATACTGCTAGACCAGGGTTAATTATTGGTAAGGGTGGTCAAGAAGTTGATAAGATAAGAGAAGAATTAAAAAAACTCACCAAGAAAGAAGTACAAATTAATATTTCTGAAATAAAAAGACCAGAATTAGATGCTGTTATTACTGCTCAAAATATTGCAAGGCAAATAGAAGGACGTGTAGCTTTTAGAAGAGCTATAAAAACAGCTATTTCTTCAGCAACAAGAATGGGCGCTGAAGGTATAAAGGTATTAATATCAGGAAGACTTGGTGGTGCAGAAATGGCACGTTCTGAACAATATAAAGAAGGACGTACCCCATTACATACATTTAGAGCTGATATTGATTATGCTACAGCTGAAGCTCATACTACTTATGGCCGCATTGGAATAAAAGTTTGGATATGCAAGGGAGAGATTTATGGAAAGAGAGACTTATCGCCAAATATCGGCTTAGTTCCTGCAAAAACTGGAAAATTTAAAAATAAAAAACGTAACCCAGATAAAAGATAATAAGCAATGTTACAGCCAAAGAAAACAAAGTATAGAAAACAACAAACAGGTCGAATGAAAGGTAATGCTAAACGCGGCTACGAAATATCTTTTGGTTCATTCGCTATTAAAGCACTTGAAACGACCTTTATTGATTCTAAGCAAATAGAGGCAGCGCGTATCGCTGTAACTCGTTATATGAAACGTGAAGGACAAATATGGATTAGGATTTTTCCTGATAAACCTATTACCAAAAAACCTTTAGAGGTCAGAATGGGTAAAGGAAAAGGTAATCCTGAGTATTTTGTTGCTAGAGTTACGCCAGGTAGGATATTATTTGAAGCGGAAGGCGTTAGCTATGAAGTAGCAAAAGAAGCCTTAAGATTGGCATCTCAAAAACTTCCAATTAAAACAAAATTTATAGTTCGTAGAGATTACGTAGAAGAATAATATACATATTATGAAAAAGTTAGATATAAAACAGTTAACAACGAACGAGCTTCGAGATAAAGTTTCTGAACAAAGGGAATTAATTACAAAAATGGAATTATCTCATGCTGTGTCGCCATTAGAAAATCCTCTTAAATTAAGAGTAATAAGACGCGAGTTAGCAAGCATGCTTACAGAGCAAAAAAATCGAAAGATAAATGAATTGTTAAGTTTAAATAATAAATAATTTTATTACTTATATAAAGATGGAAGAAATTAAAAGAAACCTTCGAAAACAAAGAATCGGGATAGTCGTTAGTAATAAAATGGATAAAACTATCGTCATTAAGGTTGAGCGTAAAATTAAGCACCCAAAATATGGAAAATTCCTAAAAAAAACTACAAAGTTTATGGCTCATGATGAAAAAAATGAGTGTAGCATTGGGGATACAGTAAGTATAATGGAAACAAGACCTTTAAGTAAAAATAAAAGCTGGAGACTTCTTGAAATAATTGAAAGAGTTAAATAATTTGTAATTATGATACAACAGGAATCAAGATTAATAGTAGCAGATAACACCGGAGCAAAAGAAGTTTTGTGCATCAGAGTTCTTGGTGGAACTAAAAAAAGATATGCTACAGTGGGTGACAAAATAATTGTTACCGTAAAAAGTGCGCTTCCTTCAGGTAATATTAAAAAAGGAACCGTAACAAAAGCTATAATTGTTAGAACAAAAAAAGAAATCAGAAGAAATGATGGATCTTATATCAGATTCGATGATAATGCTTGCGTATTATTATCTGCAACTGAAGAAATAAGAGGTACTCGTATTTTTGGACCAGTTGCTAGAGAATTAAGAGAAAAGCAATTTACAAAGATATTGTCATTAGCACCTGAGGTACTTTAATATTTTATTATTTATGCAAAGAGAGAATCAAAAAAACAAAAAAATCAAACTTCACATAAAAAAAGGTGATATTGTGAAGGTCGTAGCTGGCGATGATAAAGGACAGCAGGGGCGAATTTTAGCTGTTTATATTAATAAACAACGAGCTTTAGTGGAAGGTGTAAACCTTATTTCTAAGCATTCAAAACCTACAACCGAAAACCCAAAAGGGGGTATCATCAAAAAGGAGGCACCTATCCATATTTCTAACTTAATGGTTGTAGATTCTTCTGGAAAACCTACTCGAATAGGCAGAAAACTCGACGTTAAAGGAAAATTAGTTCGTTATTCTAAAAAAACAGGGGAGGAATTGAAATAATGAGTAATTTAGCACCCAGATTAAAGGAAAAATATCATAATGATATTAAACCTAAACTAATTAAAGATTTTAATTATTCTAGTGTAATGCAAGTTCCTAAAATTACTAAAATTTGTATAAACCAAGGACTTGGTATTGCTGTAGCTGATAAGAAAATTATAGATACAGCAGTATTAGAATTAACTTCTATTACAGGACAAAAAGCTATTGCTACAAAAGCTAAAAAAGATATTTCAAATTTTAAACTGAGAAAATTTACTCCTATTGGAGTAAGAGTTACTCTTAGAGGTGATAAAATGTATGAGTTTCTTGATAGATTAGTTTCTGTATCAATGCCCCGAATAAGAGACTTTAGAGGTATTAATGAAAAAGCATTTGATGGTAAAGGTAATTATTCTTTAGGTATTACTGAGCAAATTATATTCCCAGAAGTAAATATTGATAAAATAGTAAAAATAATGGGATTGCAAATAACATTTGTAACTACGGCTAAAACAGATAAAGAAGCGATGGCGCTTCTTAAAGAATTTGGTATGCCTTTTAAAAATCAAAATAAAGAATTACAATCTATATAATTATGGCTAAAGAATCAATAAAAGCAAGGCAAGTTAAAAGAGAAAAACTAGTGGCTAAATATGCCAAGAAAAGAGAAGAGCTAAAAAAAGCAGGCGATTGGGATGCTCTTGATAAAATTCCAAAAAATGCTTCTCCTGTTAGACTACGAAATCGTTGTAAACTTACTGGGAGACCTCGTGGGTATATGAGAAGATTCGGTATATCCAGAATAAATTTTAGAGAAATGGCTTTAGCTGGTCTTATTCCAGGCGTTACTAAAGCTAGTTGGTAGTTTATAAATATTTAATTTTTTTAAAATGGTAACAGATCCTATCGCAGATTATTTAACAAGAATTAGGAATGCAGTTATGGCTAATCATAAAATTGTTGAAATTCCTACTTCAAACTTAAAGAAGGAAATTACAAAAATCCTTTTTGATAAAGGATTTATTTTAAACTATAAATTCGTTGATGGTAAACCTCAAGGAACTATTAAAATCGCACTTAAATATCACCCAGAAACAAAAACTTCTGCTATTGTAAAATTGCAAAGAGTTAGTAGATCCGGTTTGAGAAATTATGTTGATGCAAATAGTATCCCTAGAGTACTTAATGGATTAGGTGTTGCAGTTATTTCTACATCAAAAGGTGTTATAACTGACAAAGAAGCTCGACAATTAGGTGTCGGTGGAGAAGTTTTATGTTATATTTATTAATAGGAGCATTATAATATGTCAAGAATCGGAAAATTACCTATAAGCTTGCCGAAAGGAGTTGGGGTTAATATAGACGACAAGAATATCGTTACAGTAAAAGGACCTCTTGGTGAATTACAACAAGAAGTTAATACTTGCATAACTGTAACTGTCGAAGACAATAATATAGTATGTAAAAGAATTAGTGATGAAAAATCTCATAGAGCCATGCATGGTCTTTATAGATCTTTAATTGCTAATATGGTACAAGGAGTATCTGAAGGTTTTAAAATTCAGTTAGAAATGGTTGGTGTTGGTTATAGAGCAACAGCTAATGGTGAACTTTTAGAATTAAACCTTGGTTTTTCTCATAATGTTATGTTTTTGTTGCCAAAAGAAGTAAAAGTTGCTACTTTTGCAGAAAAAGGAAAAAATCCTTTAATTGTTTTAACTTCTAATGATAAACAATTGGTAGGACAAGTTGCAGCAAAAATAAGATCAATGCGTAAACCTGAACCATATAAAGGAAAAGGTATAAAATATTCTAATGAAGTAGTTAGAAGAAAAGCAGGTAAAGCTGCTGGAAAATAGTATTTTTGTAACCGTAAAATATAAAAAGAAGTTATGACTAAAAGTGTTATAGAAAGAAGAAAAAAAATAAAACTAAGAATAAGAAAGATTGTTAAAGGAACAACTGAGTCACCTAGACTAACTATTTTTAGAAGTAATAAAGAAATTTATGCTCAGATTATAGATGATTCAAAAAGTCATACATTAGCTTATGCTAATACAAGATCTAATGAATTTAAAAGCTTATATTCTGACTTTAAAGGTTCTAAAATCGAAAAAGCAAAATTGGTAGGTCAATTAATTGCAAAAAAAGCTGTAGAAGCTGGAATTAATAAGATAGTATTCGACAGAAACGGATACTTGTATCATGGTAGAGTAAAATCTTTGGCCGAAGGTGCTAGAGAAGCAGGTTTAATTTTTTAATTATAAAATATGGCAAACGCAAATATTAAAAGAGTAAAATCAAGTGAAATAGAATTTACTGATCGTTTAGTTAGCATCCAGAGAGTTACTAAAGTTACAAAAGGTGGACGTACTTTTAGCTTTTCAGCTATTGTTGTTGTTGGAAATTCTAATGGAGTAGTTGGATACGGATTAGGAAAAGCTAAAGAAGTAACCGCAGCTATTGCAAAAGGTGTTGATGACGCAAAAAAGAATCTTATCAAAGTACCTATTCTAAAAGGTACTATTCCGCACGAACAAAATGGAAAATATTGCGGAGCAAGAGTATTTATAAAACCTGCAGCTCATGGAACAGGAGTTATCGCTGGTGGTGCGATGCGTGCTGTCTTAGAAAGTGTAGGCGTTACAGATGTTCTAGCAAAATCTAAAGGTTCATCTAATCCTCATAGCTTAGTTAAAGCTACAATAGATGCACTAGCAAAACTGAGAGACGCATATACTGTTTCGCAAGTTAGAGGGGTTAAATTAAGTAAAGTGTTTAACGGTTAATATTGAGTAAAAAATGAAAAAAGTAGTTGTAAAGCAAGTTAGAAGTAGTATAGGACGACCAGAAAGGCAAAAAAGAACATTGATTGCTTTAGGTTTGACTAGAATTGGTAAAAAAAATGAATTAATTGCTACACCTCAAATAGTCGGGATGATTAATAAGGTTAAACATTTAATAGAAGTAGAAGAAATTAATTAATTTATATTAATAATTGGATATTATGAATTTGAGTACATTAAAACCTGCAGAAGGTTCTGTAGAAACTGCAAAAAGAATAGCTAGAGGTGAAGGGTCTGGAAAAGGTGGAACTTCAACGAGAGGATATAATGGAGCACAATCACGTGCAGGTTATTCCAGAAAATTTGGATTTGAAGGAGGACAGATGCCTATTCAAAGAAGATTGCCTAAATATGGATTTAAACCAATAAACAGAGTAGAATATACTCCTATTAATTTAGATGTTATACAAAATCTTGTTGATAAATTTAATTTAACAGTATTAGATAAAGAAACATTTGTAAAGCATGGTTTAGTTTCTAATAAAGATTTGATAAAAATATTAGGACGTGGAAAAATCGAAGCTCAAATAGAAATACATGCAAATAAATTTTCTGAACAAGCTAAAAATAAAATAGAAACTATTGGTGGCAAAACCATTCAACTTTAACATTTATTGAATGAAAAACTTTATTCAGACATTAAAAAATATATATAACATTGAAGATTTAAGAGTAAGAATAATAAATACTCTAGGTTTTTTATTAATTTATAGATTTGGTTCTTATGTTGTTTTACCAGGAGTTGATCCAGGTCAATTAGGAGCTCTTCAAGCTCAAACAAAAGATGGTTTATTAGGATTATTAAACATGTTATCAGGAGGAGCTTTTTCTAATGCTTCTATATTTGCATTAGGGATAATGCCATATATATCCGCTTCTATTGTAATTCAATTACTTGGATTAGCAATTCCATATTTCCAAAAATTACAAAAAGAAGGAGAAAGTGGAAGAAAGAAAATAACAAAATTTACAAGATATTTGACTGTTGTCATTACAGCAGCTCAAGCACCTGCTTATATTGCGAATTTAGCATCTCAATTGCCTTCTTCTGCAATATATCCATTTGATCCTAATAGTTCAATGGTTTCTGCATTTTTTGTTTTTTCTTCTGTAATTATTCTTACAACAGGAACTGTTTTTGTTATGTGGTTAGGAGAAAAAATAACCGACAAAGGATTAGGTAATGGTATTTCTTTAATAATAATGGCTGGAATTATTGCTCGTCTCCCATCTGCTTTAATGTATGAATTCTTTTCTCGTTTAGAAGATGCAGGAGGAGGATTAGTTGTTTTCCTTGTGGAAATAGTCTTTTTAATGTTAGTTATAATAGCAACTATATTATTAATACAAGGAACAAGAAAAATTCCTGTTCAATTTGCTAAAAGAATAGTAGGTAACAAACAATATGGTGGTGTACGACAATATATACCATTGAAAGTAAACTCTGCTGGAGTTATGCCTATTATATTTGCACAAGCAATAATGTTTATTCCTATTACATTAGTTGGATTTGCCAGTTCAGAATCATTATCAGGATTTGCAGCAGCATTCTCTAATTTTAATGGAATTTGGTATAACCTTACTTTTGCTGTTTTAATTATTGCTTTTACATATTTTTACACAGCAATTACTATAAATCCTGTTCAAATATCGGAAGATATGAAGAAAAATGGAGGATTTGTTCCTGGAATAAAACCAGGTAAAAAAACAGCTGACTTTATAGATAATATAATGTCACGAATAATTCTTCCTGGTTCTGTTTTTCTTGCATTTGTTGCGATAATGCCATCTATAGTTTCTAATGTAGGTGTTAATAGTCAGTTTGCCCAATTTTATGGGGGAACATCTTTATTAATTCTTGTTGGGGTAATTATAGATACATTACAACAAATCGAAAGTCATTTATTAATGAGACATTATGACGGATTTTTGAAAACAGGACGTATAAAAGGACGTACTTATGCTGGAATGGCTGGTTAATATGATGATTTAGGAGAATGGAAATGTATTTGAAGACTAAAGAAGAAATAGAGTTAATTAGAGAAAGTTCTTTGCTTGTTGGTAAAACCTTAGGAGAAGTTTCAAAAATATTGAAACCAGGTATTGATACTCTACAAATAGATAAACTTGCAGAAGAATTTATTTGTGATAATAATGCAACTCCAGGATTTAAAGGATATAGAGGATTTCCTGCAACTTTGTGTATTTCTATAAATAATAATGTTGTTCATGGAATTCCTTCTAAAGATGTTTTTCTTAAAGATGGTGACATTGTTTCGATAGATTGTGGTGTTAAGAAAAATAACTTTTTTGGAGATTCTGCTTATACATTTGCTATTGGTAATGTTAGTAATGAAATAAAAAAATTACTTATAATTACAAAAGAAGCTCTTTATAAAGGAATTGAAAATGCTAAAGATGGAATGAGAACTGGAGATATAGGTTATGTTATTCAAAAACATGCTGAAAATAATAACTTTTCTGTAGTTAGAGAATTGGTTGGACATGGTGTTGGTAAAATGTTACACGAACCACCAGAAGTGCCTAATTATGGAAAAAAAGAATATGGCGTGAAGCTGAAAAATGGTATGGTTATTGCTATTGAACCAATGATCAATTTTGGAAAAAAAGAAGTGTTTCAAGAAAAAGATGGATGGACTATTTCAACTAAAGATAAACAGCCATCTGCTCACTTTGAACATACAATAGCTATAACAGATAAAGGTGCGGATATTTTAAGTACTTTTGATTATATAGAAGATATTTATAAATTGTAATTATTATTATGTCAAAACAAGGATCAATAGAATTAGATGGAGTAGTTAGAGAGTCACTAGGAAATGCAATGTTTCGAGTTGAATTGGAAAATGGACATGTTATTCTTGCGCATATTTCTGGAAAAATGAGAATGCACTACATCAAAATTTTACCTGGAGATAAAGTTAAAATTGAAATGTCACCCTATGATCTTACTAAAGGAAGAATAACTTTTAGATATAAGTAAAAAAAAGTTTTAAATTTGAATTGTGTAATTTTAAAAAAAATATTGGAAGATGAAAGTAAAACCATCACTAAAGAAAAGAAGCGAAGATTGCAAAATTGTAAGAAGGCGAGGAGTCCTTTATGTTATTAATAAAAAGAATCCAAAATTTAAACAACGTCAAGGTTAATTAATTAAAAAAAAAATCGATTTATGGCTAGAATTGTAGGCGTAGATTTACCTAAAAACAAAAGAGGCGAAATTGCTCTCACCTATATATATGGTGTAGGTAGATCATCAGCAAAGAAAATATTAAGCAGTGCTGATGTTAATGTAGACATTAAAGTAAAAGACTGGTCTGATGAGCAGATTCTTAGAATTAGAGGTATTATCAATGATGAATTTAAAGTTGAAGGTGCTTTACGTTCAGAAGTTCAATTAAATATCAAACGTCTTGTTGATATTGGTTGCTACAGAGGTATTAGACATCGTACAGGATTACCTGTTAGAGGACAAAGAACTCAAAAAAATTGCAGAACTAGAAAAGGAAAAAGAAGAACTATTGCTAACAAAAAGAAGGCAACTAAGAAATAGTTTTAATATTTTTATAAAGTACATTTAAATTATGGCAAAAACAAGCAAAACTGTTAAAAAGAAAGTTGTTAAAATAGATAGAACTGGTCAAGCGCACATTAGTGCATCTTTTAATAACATTATCGTTTCTTTAACTAATGACGAAGGACAAGTAATTTCTTGGTCATCAGCTGGAAAAATGGGATTCAGAGGATCCAAAAAAAATACACCTTATGCAGCGCAAGTTGTATCTGCAGATTGTACTAAAGTAGCTTACGATCTAGGATTACGTAAAGTTAAGGTGTTTGTAAAAGGACCAGGAGCAGGTAGAGAATCTGCAATAAGAACATTAGTAACTTCTGGATTAGAAGTTACTGAAATCATGGATGTAACACCATTACCTCATAATGGATGTAGACCTCCAAAAAGAAGAAGAGTATAAGTTTTTTTAATTGAATTTTATAAAATACTTTTATAATGGCAAGATATATAGGACCAAAATCAAAAATTGCAAGAAGATTTAGAGAGCAGATTTTTGGAAAAGATAAGGTAGTTGAAAAGAAAAACTACCCCCCAGGGCAACACGGAAACAGTAGAAAAAAAGTTTCAGAATATGGGTTGCAACTTATGGAAAAACAAAAAGCAAAATATACTTATGGTATATTGGAAAAACAATTTGCTCGTTTTTTTCATGAAGCTGCAAGACATAAAGGAATTACAGGTGAAGTATTATTACAATTACTTGAATCAAGATTGGATAACATTGTTTATAGATTAGGCATTTCTCCTACAAGAGCTGGAGCAAGACAATTAGTAAGTCATAGACATATTATGGTGAATGGAGTTGTTTCTAATGTTCCATCTATGATGTTAAAACAAGGAGATATCGTGGAAGTAAGAGAAAAATCAAAAAATTTATTTGTAATTACTGAAGCTTTAACTTCTAGAAGTAGTAACAAACATACTTGGTTGGAATGGGACAGCGATAAAATGAGTGGAAAATTTTTGGCATATCCTGAAAGAGAAAATATTCCAGAAAATATCAAAGAGCAACTTATCGTTGAATTATATTCAAAATAGTATTAATAATTAGTTTATAACGCATAATCTTATATAGATGGCAATATTAAATTTTCAAAAACCGGATAAAGTAATAATGATTGAATCAAATGACCATTTTGGAAAATTTGAGTTTAGACCTTTAGAGCCGGGCTTTGGCGTTACTGTAGGTAACGCTATTCGACGAATTTTATTATCCTCGCTTGAAGGATATGCAATAACTTCAATTAGAATTGACGGGGTAGATCATGAATTTTCTACTATTAAAGGAATCGTTGAAGATGTTGTTGAGATAATTTTAAATCTAAAACAAGTTAGGTTTAAAAAAATAGTTGAAGATGTTACAAATGAAAGAGTGAGAATAGAAGTATCTGGAAAGGAACAATTATTAGCAGGTGATTTTAATAATTTTTTGACATCTTTTGAAGTTTTAAATAAAGATTTAGTTATTTGTAATCTTGAGCCAAGTGTTAACTTTGCTATAGAGTTAGTAATTGACAAAGGTCGTGGATATGTACCTGCTGAAGATAATAAAACTCACAATTCTTCAATACTTGGGTATGTTGCAATTGATTCAATTTACACTCCTATTAAAAATGTAAAGTTTTCAGTTGAAGATTATCGTGTTGAACAAAAAACTGACTATGAAAAATTAATCATCGAAATACTTACCGATGGTTCAATTACTCCTAAAGATGCTTTGAAAGAGTCAGCTAAAATTTTGATACAACATTTTATGTTATTCTCTGATGAAAGAATTACTATTGACCTTGATATAAAATCGCCTACTGAAGAGTTTGACGAAAATACTTTACACATGCGTCAATTGTTAAAAACAAAACTTAATGATATGGATTTATCAGTGAGAGCTCTTAATTGCTTGAAAGCTGCTGAAATTGATACATTAGGTGATTTAGTTTCTTTAAATAAAAATGATTTACTTAAGTTCAGAAATTTTGGTAAAAAATCACTTACTGAATTAGAAGAGCTTGTTGCAAGTAAAAATCTTCTTTTTGGAACAAATGTTAGTAAGTATAAATTAGACAAGGAATAATATTATGAGACACGGGAAAAGTTTTAATCACCTTGGAAGAACATCCGCACATAGAAAAGCTATGCTTTCTAATATGGCAACTTCCTTGATTCTACATAAAAGAATCAAAACTACTTTAGCTAAAGCTAAAGCATTGCGTAGCTATGTTGAACCTATTATTAACAGAGCTAAAGATGATACTACACATTCAAGACGTATGGTTTTTAGACAATTACAAGATAAATTTGCTGTAACAGCTTTATTTAGAGAAGTTGCTGAAAAAATCGTTGACAGACCAGGGGGATATACTCGAATTTTAAAATTAGGTAATAGACTTGGGGACAACACTGAAATGTGTTATATCGAATTAGTTGATTATAATGAAAATTTATTAAATGTTAAAGATAAATCAACTAAGAAAACTAAAACAACACGTAGAAAAAAAGCAAAAGCAAAAACAGAAGAAACTGTTGTTAGCCAAGCAAAGACTGAATTAAAAGAAAGTGATAATGAAAATTCAGAACCATCTATTGAGGAGGTTAAGGAATAATTTTTTTTTAATTTCTTTTGCAATTAATTAATAAATTGTATTTTTGAAGAGGATAAAGTTGTTTCTTTATCCTCTTTTTATTTTGTATAATTAAAAATTTAAAAATATGAGTAGAATAATAAACATTCACGCAAGACAAATACTGGATTCTAGAGGCAATCCAACGGTTGAAGTTGATTTAATGACTGAAAATGGAATTATAGGTAGAGCTGCTGTTCCTTCTGGTGCATCTACAGGAATTCATGAAGCTGTTGAGCTCCGAGATGGAGATAAAAGCGCTTACATGGGAAAAGGTGTGCTTATGGCTGTGCAAAACATTAATAAAGTTTTAAATGAAGAACTTAATGGTGTTTCTGTATTGGAACAAGCAATAATAGATAAAACAATGATTGACCTTGACGGGTCTCCAAATAAAGGGAAGTTGGGTGCAAATGCAATTCTTGCAGTATCGTTAGCTACAGCGCAAGCAGCAGCTTTGGAAACGGGGCAACCTCTTTATCGTTATGTGGGTGGAGTTAACGCAAAGGTGCTACCAATACCTATGATGAATATTATTAATGGTGGTTGTCATGCTGATAATAAAATAGATTTTCAAGAGTTTATGATTATGCCTGTTGGCGCAGATACTTTCTCGCAAGCAATTAAAATGGGTGCGGAAGTATTTCATAATCTTAAAGATGTTTTAAAGAAAAAAGGATTTTCTACAAATGTTGGTGATGAAGGTGGTTTTGCTCCTAATTTGTCTTCAAATGAAGAAGGTATTAAAGTGATTTTGGAAGCGATAGAAAAGGCTGGATACAAACCAGGTGTTGATGTTTATTTAGCTTTGGATGCTGCTGCTTCTGAATTTTATATTAAGGATGAGAATGTTTATCATTTTCATAAATCTAGTGGAGATAAGATGACGTCTGCACAAATGGTTGATTTCTATAGCAATCTTTGTTCTAAATATCCAATAATATCTATTGAAGATGGTTTAGCTGAAGATGATTGGGATGGTTGGAAAGTATTGACTGACAAGTTAGGCAAGACTGTTCAAATCGTTGGTGATGATTTATTTGTTACTAATTCTCAAAGATTAAAAATGGGAATTGAAAAGAATGTTGCAAATTCAATATTAATAAAAGTAAACCAAATTGGAACGCTTACTGAAACTATTAATGCTGTTAATATGGCTAGCAATGCTTCATACACTTCTGTAATGAGTCATCGTTCTGGAGAAACTGAAGATACTTTTATTGCTGACTTGGCTGTTGCTTTAAACACTGGTTTAATCAAAACAGGCTCTGCATGTCGTTCTGAAAGAATTGCTAAATATAACCAATTACTAAGAATCGAAGAGATGCTTGGTGAAACTGCTCAATATTTAGGTAAAGGCTTTAAGTTTATAAAATAAAGCAATCCATTAATTATTGTAAGAGGGTGGGGAGGATTGCCTGGCAGATAAAGGTCAATAGTATTAGCTGAAAGGAATTTTCGGTTAATACTGTTGCTTTCTGCAAAGATACCACCACTTATAGCATCCGTTCCTGCAAGAATAACAAGCTTTGGTGAAGGAATTGCATCGAAGGTCTTTTGTAAAGCTTCAGCCATATTTCCCGATATAGGTCCCGTGATTACAATTCCATCTGCATGCCTTGGTGAAGCAACAAATTCAATTCCAAAACGTCCCATATCAAAATTAACATTCCCCGCTGCATTCAATTCCAATTCTGCCGAGTTATCTCCTCCTGCCGATACTTGACGCAACTTTAATGTTTTCTTAAAAAAGCTTTTTATTTCAGGCCTCATAATCTCTCGTGTGACTTCAAGTTTGTGCACTCCATAAGTAACAATTAAATCCTCGGGACAGTTGACTGCCATCCTGAAATCGTTTGTAAACACTATATTTTCCGGACAGCGAAACTGGCATTCTTTACAAAAAACGCATTTCCCGATATTTATACTAAAAGGATTAATATCAATAGCCTTAGTTGGGCATAAGTTTTGAAGAAACAGCGCTGTTTCCCCTTCCGGTTCTTTTATTATTTCCGGGCGTCCAGTAAATGTTTCAGGAAGCACAACATTGCTTAAATCTTTAATAAACTGTTTGCCGTGCTTTTTAAATATTTGAATATCTTGAAAGAACATAGTTTTTAATTTTAAAGGTCATTACCGCAATATGAAAGATCGAAGCTTTTATTGCAAAGAGGGAAGTCCGATATCTCTAAATTTCTAACGCAAAGAGCCAATGCCATCCAGTTATGAAGTGATGGGTCTTTTATTTTGTATCTCACAATATTTCCATCCATGTTCGTTATTGCAGTGTGGCATATTTCCCCTCTCCATCCTTCGTTTAACCCAACGATTAAAGCATTCGGAATATAGTTTATATTTCCAATTACAGGCTTATTCGATATTTTGTAATTATTGTTCAATAATATTTCAAACAGTTCCTTTATATATGTAATTGAGTTTTTCACTTCCTCTGTCCTGACATAAAGCCTCGCTAACAAATCGCCTTTATTCTCTGCAACAAATTCTGGCTTTATATTTTTGTAATATAAATAAGGATGCGTTTGCCTTATATCTCTTTCCAACCCTGCCATTTTCGCCGAAAGACCAACAAACCCACAACTTTCAGCCTGTTTTAATGAAATCTTTCCCAAATTATCAAGACGTGAAAGCATTCCTGGAAGATTAAACAATCTATCCGAAATCATATCAAACCTTTCTTCAACATCCACTATCGTTGAATACAATTTCTTTATTATGGATTCGTTTAGCGAATAATTAGTACCTCCAACCCTTATCAATCCTTTTCCAAAACGATTACCACACCAATTAATAAATGAATTTATTGTCAAAGTCCTTAATGGTTCCACAACCGACTTCCCAAATTGGTAAGCAACATCCGTGCAAATGCCCGCAACATCCGATAAATGCATCGCCACCCTTTCATATTCTAGTGCAATCGTTCTCTCTATAATTAATTTCTCATTAATTTGAGTATTTGAAAGTTGTTCGGCTATAACACAAAAAGTTGTTGCATGCCCAATCACTGTATCGCCTGCAATATTCTCCGCCAAAATGTTTCTTTGAAATATTTGATTCTTTTCTATAAATACTTTTTCCACGCCTCTGTGTTGGTAGCCCAGTTGTATTTCAAGATGAAGGATTTCTTCACCTTTACAATGGAAGCGAAAATGTCCTGGCTCAATTATACCTGCATGCACAGGCCCAACCCCAACTTGATGCGTATGCTCGCTCTCTATTTTAAAAAAAGGATAGTTTTCAATATCGTATCCAAACCTTGAATTCGTTTCAAAGCGAATAGGTTTTAGCCATGGATGCTCTTCAAACTCAATCCCAAACTGTTCGTGCAGTTCTCTTTCAAACACATGAAAAGCAAAAAACGTTTTACTGAGCGAAAGCAACGCTTTTCCCTCATAAATAAAAGAATACACGTGTATTTCTCCACTTTTATCATCTGCAATGCAACAAAACATCTGTATTTCCCCTTCAATCAACGTTCCAAAGTAATTGACGCAATGATTTGTTTCTTCTGCGAAGCTATTCTTTATGTTATTATAAAATATTTCGTAACTTATTATCGGGATATCTCCCAATGGTATAGGAACATAATTTTGCGTTGTAGCAAAAGTATTATTTGAGTTCGACATTAGCTTTAGTATTTAATACTTTTAATTAAATTCTATGGTTTGACAAATGTACACTCAATTTTTATAAATGATTATAA
Source organism: Bacteroidetes bacterium GWF2_29_10 (assembly GCA_001768555.1). Lineage (GTDB taxonomy): Bacteria > Bacteroidota > Bacteroidia > Bacteroidales > GWE2-29-8 > GWE2-29-8. Next base: position 25,275 of record MEOD01000045.1, read on the forward strand.
ATAAAGAAAAGATTCAAAAAAAAAAACCGAAAATAGTATCTCTCTAAGTGTGTAAACAGCAGTACCTCTCTAAGTGTCTAAACTGAAAATAATAGACGTTCCTCTTTCCCTTCATTTATTTTTTTCCCCATTCCTTTCCTCAAACCTCAAAGATGCGATATATATTTATCCCGAAGGGATATAACGTTTGTAAAAACAGCCCCCCATCTCCCATTCTTTCCCTCTTTAGCCTCAAAGAGGCGATATCTTAGTAACCAGCTGCGTAAGCGGCTGGTACAAACACACTCACAAATTTAAGCGCCGAAGGTGCGGCATCTTAATATCTCTATTCTCCCTTTTTTGCTCCCTTTTTTGCTAAATTAAAAATAGGATCTAATAATTTGTCTATTTCAGACATGTCATTGTTTTTTATATTTTTTATAATTTTTCTGATTTTATAATTTGTTATAGACATTCTGCATCCTGAAAATTGTATCAATTCGTTTTCTATAGTTTTTATATTTTTTTTCAAAAATTCTGGTTTCAAAAAAATGTCAACATAACTCATAGCTTCATTAACATTATTTTTGTAATTTATATTTTGCACAACTTGTTTGAAATAATTATCCATCGTCTCAAACGCTTCAAAGATAATTGTTATACCATTTAATTTATAAGCTATAAAAGGATTAATTTTTGCTAGATCTTCAATAGATTTTGAATAATTATCTTCAATAGATTTTATTCTATTACTAATAATTTTAAAATTTTCATTGTATATTGTCATAATTATTTTATTAAATTCTTCTTCTTCTATTCCCATTTCTATTTTTTCTTCCTCTAGTTTATTTTTTATATAACCAAAATAATTATTAAAATTTTCAATGTCTAACTTCTGAATATTATAATAAATAATTATTAAATGATACAAAACCTTTTTTTTTGTTTGTTTATTTTCTGAATATCTTGAAAATAATTTACTTATTTCATTTAATCCCCAACCTACAATAACACTTCCTATGACTGTCAATATTGTAATATACTCTACTTTCATAATCGTAATTTATTTAAAATTCGCTTTTTTAAACATCTTATTTTCACTTATTCCATTATTTAATTCTGAATCAATAAAATTTAACAACCATCCATATTTTTGTCTCGTTTTTACATTTTCCTTATATTTTTCTTTTTTATTTTCAACTATTAATTTTATTGCTTCCAATTTATTTTGTTTTTCTTTTTGACTTTCTTCTTCAAAAGAATTCTCAATATGACCCTGTTGATTTATTAACCTATTTTCCATTTCAATATCTGCAATTTTAGAGTCAACTAAATCCCAATTAAAAGGATTTAATAAAACAATTCCACAATTATCAATAAGCAAATCTCCATAATATGCAAATTCGGTTCTTTTTAAATATTCAACTAACTTATCTGAAATAATTATTCTTGGATAAATAGCCACTTCGCTTTCCAATTTATATGCTTCTACTAATCCTGAAGAGAATATAATATTATCATCAGAATAATAAGAACCATAAGTAATAGCTCCTCTAACAAAATATTCTTTTTTCATTAAATTTTCTTGTACCATTGAAATATATTGAAAAAAAAATTTTTCATTATAATGTTTAGGCATATTAAGTATTGGTGATTCCAAAAGAACTGAAATACAAAAATTATCTGAAAATACTTTTTTATCTACACTATTAAGCCATTCTGTTAATATAGAATTTCTACTAAATTCCATATGAAACTTTTTTAATTGTTCAAATTGTTCAAAAGTTTCAGATATTGCTTCTGAAATATTATCTAATAATTCATTTTGTCCATCTTCATATTTTTCAATAAGTTCTTTAAAACCGAGGATGTCAAAAAATGCAATAAGTCTTTCTTCCTGTTTTTCTTTAAGAATTTCTTTTCCCATAACTTTTTATTTTTTAATTATTATTAATTTCTTTTCCTCTCTAGCCTCAAAGAGGCGATATCTTAGTAGCCAGTTGCGTAAGCGACTGGAACAAAACACACCCCACATTCTTAGCGCCGAAGGTGCGGCATCTTAATATCTCTATTCTCTCCTTAAGTCCGAAAGAATATGCAATAATAATCGCAAGTTTCAATCAATAATCATAACACACACCCTAATTTAATGTCATGTCATAATACTAATCACGAATCCATTTATACTTTCTAATCAGTTCTTCTTTTTTTGAGTCAAAACTCCTTTTATCTTGAGATATTACTTTTTTTAGCAACCATCCACTATCCTTTCCTGCGTCTTTAATTGCATCTTCTTTATCTTTTCCTAAAGTATCAGCATGTTTTTCATATAAATACTCTAAAGGCGTTCCTTCCCAATAATAATTATCACCTCCCATTAAATCCCGCATAGAAAACCATTCATCTCTTCTGTTTTTACACCAGCAATAAACAGCTCCTTGTAAAAAACTCATTATTTCTAATTCTTGCTCTTTTGATATATTTATTACATTTCTTACTTCTGTTTGTTTTATTAATGTCATAATTTACCCTTTCTTTTATTTATTATTATTTAATCTAAATTTAAAAACTCATAAGGAATATAAAAATTCATCTGCCGTATCTACCAAAATGATTTAAGTATATTCTAATTCTAATTTAATTCTATTTTCTGTCTTTTTAGCCCCTTCATAATGAACATCAGGATAATAATTAATAAAATGAATAATACCATGAGAAGGCTGATGCTTTATCAAATTATATTTCGTAATTAGTTTTTTATTATCATCTGTTTGGTCTAACTCCCAAACACTACCTAATTCAGATATTGAATTAAAAAATAATATTATTTCTTCTTCATTAGATAATTGAGCTCTTAAAGTTTTTACATAATGATATTTTTCTTTATAAGAAAGAATTTTAACTTCATCAATATATGTAACAGTTTGATACAAATGTCTAAAATACATCCCTAAATATTTCAAATTTCCATTTCGGTCTACTCTTTTATAACCTTTCATTTTATTAAAAAAAGTTTCATAAAAATGAGAAGACTTAATATTTAATTCTATAAATTCCTCTTGTAAAAAATTATTTTCACTATAATTATTTTCACCAAAAAAGAAAATTAAATAAGCAATGTTTATTATTTTTTGTTCTATTTCCTTTTTTTGTTCTATTTTCTTATCCTTTTTCGTAAATTCTAATATCTCTTCTCTTAAGAGACTATATATTAAATCAAATTGTTCGATAAAAATTGTAAATGATAAATTTACTTGATCATTAATTTCCTTGCGATTTTCTCTGTGAATTTTAAGCAATTCAAAAAATCTACCTTCAATTTCTTTTTCTTGTTTTTCCTCTAATTGTTTTTCCATTTGTTCTTTGAAATTTTCAATTTGAATTTTATTTGCTTGATACTGCATATAAAAAGCAAAGAATGTCAAAATAACACCAATAATACCTACAATTACACCTCCAATACCTCCAATAGTGTCACCTATCCAACCCGTCTCTTGGTTATAATCTAAAAACCAATCTAACTTTGTCAATATTAATGGAATAAAAAACACTAAAAAAACAAATAATAATAAAATAAGTATGGAAAATTTTCTTTTCTCAAACTTTAAACAAAATTCATCAAACCATTTGCCTTCTTTCATTTTTTTTTTAATTTACTTAATCCTAATTCTTTTCTTATTGTTTCTGCGCTTATTTTAATTAACTTATTATAAATTTTATTTGACGTGTCAAAATCTTGGCTCTCAATTGCAGATACAAAATTCTCATAAATATTATGTTCATCCTCAGAACTATATAATTGAAAATTCACCCTACATATTCTTAATAAGTCATTAGTCTTTTCATTAAATCCATTCTTTTCCATACTATGGAATAATTCAATAACATTATGAAATAATTTCAATCTATATTCTAATCTACTTTTAAATTTTTCATGTTTTCTATTTAGCCAACTATTTACAATCCATCCAATGACTATTATTAAAGTAGATAATAGCATAATAAGTGCTTTATGATTTTCAATGTTTGTTAATAAAAATTCTTTCATAATCTTATTTTTTTTAATTTATAAATAATTCATTTCGCCTACTCTATTTTAGCTTTTAAGCAATCCTCTGTTTTTTTTAATTAAGAGCACTAGTAGCTACAACTAAGTTTTCTTTAAGAGATATTGTTTCAATAATAAATTTAGTAACCTCTATTATAAATTGCAACGGAGTTTTATTATAATGTTTATTCATAAAAACCTCCATTCTTTTTAAAGTTAAATTAATTATTAAACTGATTACAAATAATAAAAAATAGTTGTAGCATGTAGTGTCTATCCATGAGGATTTCTTAAGTATTATTTAATAATTATTCCATTCTTTTTTAATCCAATTCATTATTTTTTCTTGACTATGAATATTTTTTGGAACATACTCTTTAATCATCTTTTCAATTTTATTTCCATCTTGTGTCTTTTTTAAATCCCATTTTTCAGCAAGCTTATTAATAAAATATAGCATTTCATATCCTTCTTCTCTATTTAAGAGAGTGCTATCTGGTTCACCTGAAATTTCTGGATCATCATTGTCATAAGTTGTCCAAGAATAATCATAATCCAAATCTGATTTTGTTATTAATCCCATAACTTTAAATTTTTTAATTATTAACACTTTATTTTCCTCTTTATGCAATGGAGTAGCTCACATACTCCATTGCATTCAATTCTTCATTTAACGCAAAAGTTGCAAAATCCCCGGTTGCACATTCACGCTCGCTGCCACCGTTCCGTAATTCGTCACAACCAAGTTCATGCTACCTTCCTCGCCTATTTCGCTCATCGTAACAACAGCCTGCTCCCCAGCATTCATCATCAGTGCTAGCAAATTATTATGCACCCCCGCAATCTTCGACGACGAAATCTTTATTGGCCCCCCAGCCGTCAAACTCAACTTCACCAAATTATTCAACCCACTTATACCTGGCGACAACAATTGGTTTATCGTAGCTCCAGACGCAATACTAACCACCGCTCCCGTTTGAAAAGTCTGCAAACTATTTTCCTTCTCCATACCAACACTTATCTTCGTCAGCTTATCCGCTTCAACCTTAATATTAGCCAGCAATTTTG
>MEOD01000046.1:0-40171 GCA_001768555.1 Bacteroidetes bacterium GWF2_29_10
GTGGGAGAGTATGTAGTCGCCACCTTATTTTTATCAAAAAGCCCCTCGTGAAAACTTGGGGCTTTTTTCGTTTATAACAAAATTTTTTTATAAAAAACTCAAATTAAAATTTAATAGTTTTATAATGTACGAAAACAGTAGTATTTGATAAAGAGTGTGAAAATTAAACTAATAATTGATTTTTTTTTATAATGAAACAAAATTTAATGTAAGTTTGCAGATAATGAAAAACATAAATAATAAGATAATTTTAAAATAAAAATACAATGGAAGCATTATCAAAAAGAATTCAAAGTCTTTCAGAATCAGAAACTTTGGCTATGACAAAAAAGAGTAGAGAATTAAAGGCTCAAGGCTTTGATGTTATAAATTTAAGTATTGGTGAACCAGATTTTTTTACTCCAAATTATATTAAAGAAGCAGCAAAGAAAGCTATTGATGAAAATTATAGTTTTTATACGCCTGTTTCTGGTTATCAAGATTTGCGAGAGGCAATTTGCAAAAAGTTGAAAAGGGATAATAATCTGGATTATACTGCAGATCAAATAGTTGTTTCAACAGGAGCAAAACAATCAATTGCTAATGCTGTATTAGCTTTAGTAAATCCAGGAGAAGAGGTTATTGTTCCTGCTCCTTATTGGGTTAGTTACAGGGAGATTGTAAAGTTGGCAGAAGCAAAGTCTGTTTATGTAAATGCAACAGTAGAGAATGATTTTAAGGTAACGCCACAACAACTAAGGGATGCAATAACTCCAAAGACAAAGTTAATTATGTATAGTTCTCCATGTAACCCAACAGGTTCTGTATATACAAAGGATGAGTTGGAGGCAATAGCTATTATGTTGAAAGAATTTCCAAATATTTATATTATAGCAGATGAAATATATGAAAAAATAAATTTTAGTGGGGAGCCTCATGCAAGCATGGCTCAGTTTGATTTTATAAAAGATAGGGTTATTACTGTTAATGGTATTTCAAAAGGATATGCAATGACTGGTTGGCGTTTGGGATATATTGCAGCTCCAAAGTTTATAGCTCAGGCTTGTGATAAACTTCAAGGACAGTTTACATCGGGAACTAATTCTATTACGCAAAGGGCTACAATAACTGCAATGTTAGAAGAAACAGATGATATAGAAAAAATGGTTATCGAGTTTAAAAAGAGGCGAGATCATGTTATTAATATGCTTAAAGAAATTCCAGGTTTGACAATAAATGTGCCTCAAGGGGCTTTTTATATATTCCCAAAAGTTAATCATTATTTTGGTAAAACGGATGGTAAAACTGTTATTAATAATTGTACTGATTTAGCAATGTATTTGATAAATGATGCAAATGTAGCTTTGGTGCAAGGAGATGCTTTTGGTGATGCTGATTGTATAAGAATCTCTTATGCTACATCAATAGAAATATTAACAGAGGCAATAAATAGATTGAAAAAATCATTGGCAAAGCTTAAATAGAATATTAAAAGGAAGTTTTGGATGCCTGACAGAATTTGTTTTTTGTCAGGTATCTTAAAAAATAATTATATGCTTAACAAATACATCAAGAGTATATTTGAATCATTTAAAACGGTAAATCCATTAGTAATAGGAGATGTTATGCTTGATTCTTATATTTGGGGTAAGGTTGATAGGATTTCTCCAGAGGCTCCAGTTCCAATAGTTCATATTTCTAAGAAGGAAAATAGGCTTGGAGGAGCAGCAAATGTTGCAATAAATTTAAAAGAGCTAGGGTGTAATCCGATAATTTGTTCTGTAATAGGAGCGGATGATAATTCTAATTTATTAAAGCAATTGTTTAAGGAACATCAATTGTTAACGGATGGATTAATTTGTAATGCGGAGCGTTTGACAACGCAAAAGACAAGAGTTATTGGAAATAATTTTCAAATGATTAGAATTGATGATGAAATATGTAATCCCGTTAGTGTGGAAATAGAATCAATTCTTATTGAAAGGGTAAAAACAATTATAAAAAAAAAACAAATTAATGTAATTGTTTTTGAGGATTACGATAAAGGAGTTTTAACAAAAAATATTATAACAAGTATTATTAAATTTGCAAAGGCCAATAATATTCCAACAGTTGTTGACCCAAAGAAGCGCAATTTTTCTTATTACAAAAATGTTACACTTCTAAAACCTAATTTTAAAGAGCTTAAGGAAGGCTTGAAATTAGATGAATTAAAAGCAACAAAAGAGACTTTAAATGATGTTTCAAAAGAACTGTTTAAGCTTTTAAATAATAGTTCTTTAGTTGTTACACTTTCAGAGAAAGGGATTTTTTATATAAAGAATGAGTCAGAATTAGATGCTAAAATATTTCCTGCAACGGTAAGGAATATTGCAGATGTTTCAGGGGCAGGGGACACGGTTATTAGCGTGCTAGCTTTATTTGTTGCTTTAAATATAGAGCCTTATTTAATGACTCAAATAGCTAATTTGGCGGGAGGTATTGTTTGTGAAGAGATAGGCACGGTTCCTATCAATAAGGCTAAATTATTAAAAGAATCAATCAAATATTTCGCAGAAAATAAATAGTTCATGCGTGTTGTACTTCAACGAGTAAGTCAGGCTTCTGTAAGTGTTAATAAAGAAATAGTAGGTTCGATTAATCATGGACTCTTAATCTTTGTTGGTATTGTTGAAGCGGATACAGAAAATGACATTGAATGGCTTGCTAATAAAATAGTGGGGTTAAGAATATTCAATGATGCTGAATGTAAAATGAACTTGTCTCTAAAGGATGTAAATGGTGAGATATTGCTTATTAGCCAATTTACATTGTCTGCTTCAACTAAAAAAGGATTCAGACCTTCTTTTATCTATGCAGCACCTCCTCAAATAGCAATTCCAATTTATGAAAGATTTATAATAAAACTAGAAGAATATTTGGGTAAAAGTATAGCAAAAGGAATATTTGGTGCAGATATGAAGATAAGTCTTACAAATGATGGTCCAGTGACGATAATAATTGATTCGAAAAATAAGGAATAATACAAAAAAACATCTCTGTTTTTAAAATAATATTATATTTACACAACTTTTTGTATTAAAAACTTATTTAATTCCTTAATTTATGAGTAATCAAATATGGGCAAGAAAGCCCGTTTCAATGTTTGAAGAGGATCAAAAAAATAGTAAATTAAACAAAGTATTAGGAAAGTGGGGATTAACTGCAATGGGTATTGGTGCAGTTATTGGTGCAGGAATATTTGTTTTAACGGGTCTTGCTGCAAGAGAATATGCAGGTCCTGCATTAGCAGTATCATTTATTATAGCTGGTATTGGTTGTGCATTTGCAGCTTTGTGTTATGCCGAGTTTGCGTCATTGTTGCCAGTCGAGGGTTCGGCCTATGCATATTCTTATGCTACGATGGGAGAGTTTTTTGCATGGATAATTGGTTGGGATTTAATATTGGAATACGCTATGGCTTCAGCTTCTGTTGCTGTAGGTTGGTCTGGGTATTTAGGAAAGTTTTTAGCATTATTTAATATTCATTTGCCTTTATGGCTAATGCACGATCATGCAACCGTAACAAGAATATTGAATGAGGCTACTTCGAAGGGAGTTATTGGAGATTTAAGCAATCAATATTCGTCTATAGATGTGCCTAGCTTTATGGGGTTTAATATTGCTTTTAATTTGCCTGCTTTTTTTATTATAATGATTGTTACGGCTATTTTAGTTAAGGGAATAAAGGAAGCGGCAAATACAAATTTAATTATGGTTGCAGTAAAAGTTGCAGTAATATTATTTGTTATTATTGTAGGATCTTTTTTTATTGATACAAATAACTGGGTGCCTTTTATTCCAGAAAGGTATATTGATGCTTCTGGACATGGACATTATGGTTGGATGGGAGTATTGTCAGGGGCAGCTTATGTATTTTTTGCTTATATTGGTTTTGATGCGGTGTCGACACAGGCAGGGGAGGCGAAAAACCCGCAAAAGTCAGTTCCATTTGGAATAATAGTTTCATTAATTGTTTGTACTATTTTGTATATTTTAGTTGCATTAGTTTTAACAGGAATGATAAGTTATAAAGAGATAGACTTAGAAGCCCCCCTATCAGCAGTGTTTGCATCATATAATTTAGGGTTTGCAGTTTTTATTATTTCCATAGCCGCAATAGCAGGTTTAACATCAGTTTTATTGGTAATGCTATTAGGTCAATCTAGAGTCTTTTATGCAATGTCTAGAGATGGATTATTACCCAAAAGTACATTTGGGGAACTTCATAATAAGTTCAAAACACCATATAAAGCTACCATACTAACAGGAGTTGTTGTTGCTTTTATTTCTGCACTTACTCCAATTGAGGATATAGCTAAATTAGTTAATATAGGAACGTTGTTGGCATTTATTTTAGTTTGTATAGCTGTTTGGATTATGCGAGTAAAAGAACCCGATCGTCCTCGACCATTTAAAACACCTTATCTCCCAGTTGTAGCTACTCTTGGTATATTGAGTAATCTTGCTATGATGTTAAGCCTAGAATTAGTTAATTGGTTACGCTTGGTAGCATGGTTAGCTATAGGTTGTATTATTTATTTTGCTTACAGCAAAAGACATAGTCTACTGGGGAAAAGACTAAAGGAAAATAAATTGTAATAATACTTTATGCAAGAATGGCTTGGCATTTCTCTATTAGGTGATTCATTAATAAAATTTGCCTTTCTTTTAATATTGGTATCTATATTATGCATTTTCCTCAATAAAGTATACCAAAAAGAAGTTTTTTATAGAATAGCAAAAGGTCTTAACATTACTGTTTTTATTATTCTTGCTACTTCTGTTTTATTATTATATTATCTTATTTTTGAACATCGTTTTGAATTTTACTATGTTTGGAAATATACATCTCTCAATTTAGAAACTATTTATCTTATTTCTGCATTATGGGCTGGTCAAAATGGAAGTATTTTGTTTTGGGTTACATTTCAGGCTATAATTCTATTATTTATAAAGCATAATAGTAGAAACAAAAACACCATATTAATCATTTCCTTTATCCAATTAATGCTTGTTTTTTTAATTATAGGAATTAAGATGGGAGATCTGGAAATCGGGCGAGGAATATTTACGTTATTAAGTGATGCTTCTGAATATCAGCATGAATTATTATTCAATAATCCTCAATATTTGCAATTTATAAATGATGGAAATGATATTAACCCAATATTAAAGCATCCTTTGATGAGCATTCATCCTCCTTTGCTTTTTATGGGATATGTTTTTGCTGCTTTTTTATATGCAAGTACTGCAAATTTTTTAATTACTCAAAATAAAAAGATCCTTAATGTTATTCAATTATGGAATCTTTTAGCATTGTTATTTGTTTCTTTAGGAATTATATCGGGAGGATTTTGGGCGCATGAATCTTTAAGTTTTGGGGGATTTTGGACATGGGATCCAATTGAAAATGCATCTTTATCAATTTGGATATTTCTAATTGTTTCGACGCATACAAATCTTATTACAATTAAAAATAAGTTCAATTATTTAACCAATGCTGTTATTAATCTATTGCCTTTTATAATTACTATCTATACTAGTTTTTTAACCCGAAGTGGATTATTAAATGAAACATCCGTTCATGCTTTTGCTGATAAAGAATATAAAATAACAATGTTCTTCTATCTAATTATAATATTAATATTTTCAATAATAATTAGCATTGTATATCTAAGAAATAATAAAAAAGTAAGTGCTACGAGCAATATTGAAATTAATAGGGAAAACCTTGTGACAGCATCAATGTTTGTTCTTCTAATTTTAAATATTAAAATAATATTAAGTATTTCTTTACCCATAATTAATTACATCATAAATTCCAACCTTACATTACCCATTGATACTATAGGATATTATAATAAAAATGTATCATTTTTTACAATAATAATAAATATCTTGTTTTGCTTTAGTTTATATCTTTATAAGGCAAAAACATTTAAAAAGAAATCAATAACAATCATTGCAAGCTTTATTATTATTGCTTCAGGCATAATAATTCCTATAGAATTATATGAAAATTTAACCAACACTATTCTTTTTACTTCATCATTAATGGCTATATTACTTCTGTTTTTTATAAAACAAAATAATGCAGCCAAGTTATCACACGTTGGTATATTCTTGCTTATTATTTCATTTATTATTTCCTTTTCAGAAACCAAATTAAACCAATTCCATTATCAAAATAATAAAATAGAAATAAAACAAAATGAATATTCAAGTCTGAATTCTAAACTTAAAGTAAAATTAATCAATATTCAACACACTCAGGACATCATTAAATACCATATTCAATTAACGGCAAGTAATAGAAACGATTCCACTATATATGATTTATTCCCTTTCTCTAGAATTTCTAAAAATTTCGGAATTGTAAATGAACCTTATATCTTCAGAACATTTGCAACCGATTTATTCTTTAATATTGCTAATCTGGAGCAAAAACAACCTCACAACATTAATATAAAATTACATGACACTACACAAATTGATGATTATAAGTTTATATTTGATAAAATAGAAGTAGTTAATCTATCCAATCAATCAAACACAAAAGAATCAATACAACAAAATATTGAAAATCTCAAAATAAAAGCTTATTTTTCTATCAATAACAATATTAAGTCTCATAAATTACAAGCTTCTTACATAATCAAAAACAATAATGTTTATTTTGAAGATGACTCTTTACAAAACCTAAACTTAAAAATACGTTTTGTTGGTATATCGGATAATGAAAACACAATTAAAGTACGCATTGAATACTTGAATCCAAATACATTATCCTTATTTTTTAAAGATTTTCCTTTTTTCTCTCTTATTATTATTTCTTTATTAATCCTATTTACTGGCTTAATTTACTCTATTGTAAATAGGATTGTAAGCATATCAAAGATTAAAGCGTAAATACGACATTCAGCATTAAATCATTTTCTCAAGCAATGGGGTATTTCCTTCCAAGTTATCAAATATTTGAATTTTAATTGACTTGTTCTTTATGTAATTAGCAAATGATTTGTATCTTTTTAATCTCTTAAAATCTGCAAAAACAGAATTGTAAAACTCATCCAACTTATCACTAGAAATAGTGTCATTTCCATCAATCCAAAATAATTCATTTTGCACAACTAACAGCTCTTCGCTTGTTTTGCTTATTTTAATATTTTCATAACTCCAAACCCCTTTTTCTTTTAATATTTTAAGACCTTTCTTTATTTCTACTTCATTTTTCCAATTTAAATACTGACGTTCCATATTTTTAAAATTCAAAAAAACTACACCTATTCCTGGAATAATAAAAGTGTAAAATAAATCTAGAAAATTTAAAGATTTTAAGTTTTCTATATTATAAATTTTTACATATATTACAGTAAATATTAACAACTGTAATAACAAAATGAGAGTATTATAAAAAATATAAAGCCATTTATGTGTTACCCATTTTTTTAGAAATTTTATTTGTTTTGCATTTAATTCTTCCATAATTCAAGTGTTTTTTTAAAAATTTCTTTTCCCATTATATTCCTTTTAATTTAGAATACTTAATTTCCTTTTTTTTGAACAATCGCACTCCTAAAAACCATTCTAAAAGAGAAAATCCTGATATTTTAAATAGAAAATTAAACAAAGCAATGTCTTTAATTTTATAATTATAGTCAAATAAAAATGATGTTAATGCTGCAAAAAATCCTAATAAAAAAGCATATTTTAAACAAAACAACCATTTGCATTTTCTTTGTTTCTCCCACCTTTTAAAAAACCTCACGTCTTTTGCACTTATTGTATCCATTACTATCATTTTTTTTGTAAATAAATATCTTTTGTAAATAAAAAAAACTTATTCAATGCAAATATAATACTTTTAAATAATATTTATTTGAATTATAGAAAAAAGTAAAGAGGCCGTTGCAATAAGCACTATTTAATAATTTCGTTATTAAATCTCACTAATTTTTTAGATTTTGTTAATGATTTGTCAAAATTTAGTCAATTTATTGATGAATATTGGATAGGGTGCACCTGATTTTGGGTATTTTTTTCTTTATTTTTGACAATTAGACACAATAATCTCAGGTGTTTCACTTTCTTTTTAATAATGCCTATTCGGAAATCCTATTTGTGATGTTATTTTTACTTTCATGCTACAAATATATAAACCATCCAACACAAACAACCGTATATTAATAATTTAAGTAATTATTTTGTGAAATTTCGCCTTGCGACGGTCTCTATATATAAATATTAAAAAAATCATCTAACACACGTTTTTATTTAGATAATCCTGAAAATAAGTTTACAGTTTTTTTTCATAATTATAATCTTTTGTGTAAACCTATTTTAGGACGAGATAATATTATAGTAGCTTTATAGTACCTTTTATGTACTGTTATAGTACCTTTCATGTACTGTTCATGTACTTTAATAGATTTTTTATACTGACAATTAGCTATTTGTGCAAATTGTTGCAAATTAGCGTTTTAGACAATTAATTTGAATCATTAGAGAAAAGTAAATAAAATTAAGTGGAAAGAAAGCATCAAAAAAGTACTAAGCATTCATATCCCGACAACCAAAGGATTAGATGTGTGATGGAGAGTATTGTAATGAAAAACAAAACCCAAAATTAAACATCATATAAATAAAATAAATATTTTTTAATTGTACAAAAATATTATATATTTGCAAGGGTAAATATATAACCTTTTTATTATGAGAAATAATTCATCTAAGTTTAAAGGGAATAACAAACTTCCTATAGACAGTGTGTCTTGGAAGGTTACACAAGAATTTATTAAAAAGCTAACGGGCAAGAATTATCGTTTGCCTACTGAGGCAGAGTGGGAGTATGCTTGTCGTGGTGGTAATAAAAGTATTAAAAACTTGTTTTTAATCATCAATCTTTTTATCAACAAAATAAAAAATAAATTTCAAGAACCAAACTTGAAAAAACATTATATTTGTACCAATTAAAAAAACTTGTCTAAGTTATTTCGTAGTCATTAAAAAGTCGCTTAATGGTCGATTATTATGACAATCTAATTAAACAGTTTAAATTTGCAATAAAGATAAAGAAATTATTATGAAAATTATAAAATTTAGTTTCGAAGACAAAATAAGAAATTGCAAATTGCAAAAAAACAGAATTCAACAAATTAACTTTATTGGTTGGGGCATCAGGTGTTGGTAAAACAATGATATTGAATGCAATCAAAAATATTGCGACAGGTGAAAGCGTAAATGGGGTTAAGTGGTTTATTGAATTTGAGGCATAATAGACAAAATTAAGGTAAAAAAATATTTATATTTGCAGTGATTTAAAATTTAATTAAAGGTTTTTTGATAAGTTTTTTTATAAATCAAAAAAATAAATTTTTAGAAATCGTTATAAAAAAGGAGGTTACAAATGCAATACAAACGATTAATATTAAGTGTATTACTTTTCTTAGGACTTGGACTTATAGGGATACAAGCACAGGAAAGCTTTAATGCTGTAGGCGGTAATGCTTTGGGTAGTGGGGGTACGGTGAGTTATTCTGTTGGGCAAGTTGTTTATCAGAGCCATGCAGTGGCGAACGGTTCTGTAGCAGAGGGCGTGCAGTTGCCTTATGAAATTTCGGTAGAAACGGCTATAGATGAATCTGCGGGAATAAAACTTTCAGTTGAGGCTTATCCAAACCCTGCTACCGATTATCTTACATTGATTATTGATGAGTTTGATATTTCAAGGTTATCTTATCATTTGTACGATATGCAAGGAAAGCTTTTACAATACGGAAGTATTAGGGGCTATAGTACAAGTATTGTTATGAGTAATCTTGTTAGGGCTACTTATTTTGTAAAAGTAATACAAGGGAAAAAAGAAGTAAAAACATTTAAAATCATAAAACATTAGAAGTTATGAAAAGAGTATTCCCAATTTTATTTGCTGTATTATTGACAGCAACATTATGGGGACAAAGTCCTCAAAGAATGAGTTATCAGGCAGTTATTAGAAATGCAGAAAACCAGTTGATTAAAAACCAAGAAATTGGAATGCAAATAAGCATATTGCAGGGTTCTGCAAGCGGTGCATCCGTATATATTGAGACACAAACTCCAACTACTAATGCCAATGGTCTGGTAAGTATTGAAATAGGAGCTGGCACAGTAGTAAACGGTAATTTTTCAGTTATCAACTGGGCAAACGGACCATATTTTATTGAAACAAAAACAGCTACAACGCCTCCACTAACAAACTATACAATTATAGCAACAAGCCAATTGCTAAGCGTACCTTATGCTCTGTATGCAGAAAAAGCAGGTAGTGGAGCGACAGGTCCAACAGGCGCAACGGGAGAAGTAGGTCCTACAGGTCCAACTGGCCCAACTGGATTATCATCAACCATACCAGGCCCAACTGGCCCAACTGGAGAA
This sequence comes from Bacteroidetes bacterium GWF2_29_10, assembly GCA_001768555.1. GTDB lineage: Bacteria > Bacteroidota > Bacteroidia > Bacteroidales > GWE2-29-8 > GWE2-29-8. Next base: position 10,438 of record MEOD01000046.1, read on the forward strand.
GTAGGTCCAACAGGAGCAACTGGTCCTGCTAATGAGCTACAAACCATAACAATTTCAAACGATACATTGTTTCTCAAAAATGGTGGATTTGTAAAATTGCCATCTCCTACAATTTTAATACCTGAAGCTCCAACAGTAATGACGCTTGCTGCTTCAGACATAACACCTTATTCTGCAACTATAAACGGGATTATCAATGCTAACTATTTTAATACAAATGTAAGGTTTGAATTTGGAGAGGATACATCATATAGCAACCAACTAATCCCTAATCAAAGTCCTGTAAAGGGTAATAATAACACCTTTGTAACTTATAATGTATCTTCGCTTCGGCCTGCAACTACTTATTATTATAGATTATTTGCAGTAAATGCCGTTGATGGCACTTACAGTAATGACACATCATTTACTACTCATGTTTCTGTCCCTCAACTGACAACTACAGACATATCTGACATTAAAGATAGCACAGCTGTTAGTGGAGGCAATATAACTTATGATGCAGGTTCCGCTGTTACTTCTCGTGGTGTCTGTTGGAGCATAAACTCTAATCCTACTATATCAGATAGCAAGACTATAGATAGTAGTGGGAGTGGTTCTTTTATTTCAAACATTAGTGGTTTAATCCCTAACACTAATTACTATTTGCGTGCTTATGCTACAAATGCTATTGGGACTGCTTATGGCTCTGAAATCAGTTTTAAGACAATAGATTTGGCAACGCTTACTACTGCTAATATGAGTAGTATAGGAGCAAGTATAGCTATCAGTGGAGGCAATATAACTTCTGATGGTGGTTCAGCTGTTACTTTTAGAGGGGTTTGTTGGAGTACAAGCCATAATCCTACTATATCAGATAGCAAGACTACAGATAGTAGTGGTATTGGTTCTTTTATTTCCAACCTTAGTGGCTTATTGCCTCTTACGACTTACTATGTTCGTGCTTATGCTACAAATGCTATTGGGACTGCTTATGGCTCTGAAATCAGTTTTACGACAACAGATTATGATGTAGACTTGGTATTTTTGGAAGGTGATACATTCATTATGGGATGTACTGCAGACAAAGAGCCGAATTGTTATGATTGGGAAAAACCTTCACATCAGGTAACGTTAAGTAATTTTTATATTGGTAAATATGAGGTAACGCAGAAGCACTGGATAGATGTTATGGGAAGTAATCCTTCTTATTTTGTAGGTTGTTATGATTGTCCTGTAGAAAATGTTTCATGGCATGAAATACAAGTATTTATAGCAAAACTTAATGAATTAACAGGTAAGATTTATCGTTTGCCAACAGAGGCAGAGTGGGAGTATGCAGCAAAAGGAGGAAATCAGAGTAATGGATATGAATATAGTGGTAGCGATAATATTAATGATGTTGCTTGGTGGGGTGATGGTGATAATTCGTCTCAAAAAACAAACGTTGTAGGGCAAAAGTTGGCAAATGAATTGGGTATTTATGATATGACTGGTAATGTTTGGGAATGGGTTAATGATTGGAGTGAAAATTATACAATTAATGATAAAATTAACCCTACAGGACCAATATCTGGCTTTTTACGTGTTTTTCGTGGGGGAAGTTGGCTTAATGAGCCTCAATCTTGTCGCCCTTCAAATCGCAATTTCTTTACACCTGATGGTAAAGGTAGCTACTTAGGTTTCCGCCTTGCTATAAGTCCAAATTGATTTATGCTCTTTTTTTTTGAGCAAAAAGGAGATAGCTTTGCCAAAAGGGAGCAAGGGACGAAGCTCCAAAAGGACAAAGCAGAAACATCGAATTGAACCTCTCCGTTACGTTCGACCCATTCTGGGTCGTAAATATTATACGAATATTCCATTTTCTACAAACGTTTGATGCTTACAGAATCATCCAAGCCCTGAAGTGGCGACAATACAATGATGTTTGTAATATTGCAAAATGGTATCATTTGAAAATCCGTAGAGGACAATTGCTCTGAAATTTCTAATAAGGTTAATAATTGGAAATTAGGTTGGGAATTAGGTGGTGATGCGGTTTTCTATTAAGGTTTGGTAATTGCAAATAAGGTTTTTGTGTTTGGGAGAATAATGTGGGCAGTGGCAAGTACATCAATCGTACTTTCAAAAAAGGATAATAACTTGGTTTTTGGGATAATTTAGAGGATTTTAGCAAAAAAGCATAATAAATTCAAAACTTATTTTTAAATTTGCAAAATAAATTCAAATTTTAATAAAATGATAATAGAGTTTAGTGTTAAAAACTTTCGTTCTATTAAAGATATTCAAACTATAAGTTTTGTTACAACAGGTTTAAAAAGCCCAAAAGAATATGAGTCGGTTGATAGTAATAATATTATTGAAGTATCTGGAAATAGTTTGTTAAAAACAGTGGGTATTTATGGAGCTAATGCAAGTGGGAAAAGCAATATTGTGCAAGCGTTAGACTATTTTCTTCAAGCTATAAAGAATGAGGCAAGTTCGGAGTCTGATTTAAGTGCTCTTTGCGACCCTTTTTTATATCAACAAGATGCTTTAAATACGGAGTCTTTCTTTCAAATAGTCCTTTTGTTAGACAATAAAAAATACAGATATGGTTTTACTGTAAAAAGAAATCCAAAAGAACGTGAAAGTATTGATAAGCCATACAGTAAGGAGGTTATTGCAAGTGAGTGGTTGTTTGGCACAAAGGATAAAAATATGGTAGAGCATTTTACTCGAACCAATATGAATGTTAGTGATGATAAGTTACCTAATAAAGATAAAATTCCTAAATTGCAATATACGCATACATTGTTATTAACTCATATAGCTGCTTTTGACAATGAGAGTCCTTGTGCTATTATACGGAATTATATAAAAGGTCGGACGATTTCCAATTTTACAAAAGTTGAGTTATTTAGACAATACACATTTTCTTTTTTAGGGTCTCGTAATGAAATACAATTTCAAAGTCAAACATTATTAGATTTTCTTTCTTCTTTTAACTTGAAATATTCTGAAGTTTTTTTAGAAAAAGATTCAGGTAAAGCAAAACAAGAATTGTCTCATGAAGATATATTTCTGACAAAATCGTATAACAATGAAAATGGAGAAAAAGTAGATGTCAAACTTAATCTAAAGCATAATGAATCTGCCGGCACAAAGCGATTATTTGATTTGACAGGTCTTATCTTAAGAGCTTTCAGCCTTAATAGAAGTGCTTTTATTATTTTAGATGAAATTGATAGTAATTTTCATCCATCACTTTTAATTAAACTTATTGAATTATTTAATAATCCTAAAATAAACACAAACAATTCACAATTATTATTTACAAGCCACGACACCAACCTAATGTCTCCTTCCATAATGCGACGAGACCAGTTTTATTTTACAGAGAAAAAACAAGATGATTCATCAAGGCTATATTCTTTATCAGACCTAAAAGGAATTAGAAATGATGCAGACTTTGCCAAACAATATTTAGCAGGGTATTATGGAGCATTACCTATTTTAGAGGATTATACTAACAAAAATATTACAGAAGATGAATAAGCCTTGGGATATAAAATCAGATGATATTCGTAAAGTTGACTCATTGCCAACATTTATTATATTTTGTGAAGATAAAGTAAGTGAGCCGATTTATTTTAAACATTTTGAGACTGAGAAAATAAAGGTAAATACAATAGCAGCACAGAAAAGTAAAATAAAAAATGTTATCAAAACTATTTGTTATTGTAAAGAAAACAATATATTTGAAGAAGAAAACATTCATATTTGGTGTGTGTTTGATAGAGATATAGAAAATGAATCAGAAGGAAATATCAGGGAGGGTAATGTAGAATTTGACGAGTCAATTAAAATAGCAAAAAATAATAATTTTAAAACAGCTTGGAGCAATGACTCATTTGAGTTATGGATATTATTACATTTAGAAGACATTGACATTACAGATGATGCATATAAAAACAGGAAGAAGTATTATGAGCGATTAACGCAAATATTCAAATCATTGCCAAATCCGAACGAATCTCTAATAAAAGCCAAGCAAAAACATCCTAATTTTAATTATAAAGAAGTTTGTAAAAAAAAGAATAATTTTAAAGATATAGTTATGCCTTTGATTGTTAGTAAAACAAGTGATGCAATTAAAAGAGCAAAAGTTATAGAAAATAAATATCTCCACAATACTCCTAATAATGAAAAAGCTCCGTGTACTATGGTTCATCATTTAGTAGTAGAACTTCTTAAATTAGGTGAAAAATAAGTGTAACAATTGCAAGCCAATACTAGATTTTAATGTAGAGCAAACAATCGAACAAACAATCCCATACACCACAAACTCTATATGGATAGGCAAAGCAAACTTCTTGTTGAAAAGACTTAAAACAAATGGATATAACACTGACAAAGAAACAATGCAACAAGCCTATAAACTTATACAATGGCAAGACAACAGCCAAAACTTAAAATCTCTCTACAACAAATACAAAAATAACCCAACAATTAAGTGGAAAGAAAGCATAAAAAAAGTACTAAGCATTAATATCCCTACAACCAAAGGATTGGATGTGTGATGGAATTATGATGCTGTTATGTACAAAATACAAATAAAAACCATCAAACTTATATAGCTTTTCTATCATTTTTATGTAACCAAAATATTATTATCAACTTAAGCAAAGATAATTATCTTTTTTATTGTATTTTTGCAAGTACCATAATAAAGTTTATAAGTGAAAAGGTTTAAATTTTGTAAAATGTATCAGACCAAGAGTTAACATAAATTCTCAAAATAATTGTAAATCACATGATGGCAGATAATTTTAAACTAAATAAGACATTCACAAATTCCCCTCCGATGCAGGGGTGTCCGCAGGACGGGGTGGTTAATAATTATAAAAACAAAAACATTATTGCCATAATTAACGATATTTCAATAAGACGTAATTTTATTGAAAATTTACCACATAATCCAGAACTTAAACAATTAGCCAAAGATAAGAGGCATGAGGGCATTTTATCAGAAGTTTTGTTTTGGCAACAAGTGCATAAAGGGCGTTTTTATAATATAGATTTTGATAGGCAAAAAATCATAGGTAATTATATAGTTGATTTTTATGTAAAAACATTAGGACTTGTAATAGAAATTGACGGAGGGAGTCATGATGAAAAAACAGAGTATGATGAACAAAGGCAGAAATATTTAGAAAGCCTCGGTCTAAAAGTCTTTAGAGTAGATGATATTGATATTAAAAATAATATTGAAAGAGTTATGGAGGGATTGGAGCAATATATTATTAATGAATATGGTGAGAATATAGAAACTACAAAATTTCTACCCTTACAGTCTCAAGATAATATAGGAACCACCCCGTCCTGCGGACACCCCTCCATCGGAGGGGAATTAGAATGTAATAAAATTTAACATTAGTTATACATAAAAATAACATGACAATAGATAGTTTTAAACTAAATAAGACATTTCAAAATTCAATAAAATTTAACACTAGTTATACATAAAAATAACATGACAATAGATAATTTTAAACCAAATAAAACATTTCAAAATTCCCATCCATCGAAAAGGAATTAGAATGTAATAAAATTTAACATTAGTTATACATAAAAATAACATGACAATAGATAATTTTAAACTAAATAAGACATTTCAAAATTCAATAAAATTTAACACTAGTTATACATAAAAATAACATGACAATAGATAATTTTAAACCAAATAAAACATTTCAAAATTCCCATCCATCGAAAAGGAATTAGAATGTAATAAAATTTAACATTAGTTATACATAAAAATAACATGACAATAGATAATTTTAAACTAAATAAGACATTTCAAGATTCCCCTCCGATGGAGGGGTGTCCGCAGGACGGGGTGGTTAATAATTATAAAAACAAAAACATTGTTACAATAATTAATAACATTTCAATAAGACTCAATTTTAAAATAGTTGGCAGGATGTTAGCATAAATTCTCAAAAATAAATTGCAAAGGATATGACAATAGATAACTACATAGACAACATAAACAAACGCTACAAATTAGGTAATGCAACCGAGCATACATTTCGTGGCGATTTGCAGTCGCTTATTGAGAGTTTGGTGCCAGAGGTAAGGGCTACTAATGAGCCTAAACGGCAGAAGTGTGGTGCTCCGGATTATATCTTGACTAAAAAGGATATTCCTGTTGGGTTTATAGAAGCAAAGGATATTGGAGATAAAGACCTTGAAGGATCAAAGAAGAGTGGAAACAAGGAACAGTTTGACAGATACAAGGCATCATTGAATAATTTGATTTTTACAGATTATATGCAATTCTATTTGTATCGAGAAGGGCAGCTTGTTACCAAAATAGCAATAGCAGAACTAAGTGACAAAGGACTTATTAAGCCTTTGCCTGAAAATTTCTTGCAATTTACTAACTTGATAAAAGATTTTTGTAGCACAATCGGGCAAACTATCAAAAGCTCTAAGAAGTTGGCTGAAATGATGGCTGGCAAAGCTCGTTTACTATCAGACGTTATAGAGAAGGCTTTGAACAGTGATGAAGTAAACCAAGAAAACAGTACGCTTAAAGACCAGATGGAGGCATTTAAGCAAATACTTATACATGACATTAACCCAAAGTCGTTTGCCGATGTTTACGCACAAACAATTGCTTACGGAATGTTTGCAGCTCGTTATCACGACCCAACCTTGCCAACATTTAGCCGTCAGGAAGCCTATGAGCTTATTCCAAAATCTAACCCTTTTCTCAAAAAACTATTTGGATACATAGCTGGTCTTGATGTTGACGACCGCATAAAATGGATTGTTGATGACCTTGTAAATATATTCCTTGCTTGCGATGTTTGCGATATTCTCAAAGATTATGGCAAGGGAACCAAGATGGAAGACCCAATTATACATTTTTATGAAACATTTCTAAGCAAGTATGACCCTGCACTGCGTAAAGCTCGTGGTGTATGGTACACTCCGCAACCAGTTGTAAACTTTATTGTTCGTGCAGTTGATGATATTCTGAAAACAGAATTTGATTTACCTCAAGGACTTGCCGACACAAGCAAAACAAAAATAAAAGTGGATGTACAAGGAAAAAAGGTAGAGCAAGAAGTACACAAAGTGCAGATATTAGACCCAGCTACTGGCACTGGCACATTCCTTGCCGAAGTACTAAAGCATATACATAAAAAGTTCGAGGGACAACAAGGCATTTGGAGTAATTATGTCGAAAATCATCTTTTGCCACGTCTTAATGGTTTCGAATTGCTTATGGCAAGCTATGCAATGGCACATCTCAAACTTGATTTATTACTAACCGAAACAGGATACAAGCCTGCCAAAAATCAACGTCTGCGAGTATTTTTAACGAATAGCCTTGAAGAACACCACCCTGACACAGGTACACTTTGGGCTAATTGGTTAAGCACCGAAGCAAACGAAGCAAACCACATTAAACGTGATACGTCTGTAATGTGTGTTATTGGCAACCCTCCTTATAGTGGCGAAAGCTCCAATAAAGGGAAATGGATTATGGACTTAATGGACGATTATAAAAAAGAACCCGGAGGAAAAGAAAAATTAAAAGAGCGTAATCCTAAATGGATAAATGACGATTATGTAAAGTTTTTGCGTTACGGGCAACATTTTATTGAAAAGAATGGTAGCGGTATTTTAGCATTTATCAATCCACACGGCTTTTTGGATAACCCAACTTTTAGGGGTATGCGTTGGAACTTGCTAAAAACTTATGATAAGATATATATCCTCAATTTGCACGGCAATAGTCGCAAAAGCGAGACAGCAAATGATGGTAGCATTGATGAAAATGTATTCGACATTATGCAAGGCGTAAGCATAAATATCTTTGTAAAAACAGGAAAGAAAAAGCCAAACGAGTTGGGCAAAGTATTTTATTATGACTTATTAGGGAAAAGAGAGTTTAAGAATGATTTTTTAGATATAAATAAACTTGCAAGTGTGCCGTATAAAGAAATTATTCCTAAAAAGCCAATGTATTATATGATTCAAAAAGATTTTGATATCGAAAAAGCATATAATAAAGGATTTAGTGTGAGTGATATATTTCCAGTAAACAGTGTTGGGATAGTAACTGCTAGAGATAATTTTGCCATTCATAAAACTAAAAATGAATTAAATAATACCATAAAAGAGTTTTTAATTTTAGATGATGAAACAGCAAGGAGAAAATTTGAATTAGGCAAAGATGTTAGGGACTGGCAAGTGAATTTTGCTAAAAAAGATTTACATGCTAATTACCCTAACGAAAATAAAATCACAAAAATTAATTATAGACCTTTTGATTTCAGATTTACCTTTTTTACAGGCAAGTCTAAGGGATTTCATTGCTACCCAAGAACAGAGGTAATGCAACATTTTTTTAATAAGGACAATATAGGCTTGGTAAGCATAAGGCGTTCACGCAGTAGTAATACATGGAACGAAGTATTTGTTTCTAAAGAGATGATTTCAGGCTCTACATGCATTTCTTCATTAGATATAAACTATGCTTTCCCTTTGTATATTTTTAGAAAAACAAGGGATACATCTTCTGAACCAATGATGTTAGGAGAGGATAATGACACATCTGGAATCGTGAGTGAACCTACTTTTGTGTATAAGGGCATTAATTATAAGCCTAATTTAGACCATAGAATTGTAAGTAAGATAGAAAACTGTTTGGGAATAAGTTTTATTGTCGAACATATTAAATTGGATAACAATAAGTTTAGCGAAATAGACATTTTGGATTATATTTATGCAGTATTACACAGCCCAACCTACCGTGAAAAGTACAAAGAATTTTTAAAAATAGATTTTCCTCGTGTGCCATACCCAAAAGATGTAAACACCTTTTGGCAATTAGTAAAGCTTGGGGGCGAAATTCGCCAAATTCACCTGCTCGAAAGCCCAACTGTCGAGAAATACATTACTCAATACCCCGTAGATGGTAATAACATGGTTACAAAGCTTAATTATCAAAACGGAAAGGTTTATATCAATGAAACCCAATACTTCGACAACGTACCCGAAATAGCTTGGAACTTTTACATCGGTGGCTACCAGCCAGCACAAAAATGGCTTAAAGACCGTAAAGGCAGAGAATTAAACTACGAAGATATCTTACATTATCAAAAAATAATCGTAGCATTGAGTGAAACCGATAGAATAATGAAAGAAATTGATAAAATTGAAATTGTGTAAAATGAATATTATAAAAAAACTAAAAGAAGACTTTGAATTAGCAATTTTTGAGAAAGAAATTGATGTTTTAATAGATTATGCAAATATTGCTATTGAAGAAATTTTTAGCAATGAAATAATGAAAAATATTCCTATCGTTAAAACAATTTATTCATTTGTTAAAATAAATATTGCTATAAGGGAAAGATCTTTTATTAGAAAACTTTTTGTTTTTCTTAAATCTCTACATGAAGAAAATATTAATATAGAAAGTTTAAATAAGTTTAAAAAGAAATTTGAGGAAAATCCAAAATTTAAAGAAAAAGTATTAGAAAACATTCTGGTATTAAATGAAAGATTCTATGAATATGAGAAATCAGCTATTTTAGGAAAACTTTTTAGTTCGTTAATTAAAGAAGATATAAGTTTTAATAGATATTTAGAAATGTGTTCTGTTTTGGATTCGATACATCCAATAGCGTTAAAAGCACTTGAAAAACAGATTAATAATGATAGTATAACAGATGATGAAAAAGCTATGCTGATTTCATCAGGCTTAACAAAAGAGGATGGTTATGTAGAAACTGATTATAAAATTAATACATTAGGAAATGATTTTTTTAATTTTGGGATAAAAAAATAACTTATTTTAATACATAACAATTTCATGGATACTAAAAACAAGACAAGTCTATAGTCTCTGGCAAATAATAAAAAAGCCAATCATTTTTTTATTGAAATAAAAAAATGAATATCTTTGCTTTTAGAAAAAATAACTGATTGTCAAATTAATTAATTTATATAAGCCATGAATTTAGTTCAAAATTTTGCTACACGCCACAATGGACCAAGGCAAAAAGACATTGAGAAAATGCTCAAGACAATAGGAAATTCTTCATTAGATGCACTTATTGATGAAACAATTCCTTCAAAAATAAGATTAAAAGAAGATGTTGCCATTGAAAAAGAAGGGGTGTGTGAATCTCGTTATTTAAAACATTTAAAAAAAATTGCCTCTAAAAATAAAATTTACAAAACATATATAGGGTTAGGGTATTATAATACTATTGTGCCTTCTGTTGTATTAAGAAATATATTGGAAAATCCAGGATGGTATACTTCATATACTCCTTACCAAGCAGAAATTTCTCAAGGACGATTAGAAGCTTTATTGAATTATCAAACAATGGTTTCTGACTTAACAGGCTTGCCTGTTGCAAATAGTTCTTTGCTAGATGAAGCAACAGCAGGAGCAGAAGCGATGATAATGATGTTTAATTCAAGAAGCCGTGATTCGGTTAAAAGAGGAGCAAATACATGTTTTGTTTCTAATGAAATGTTTCCTCAAACAATTGATGTATTGAAAACTCGTTCTAATCCTCTTGGAATGGAATTAGTTATAGGAGACTTTAGAAATGCATCTTTAGATGATTCGTTTTTTGGAGCTATAATTCAATATCCAGTTGCAAATGGAGAAGTTTATGATTATGCAGATTTTGTAAAGTCAGCACATGAAAAAGGATTACTTGTTAGTGTAGGTGCGGATATTTTAAGCTTAGCACTTTTAACTCCTCCAGGAGAATGGGGTGCCGATATAGTATTTGGTTCTACTCAAAGAATGGGAGTTCCTATGGGATTTGGAGGTCCTTCTGCTGGATATTTTGCAACAAAAGATGAGTACAAAAGAATGATGCCAGGTAGAATAATCGGCGTTACTGTGGATGCAAATGGAAATAGAGCAGTTAGAATGGCATTACAAACAAGAGAACAACATATTAAAAGAGAAAGAGCAACGTCAAATATATGTACTGCACAAGCTCTGTTAGCTATTATGTCTAGTTTTTATGCAGCTTACCATGGGCCAGAAGGATTAAAAATGATAGCTTCAAGAATTAATATATTTACTTCTTTATTATCAAAAGAATTAGTTCGTTTAGGTTACATCGTAAATAACAAAAATTTCTTTGATACAATAAATGTAACTCTTCCTGCAAGTACCGATGTTAGTAAAGTCAACGCTTTAGGCTTGAGAAATGAAATTAACTTTAGAATAGTTGATGAGAAAACAATAGGTATTAGTTTAGATGAAACAGTTACTATCTGTGACTTAAATGAAATAGCAAAAACATTAGCTGAAGCTGTAAATAATAAGGCAAATGAGATAACAATGAATATGATGTCAAGTGCTAACATAGAGATTCCTTCTTTTGCAAAAAGAACATCTAAGTATTTGACTCATCCTGTTTTCAACATGTATCATTCAGAAACAGAAATGATGAGATATATGAAAAAACTTGAAAGAAGAGATATATCTCTTAATCATTCAATGATACCTCTTGGTTCTTGTACAATGAAATTAAATGCTGCAACAGAGTTATTGCATCTAAGTTGGCCAGAATTTGGAAATATACATCCATTCGTCCCAAGTGAACAAGCAGAAGGATACCTTGAATTGATACATAATTTGGAAGATATGTTGGCTAAAATCACTGGATTTGCTGCAACTTCTTTACAACCAAATTCAGGAGCAGCAGGAGAATATGCTGGATTAATGGTAATCAGACAATATCATATAAATAACGGTAATGCACACAGAAATGTAGTGCTTATTCCTGCATCAGCTCATGGAACTAATCCTGCAAGTGCTGCTATGGCAGGGATGAAAGTTGTTGTTGTTAAATGTGATGATAATGGAAATATTGACATGAATGATTTGCAAGAAAAAGCTATAACACACAAAGATGATTTGTCTTGCTTAATGGTAACTTATCCTTCCACTCATGGAGTATTTGAAGACAATATACTTGATGTTACAAGAATAATTCATGAAAATGGAGGACAAGTGTATATGGACGGAGCAAACATGAACGCACAAGTAGGCTTAACTAATCCAGGATTTATTGGAGCTGACGTTTGTCACTTAAATTTACATAAAACATTTGCTATTCCTCATGGTGGTGGTGGACCTGGACAAGGACCTATATGTGTTGCAAAACATCTCGTTCCTTTTCTTCCTTCACATCCTGTTGTAAAAATAGGAGGAGAGAAATCAATACATGCTGTTGCTGCTTCTCCTTATGGTAGTGCATCAATATTACCTATCTCTTATGCATACATAAAAATGATGGGAATTGATGGATTAAAAGATGCTACAAAAATAGCAATTTTAAATGCCAATTATATTGCAGAAAGATTGAAACCTTATTATAAAATATTATACACAGGAAATAAAGGTCATGTTGCTCATGAGCTTATTCTTGATTGTAATGAGTTTAAAAGAACGGCAGACGTAGAAGCTATTGATATGGCTAAAAGATTAATGGATTACGGTTTCCATGCTCCTACAGTTGCATTTCCTGTTCATGGAACATTGATGGTTGAGCCTACAGAAAGTGAAACAATTGAAGAGCTTGATAGATTTTGTGACGCAATGATAGCTATTAGAGCAGAAATCAAAGTTATTGAAGACGGAAAGGCTGATAAAAAGAATAACCTATTGAAAAATGCACCTCACACTGTTAATGTGTTAACAGCTGAAGAATGGACACTACCTTATTCCAGAAAAGAAGCTGCATTTCCTTTAGAATGGATTAAAGAAAACAAGTTCTGGCCATTTGTAGGACGCGTTGATGATGCTTATGGAGATAGAAATCTTGTTTGCACTTGTGAACCAATTGAAAACTACATGTAATTAATTCTATATGATAAAAAAAGGCTGATAAAATTTGTTTTATCAGCCTTTTTTTATTAGGATAATTATTATATTTCAGAGAATTATTTCATAACTTTCTTATAACAAAGCATTATTCTTTTGAATGTACGCTCAATATCATGATCTAAACCTACAGAGAATCGAACCATTCCTTCAGACATTCCCATTTCTTTTTGCAACTCTTCAGGAACTTCAGAAGAAGTACTTGAACCTGGACAGCTAAATAAAGTCTTATAGAAACCTAAACTAACGGCAAGATAACCTACTTTTTCATCTTGCATAAGTTCCATAAATTGTTGAGCCTTTGCTTGTGTTACTAAATTAATAGCAATCATTCCTCCATATCCCATTGATTTATCCATCATTTTTGTCATTAATCCATTATCTTTATGGCTTTTTAATCCAGGGTACTTAACATCAACTTTTTCTTTTTCAAGATTCTCAGCTAAATACATTGCGTTTTTACTGTGTTGTTGCATTCGTATATGCAAAGTGTGCATATTTTTAAGTATACTTGATGCTCTTAAAGGATCTAGAACAGGACCAAGTAACATTGCTGTTCCATCATTAACACTAATCAAAGCATTGATAAATTCTTCAGAAGCACAAATTGCACCAGCAACGCAATCATTAGTTCCATTAATGAATTTAGTCATACTATAAACAACAATATGAGCCCCTAATTTTTTAGGAGATATTATCATAGGGGTGAAAGTGTTATCAACCACTAATTTAATATTATTTTTGTCTGCAATCAAAGCCAGTTTTTTTATATCTGCAACCTGTAATAAAGGATTGTTAAGAGTTTCGGTGTAAATAACTTTTGTATTTGGTTTTATTGCTGCTTTTACTTTTTCTTCATTTGTTGTATCAACAAAAGTAACATCAATGTTAAATTTAGGCAGATAGTTTTTAAGAAATGCGAATGTTCCTCCATATATTGTCATAGCTGCAATAATATGATCACCAGAATTGCACAACTGAAGTAATGTGCATGTTATAGCAGCCATTCCAGAGCCAGTAACCCAAGCGGCTTCTGTCCCTTCCATCTTAGCTAACGCATTGGAAAGATTTTTAGCTGAAGGATTCCAATGTCTTGAGTATAAATAGCAACCTTCTGTTTTTCCCTCAAATGTTTCAGACATTGTTTTTGCATGTAGAAATGTGTATGTAGCTGAGTCTGTAATAGATGGATTAACACCACCAAATTCTCCGAAAACTAATATATCCTGAATTTCGCTTGCAGGATCAAAATTTTTATTGCTCATAATGTATGTTTTTTTTGGTTAATTACTTATTTATTAATATGCTTTAGCAAATACAACTCTTCTAGAAGATGGTTTCCCTGTTAATATACAAAGACCATTTTCTTCTTTGCAATCAAGAGGGATACATCGAATAGTTGCTTTAGTTAATTCTTTTATTTTTTGTTCGGTTTCATCTGTTCCATCCCAATGAGCATAAACAAAACCTCCTTTATTTTCAATTATATCCACAAATTCATCCCATGTATTAGCATGAAAAGTATTATTTTCTCTAAAGTCTAAAGCTTTTTGATAAAGATTTGCTTGAATATTTTCAAGAAGGTTTAACACTTTATTTGCTATATCATCTTGTTGGTAAGTAGCTTTCTCTAAAGTGTCTCTACGTGCTATTTCTAATGTATTATTTTGAATATCTCTAGGTCCTATTGCAATTCTAAGAGGAATTCCTTTTAACTCGTATTCTGCAAACTTCCATCCTGGTTTTTGAGATTCATCATTATCATATTTTACAGATATTCCTTTTTTCTCTAAAGATTGCTTAATTTCTTTAACTTTTAAATTAATTGTTTCAAGCTCTGCTTCTGTTTTATGTATAGGAATAATTACAACTTGTATAGGTGCTAGTTTTGGCGGAACAACAAAGCCTTTATCATCAGAATGTGCCATAATTAAAGCTCCCATTAACCTTGTAGAGACACCCCAAGAAGAAGCCCATACATAATCTGACTTTCCTTCTTTATTAGTAAATTTAACATCAAATGCTTTTGCAAAGTTTTGGCCTAAGAAATGAGAAGTACCCGCTTGCAAAGCCTTTCCGTCCTGCATTAAAGCTTCAATACAATATGTTTCTTCTGCTCCAGCAAAACGTTCATTAGGAGTTTTAATTCCTCTTAATACAGGTATTGCCATGAACTTTTCAGCAAATTCAGTGTAAACATTTAGCATTTTTTCAGTTTCTTCAATAGCTTCATCTCTAGTTGCATGAGCTGTATGCCCTTCTTGCCATAAAAATTCAGTTGTCCTAAGAAATAATCGAGTTCTCATTTCCCATCTTACAACATTTGCCCATTGGTTAATTAATATTGGTAAATCTCGGTATGATTGAATCCAATTTCTGTAAGTATCCCATATAATTGTTTCAGAAGTAGGACGAACAATAAGTTCTTCTTCAAGTTTTGCCGTTTCATCAACAACAACACCTGAACCATCTTCTGCATTTTTTAATCTGTAATGAGTAACAACTGCACATTCTTTGGCAAAACCTTCAACATGAGATGCTTCTTTGCTAAAGAAAGATTTTGGAATAAATAAAGGAAAATAAGCATTTACATGTCCTGTATCTTTAAACATTTTATCTAATGCAGCTTGCATCTTTTCCCATACAGCAAAGCCATTAGGTTTAATAACCATACATCCTCGAACGGGAGAATTTTCTGCTAACCCAGCCTTTTTTATTATATCATTGTACCACTGTGAATAGTTTTCTGCTCTTGAAATTATTTCTTTACTCATAAATTTACTTTAATGGTATAAAATTTGTAACTATAATTCATAATCGTGGCAAATTTAATAATTTAAAATATTATTGGAGGGTAAAAAAATGAATAATTATTATAAACTTACAATTTTAGCAATAACAATAACTTTTATTGCTTTAGGTTGTTCTACAACAACAAACATAACAAGCAAACAATATGATGATGTATACTACTCTCCATCAAAAGATAATAAAGAGATAGATAACATTAATATTGCAAAAGAAACAACACCTATTGTTTCTAAAAATATTAATAATGAGAATAATTACACGGAAAGTGATAATAATGATAATAATAATTACAATCCAGATAATTACTCTAATTTAACAGAAAGATATTTAAATCAAGAAAACAATAACGCTTCTGAAAATGAAAATATTCAAAATAATAATTTGCCAGATGACAATGAATATAATTATTCTGATAATGGAAGTAGCCAAAATATAACAAATAATTATTATAATTATGACGATTATTATGATTATGCTTACACTTCAAGAATACGAAGATTCTATAATCCTAGTTTATCTTATGGCTATTATGATAATTACTATACAAATAGATACTTTTATGATTATGATCCATTCAATTGGGGAGTAAGTATTTATTCTGGATATAATTGGTGGTTACCTAGTTTTTATTTATCATATAGTCCTTTCCATTCTTATAATTACGGGTTTGGCTATTATGACAATTGGTATATAAATCCATTTTATTATTCTAACTATTATAATCCTTATTATCAAGGGTTTTATCACAATTACCACCACGAAAATTACTACAATAATTCATCTGACAATTGCTATTATAATTCTTATGATAAAAACTCATATTATGGAAGTAGAAATTACAGTTCATTATCAAATGGGTCTTCAAAGGAAGACTTTCATAGCAGGTTTCAACGCTCTGTTGCAACATCATCAAGTAAAACTATAATAGGTAATGATGTAAATAATTCAGGAACATCAAACACAAATTTTAATAAACCATTAAAACAAACATCTTTTGACAGAACAAATGATTATAAAACTATTAGTAATGGTAATGCCCCTACAAACATGAATATTAATCCTAATAACAATCAAAATAAAATTACTACAACAAATGATTCTAAATTAAACAAAAATAAGTTTAATATAGAAAACAAGTCAATGCAAAATGAGGTAAAAACAATAAATGGTAATGCTTTCAATGACAATAAAATAAATTCTATAAATAAAGATTTTCAAAAAACAGATAAAACCTCTACAAACAAAATAGATATTGACAATTACAACTTTTCAAATAAACAAGAAAACATAAACAATACAAATAATAACGAGAAAGATAAATTCAATAAAATTCAAGATAAATACAATTCTAAATACAATAATAATAAAACAACAACAAACTATAATCAAAATAATAGTAATAGAATTAACGAAAATGTAAATAAATCAGAAATTAAGACATATACTTCACCAGCACATAATAACAAAAAATCAAATGACACATATACTAGTCCTAAATATAACCAAAATATAAACCAGGAACGTAATAATGCTCCAACAAAAATAAACAATAATCAACAAAAAGATGATGTTAGAACTTATAGTAACCCAAACAATAATAATACTATAAGACAAAGCGCTCCTTCTAGAAACAATAATACAAATACTTATAATAATAGCAATAATTCGGTAAGACAAAGCGCTCCTTCTAGAAGTAACAACACAAGCAATAATAGCTCTGGAACAAATAATAGAAGAAGATAATTTAAATTAAAAAAAACAATAAAAAATGAAAAATTTATATTTAATATTATGCATAATACTTACTAGCTTTGTAATGAAAGCTCAGACAAGTGTTGACGCATTGCGATATTCGCAAAAAAAAATAGCAGGTACCGCAAAATATGTATCTATGGGAGGTGCTTTTAGTGCTTTGGGTGCTGACATTTCTTGCTTAACTACAAATCCAGCAGGATTAGGTGTTTACAGAAGTTCTGAATTTACAATAACTCCATCTTTCTATATGTCTGACGCTATGTCAGAATATCAAAATTTAAAATATAGTGACGTAAAATATAATTTCAATTTTGGTAATATAGGGCTTGTTTTTAATAATAAAATACCAGATAGACTTGAGGCAAACAAGTGGAAATCTGTATCTTTTGGTTTTGGATATAATAAATTAAATAATTTTAATGAAAGAATTATAACAGAAGGATATAATAATAGCTCCTCAATTCTTGATGAATGGCAATTAAGAGCTAACGGCTCTAATGCTGAAGACCTATCTCCTTTCGATACTCAACTTGCTTATGATACTTGGTTAATAGACACTCTTGGTAGCAATACTAATTATACAACAGCAATGAATTCGTATGGTCAATTGCAAAGAAAATCCTTAACAGCAAAAGGAGGTATAAGTCAGTTTAATTTTAGTTTTGGAGCAAACTATGATGATAGAATATATCTTGGTGCAGGAGTAGGTTTTACTTCTCTTAGGTATGTAGAAGATGGGATATATGTGGAAGATGATGTTAAAGATGCAATATATGATTTTAAATCATTAAAAGTTGAAGATTATCTAAAAACTACAGGTGCTGGTATTGATTTCAAAGTAGGAGTTATATATAGAGCTCAAGATTGGCTAAGGTTAAGCGCAGCATTTCATACCCCAACTTTTTATGCAATGGAAGATGAATATAATCGTACAATATCATCATCTTTTGATAATGGAGATGGATATGAAGCTAGTTCTCCATCAGGTAATTTCGAATATGCAATGACTACACCTTTTAAAGCTATTGGAGGAATGGCTTTTGTAATTAATAAAATTGCTATTATTAGTACAGAATATGAGTATTCTGATGTTTCTGAAACAAGGTTTAGAGAAGATAACACCGATTACTTTGATGTGAACAATTCTATTAAAAGAAGCTATGATTCTCAACATAATTTACGTTGTGGTACAGAAATTAACTTAAATCCAATTAGTTTACGTTTAGGTTTTGCTTATTCTACCTCCCCTTACAAAACTAATATTTTAAATAATGGAGAAACATTTGTTTACTCAGCAGGTATAGGATATAGAGAGAAAAACTTTTTTATAGATCTTGCTTACCAATTGTATAATAAAACAGAAAAATATTATCTGTATAACGAAAATCTTGCTCCTCCTTTTGAAACAAAATACACAAATTCTTTAATAGCTTTTACTTTTGGATATAAGTTTTAATAAAGCACAGGTTTATTAAAATATATTTTCAATATCTCTATTATTGGCTATAATATTATTTGGGTATTTAGATAAATGAATATCTTTTATAAAATCATAAATATAATTTCTAAACTCTTCTATGTTTACTTTCTCTTTTGCAGAAATAAATATACAAGGAATGTTTGATGTAGCCATCCATGTACTTTTTAATTCATCTAAATTGTAATTATTTCTATTTTTAGGAGTTAAATCATAAGGGTCTTTTTCTACATAATTGTAAGCATCAATTTTATTAAAAACGAGAATACAAGGTTTGTCTATAACTTTAATATCTACTAGTGTTTGTTTCACGACATTAATATGGTCTTCAAAATTGCTATGAGATATATCAACCACATGTATTAGTAAATCTGCCTCTTTTAACTCATCAAGAGTCGATTTAAATGACTCAATAAGGTGATGAGGCAACTTTCGAATAAACCCAACCGTATCTGATAGTAGAAATGGAATATTATTAATAACAACCTTTCTAACAGTAGTATCTAATGTTGCAAAAAGTTTGTTTTCTGCAAACACATCAGCTTTACTAAGGAGATTCATTATTGTAGATTTTCCTACATTTGTATATCCCACCAAAGAAACCCTAACCATGTTTTCCCTACTTTTTCTTTGAGTAAGCATTTGTTTATCTATTTCTTTAAGCTTTGCTTTTAAAAGAGTTATTTTTGTTCTAATAATTCGTCTATCTGTTTCTATTTCGGTTTCACCTGGGCCTTTTAACCCAATCCCTCCTTTTTGTTTAGAAAGGTGAGTCCATAGATTAGTTAATCTAGGTAATAAGTATTCATATTGAGCTAATTCTACTTGTGTTTTTGCGTAAGCAGTTCTTGCTCTAAATGCGAATATATCAAGTATTATATGGCTTCGGTCAAGTATTTTGCATTCTAGTACTTCTTCTATGTTTCTGATTTGAGAAGGGCTTAAATCTTCATCAAATACAGCCATATCTATATTTTCAGCTTGGACATATTCTTTTATTTCACTAAGTTTTCCTTTCCCAACAAAAGTACGAGGGTCTGGGTATTCAAGTTTTTGTGTAAACTTTTTTAAACATTCTCCTCCAGCAGTATCAATAAGAAATTTTAATTCGTCTAAATATTCATTGATGTTTGCTTCATCATATTTGTTTTTTATTACACCAATGATAATTGCTTTTTCTTTTATTTGAATGCTATTTTTTGTTTTTTCTATCATAAAAATTAATTTCTTAGAAATTTCGAAAACCTATAATTTCTCTTACTTGCTTTATGTTTTCCATAGCACTCTGTTTTGCTTTTTCAGTACCAGTATTTACTATTTTTTTTATTAATTCATTATTTTCATACACATCTTTAATTTTTTCTCTTATAGGATTTGTGTAATTAATAATATCCTCTGCTAATTGTTTTTTTAGATCCCCATATCTTATAGTGCAATCATTATATTTATCTTCAAAGTATTTCACTGTATCTTCTGAAGACATGACATTTAGTAATGTAAATAAATTTTGAATAGATTCTGGTTTTTCTTGATTTGGTATGGTTGGCCCTGAATCAGTTACTGCTTTCATTAGTTTCTTTCTTATTTCTTCAGGACTGTCTGAAAGAAATACCGCATTTCCAGCTCCCTCAGATTTTCCCATTTTTCCTGTACCATCTAATCCAGGAATTTTCACTAATTGTTGTCCAAAATTATACGCCAATGGCTCTGGAAAAAAATCTGATTTATATATTCTGTTAAATCTATTTGCAAAAGTTCTAGCCATTTCTAAGTGTTGCTCTTGATCTTTACCTACAGGGACCTTATTTGCTCTATGAATAAGGATGTCGGCTGCCATCAATACTGGATATGTAAATAATCCAGCATTAATGTTATCAGGATGTTTTCTTATTTTTTCTTTAAAAGAAGTGCATCTTTCTAATTCTCCAATATAGGCATTCATGTTAAGAAATAAGTATAACTCACAAGTTTCTTGTAAGTTACTTTGAAGATATATTGTTGACTTTTCGTAATCTAATCCACATGCAATATATTCAGCTAATACTTGTTTCACATTGCCATGCAAATCTACTGGGTTAGGATGGGTTGTTAACGAATGATAATCTGCAATAAAAAAATAACAATTATTTTCGTCTTGCATTTTAAGAAAATTTTTAACAGCTCCAAAATAATTACCCAAATGGAGACAACCTGTTGGTCTGATGCCACTTACTACTATATCCATAATTAATCTATTTATAATAATTTGAATTGCAAATTTATATCAATTTTTAGATATACCGCTCATAATATATTATTAATTAATGACTGCTCTTGGTTTTAAATAAAATATAAACGGCAGAATCTATAATTAAAGAACTATACCATTAATTATAATACTTTAAATTAATATTAAATTTACAAAGTATAATCTAAAAAAAAACCACTTACAAAGACAAAACTTTGCAAGTGGTAATATTTACTGGTGGTCCCACCTGGGCTCGAACCAGGGACCAACTGATTATGAGTCAGCTACTCTAACCAACTGAGCTATAGGACCAGTATTTCAAAACGAGTGCAAATGTAAAATTTATTTTTAATACAGCAAAAAAAATAATAATAAAAATTACATTTTTCTTTATGTAGATAGAAAAATATTTAGTATAGTATTTAATAACAGTAGGTTATTGCTTTATAAAAAAATAAGAATATTACAGGATGCAGATAGTTTTGAATTAAATTGCAAAAAATTATTCTACAACAATAATTTCCACTCGTCGATTTTTTTGAGATTCAATTTCTGATTTTGGAATTGGATACAACATGAATTTATCACTAAGGCCTTTAGATGTAATTCTTTTTTTATCTATTCCATTTTCTATTAAATAATTTTCAACAGCTTTAGCTCTATCATTAGATAAAGATTGATAGCTTAATTTATCTAATTGAGAAGCATTAATATTTCCATTAACATGTCCCTGTACTTCTATTTTAACATCTAGATTTTCTTTTAAAAAGTCATATAATTGTTTCAGAGCAGGGGTTGAGGTTGGTAGAAAACGAGACATATTTCCATAAAAATAAATATCATCAATAATAATTTTAGTTCCTTTTACTATTTTGTTAAGCTCTATTCTATATATTATATTATTGATGTCTTTTGTATTAACTATTTCTGAATTATAGATATATCCTGTTTTTTTACAATTAATATACACTCTTTTTTTATTAGTTTCTACATCCAAAATATTAGTATCTGCTTTAAATTTTATGGTATCCTTGTGATTTATATTTGCTATAAGAATGCTACAGTTTATTTTTTCTTTTGTTTCTTTATCAAAGCATGCAATAGAAAACGAATAATAATCTTTATTTATAGGTGTGTTACTATTAATATCTTTATTATTTTTTTTGTTTAATACAGTATCTTTTGGAGGAATTTTTAATTCATTTTTTTGTTTAATAATAATAGTATGGCCGCTTCCATTTTTATAAACATTGTCAATGGCTATGAGATATTTTTGTTCTTTATGAGGTGTTATATATTTGCTATAAGCAGTTCCTATTCCTGCTGGTGTGTATATATTATTAGAAGTATCTGAAATACCTGTATATCCGTTTAAAGCTTTATTTACTCTTGAAATATTAGTTCTTAAAGGTAGTATATTTTTTTCTTTTATTAGTTTACAAGTACTTGAATCAGTATATTCAAATATTAAAAAATCATAGTCATCATTTTTGTTTATTGGAATAATATCAAAAGTAATTGGGTTGTTACTATTTGATTTGTAAATATACCAAACTGTATTATGCTCTTTTGTAAAGAAATATTTATTGTATTGTTTATTATTATTGATTTCTAAGATACTTCCGTACCCTAATGGAGGATTGGTTGGACCATAAATACTATCATTAATCAATATTGCATTTTTGCAATCTGCATTTTTAAGAGAAATTAAGTATTTTGATTGAGAAAATGTTACTTGTTGTGAAATGATAAGGAGTAATAATATTTTATAAACAGTTATTTTCTTCAATTAAATTAATTGACTTTAAAAATAACGTAGTTTATTCGGATGTTTTTGTCCATTACTTCATCAGATTTTATTCTGATTCTAACAGTATTCATATCTACTACTCTTGCGTATTTGACAAACATGTTATAATCTTGAGTAGCATCTGTTATTACTGCATTTACAAGATAACTTATCTCTGGAGAACTTGTTTGAGGTGTTTTTATTGCCACATCATAAACAGTATCCTTATTAGCCAATACATTTTTTAATACTATGGAACCTGATGCAACTTGAGGTGTAAGTACTTGCCAATATTCAGCCTTATTAGTAACATTTAATGTATCAAAAAAACAAAACTTATTAATGTCTAAATCATAAACTATTAAAGAACGAGCAGGATTGTTTATGTTTAATCTTTCTGTTGTATGCATTCTAGGTATTAATAATCCTTTATCTAAAGATTCGATATCTAACATCGCACTTTGATTTGGAGTAGTAGTACCTATACCAACATTTTTCTGTGCAAAAGTTTTAAAAGTTGTACATAAAACAACTACAGTAATAATCAATATATATTTTTTCATTTTCATAACTTAATTTGTCAATTTTTTTGCTAAATTAAAATAAATTTTAATATCAGATACAAAGTTTATTTTTTTAATAATAAATTTTTGTTTTTTTCTTTAATTATTTATTGATTTTATGGGCAAACAATACTATTTGTTTGTAATGTTCCTGAATTAGACATTGTAATTCTCCAACATTGACCATCAGGAGATTTCATTATAATTCCTCTTGTTGCATCATTAATATAAATATCTCCTCCTGTTACTTCAACTTTTGATTTAGGAGTTGTAGTTCCAATACCTACATTTCCTGAGTTGTAATATATGGAAGTTCCATTTGTATTCCAAATCGTAGGTCCAGTTACTCCTTGAGCACCAGTAGAACCAGTTGCTCCCTGCATTCCAACAGAACCAGTTGTTCCCTGAGCACCAGTAGAACCAGTTGCTCCCTGAGCACCAGTAACACCTGCAATTCCTTGTGGGCCTGTAGTTCCCTGACTTCCAGTTGCTCCTTTCGGTCCAGTAACACCTGCAATTCCTTGTGGACCTGTTGGGCCGTAAGCACCTGTTGGGCCGTAAGCACCTGTTGCACCTGTAATTCCTATTGGACCTGTAATTCCTTGTGCCCCCATGTCACCTTTATCTCCTTTATCCCCTTGAGGTCCAGTTGCTCCTTGAGGACCAGTAACACCAATAACTCCAGTATTTCCAGTAGCACCTTTTGCACCAGTAGCACCAGTAATTCCTGTATGTCCTGTAATTCCTTGTGCGCCAGTAGGTCCAACTATACTCGCCCCTTGAGGTCCAGTAACACCTGTTGCACCAGTATTTCCTGTAACACCAGTATTTCCTGTTGCACCTGTGTTTCCAATAATTCCTTGTGGACCTGTAATTCCTTGTGGACCTGTAATTCCTTGTGGGCCTATTGGTCCGACGGCACCAGTTTGTCCTATTGCACCAGTTTCTCCCTTAGGTCCTGTAATTCCTATGTCTCCCTTATCTCCTTTAGGTCCTGTTGCACCTGTAACACCTTTATCTCCTATGTTACCTTTATCACCTTTATCTCCTTGAGGACCAGTTGTTCCAGTAACACCCATTGCTCCAGTAACACCCATTGCTCCAGTAGCACCCGTTACGCCAGTAATGCCTATATCTCCTTTATCCCCTTTAGGTCCTGTAGAGCCTTTAACACCTTCAGGTCCTGTACTTCCTGGAACACCTTGTACTCCTTGCAGCCCTGTTGCACCAGTAGCACCTTTGTCACCTTTATCTCCTTTTTCGCCTTTATCTCCCATATCTCCTTTAGGTCCCATTGGACCAGCAATACCTTGAAGCCCAGTAGAGCCTGTAGCCCCCATCATACCATCAGGTCCAGTAGGTCCAGTAGGTCCTTGTAAACCACTTCCAGATCCACCATTTAAAACATTTTCAGCAAATAAAGCATAAGGAACAGAAAGTAATTCGGAAATTCCAAGATAATTGTAACTACCATTACCAGTTTCATCAACATATACTTTGATCCATTTATTTCCATTAGCCCAATTAATTTGGGAAAAAGTTCCATTTATAGGTTTTCCTGCACCTATTGTAATACTTAATATACCGTAAGGATTTGTAAGTCCTGTATGAGTTTCAGAATAAACTTCAGTTTCAATAGATTCTTTATCAACAATAGAAATCTTTATATTGATATTTTTGTTAGCAAGTACAACCCCTTGTGAATTACGAGCCATGGCCTGATATTTTATGCCTTTAGGAACCTGAGCCCAAATAGTTGTTCCTGTTATTAATAGGGCTATTATAAATAAATAAAACTTTCTCATACTTTATATTTCTTTTTAATTATTTCAATTTTTAATTATTTTTTTAGTGTAAATTTGATCCTTAACAATAATATTCATAAAATAAATACCATCATTAATATTGGATAAATTTAAGGTAGAATTATTTTCTATATTTTTTTTAGTAAATATTTCTCTTCCAGTAATATCTTTTATTTGAATATCGTAATTTTTATCGGTATTAAATCTTACTGTAATTTCATCATTAAAAGGATTTGGAAAAGCATTAAAATCTTGTTTAGTGTAAATATTTTTATTTTCTTCTATGCCTACCGAAGTTAAAACTGAATATTGCAAAAATCCTTGACTTAATTCGATATTATCATAATTAATAATATCTGAGCTGATTTCACCTATTGTATAGGTGAAAGATATGTCTGCATTAAATTTATAATCACCTCCACTAGATATTAATGAAGATTGAAAAATTACTTGAGCATTTGTATTTAAAACACTAAATAAAAACAACCAAAAGAGTATTTTTTTCATTAAAATATTTTATAATTTTGATTCACAATAATAATATATTTTTTTTAAACAAAACATTTTTTTTTTAATTATTTTACTACGGTAACTATTCCACATTCCTGAATCCTTGTCTTGGTGGTAATATCACGAGAATAAATTAAATAAGTATATACCCCTTGTTGAATGGTCTCATTTTTATTTTTCACCTTTCCATCCCAAGGTTTTGCCAAATCATCTGTTTGATAAATCAGTTTTCCCCAACGATCAAATATATAAAATGAATAAAAATCAGGATCTAATGTTTTGCTTACAGGTCCAAAAAAATCGTTTTTACCGTCACCATTTGGTGTAAATGATTTAGGGATATAAAAAGCAGAAACATACTCTTCATTAATTAATGTCCATGCTTCATAAAAGTCATTATCTTCTATAGTTTCGGTGTATAATGTTTTATTAATTTCGTCAGCAACTCCAATAGGTAAAAGGTCATTCCAAGTGTTAGATATATCATTATAACGAATAGCTTTAAGTTTTTCAGTTTTCAGTTTTGATTTAGAACCTAAATCTTCATCTGTAAACTTAAATCCTATATTTATAGAAGGTTTTGTTTCGTATTCTGGTTTTATTATCCAAAATCTATCAATCATTAACTCTGGATCGTCTCCATTTAAAACAAATACTCTATCAGGATAAGGATAATTATAAGTATTTGTAGGATAAGTTCCAAACCATACGCTACCATTTATGCTACCATTAGTTATAGTTTGAAAAGTTAAGGGAATATCAGAATAATTTTTATTTCCTGTTCCAAAAGGGATTACATATGAATCAATTTTGTCTCCAATATTCCATTTAACTAAACCATATCCATCTTTACTACTTGTTTCGCTTTTTATATATCCATTAATTTCAGTAATAGCATTTGCAGAATTACTGATTATGTGAATGCTATTTTTGTTAAGGTCTAAAAATGTGTTTTCAATAGTTAGTATGTTATGAATTTTGCAATTATCTACTTCTAATTTTTTTTTGTTTCCTTTTAAAGTAAGATTATCAAAATAAGTTGGAGTAAAACCACTAATTATTTGATTAGAAATGTTTGATGACAAAATAACATTTCCTTGATTTCCCTGATTAATAAAAACTTCTCCAATGTTATTGTCGTTTATCCAGTCTCGTTTCACTTCAATAGTGCTATTAGACATATCTATTTGTGCATCTTCTTGTGATGCTATATTAACAAAGCTTCCGCCAACATAAACATAAGCACCATTATTAATAACTATTTTGGCCCCATTATTAACAAAATTTTGCGACACACTAATATTGCATATTAGTATTAAGGCAAATATTATTAGTTTTGATATTTGTGAGTATAGTTTCATTAAATGCAAATTTACACTATTTTTTTTATCGAAAACACACAAACTGTAAAAAATATTAATAATATTTTAAACCAATAAAAGATGGAGTTAATTTAAATTGCATACTTTATTGAGCACTTCGAATATTATTTTTAGTAAAATAAACGATCAATTAAATCCATATATTGAAATTTTATTAACCAATTAAACTATTCACTAAAGAATTTGTCTTAGATGTAAATTGATTTTAATTTTTTGTTACACAATAACATTATAATATTTTCGATTTTCTTATATAACAAACAATTAATCTTAATTAAATGTATTCTAAAAGATATTTATTTGTAATATTATTGCTTAACACAATATATTTATTAAATGCTCAAAACATAATAAAAGGAAAAGTTATTGATAATAAAACAAAAAAAGGAATTAAATTTGTTAATGTTCTATTTACTGATTTGCAGAAACAACAAGTTGGATTAGCTCAAACCGACGCATTGGGAGCATTTCAAATACAAACAAATTTTGAAGGGAAAGGCTTATTAAAAATAAATTTCATAGGATATAAGGCTTTTGAAAAAAACATAAATATTTCTAAAAAGAATACTAACATTGGGGATATTCTATTAGAAGAAAGCTCTATGCAACTTAAAGAAGTGCTTGTTAAAGAAAAACAACCTTTAGCTGTGCAAAAAGGAGATACAACTGAGATAAATGCTGAAGCTTACAAAGCAAACCCTGACGCAACAGCTCAAGATTTAATGGAAAAAATGCCAGGAATAAAAGTACAGGATGGTAAAATACAAGCTCATGGAGAAGATGTAAAAAAAGTATTAATTGATGGAAAAGAGTCTTTTGGTGAGGATGTTAATGCTACAATCCAAAACTTCCCTGCAGAAATGATTGATAAAGTTCAAATATTTGATAAATTAAGTGATCGAGCCGAATTTACTGGATTTAATGACGGTGAAACTAGTAAAACAATAAACATAGTGACTAAATATGGAATGAAAAAAACAACATCAGGAAAAGTATATGCTGGATATGGCACTAATGATAGATATCAAGCAGGGGGCAATCTGAATGTTTTTAGAGGAGAAAGACGCATAACTCTTTTATTTCAAAGCAATAATACAAACCAACAAAACTTTTCAATAGCAGACATACTTGGGGCATCTGGTAGCAATAGTCGCCGTGGCGGTGGTGGAAGAAGTAGAGGTGGTGGCATGCGAAGTTCCGGAGGATCAGGACATAATAGTAGCTTGAGTGATTTTATGGTTAGTGATAACAGTGGAATTAATCAAACAAATGCATTTGGGATAAACTATACTGACAAATATTGGAACAAAGTAAAAGTAAATGGAAGTTACTTCTTTAACCTTTCTAATAATAAAACTGAAAAAGACATTTACAGAGAGTACATAAATAATGAAAACTCTGGACAAACATACAATGAAAATAGCTTGTCTAATACTGACAATATAAATCATAGATTAAATATGAGAATAGAATGGCAAATTGATACGGCTAACTCTTTATTGATAATACCTAAACTAACTTTCCAACAAAATAAACCTAAAACAGATTACACTGGAACAACATTAATAGGAAACGACATTATCAATGATATAAACAGCAATTATAATAGCAATTTAAATGGGCTTAACATTTCTAATAATTTGCTATTTAGACATAAATTCAAAAAAATAGGACGCACCATAACCTTAGGAATGAATGGAGAATACTCCGAAAATTCTGGAAATAGCGACCTGTATTCCTATAATCAATACAATAATGAAATTATAACTATAGAAGAAATATCTCAAGATGCTAACAGTAATCAATATGGACGTGGCATTAGTGCAAATATATCTTACACCGAACCATTCATAAAAAAAAGCTTATTAATGTTTGATTATCAAATTGGATACAAAAATAGCTCTTCTGATAAATATACATATAATTATGAAACTCAACAAGTAATTTACACTCTTGATTCCTCTTTAAGTAATATGCTCGAAAATAATTACATGACTAATAATGCTGGAGTATCATACATGTTTAATGATACCAACAATAATGTAGTTTTCAAACTTAATTATCAAATGTCTGACTTACAAAATAACGACATGTTTTTTATTGATAAAAATATAAACAAAACTTTTTATAATTTCTTACCTTCCCTAATGTATAGATACCGAAATTCTAAAAGAAAAAGTATTCAAATAAATTACAGAACTTCTGTTAATGCTCCAAGCATCGAGCAACTTCAAGACGTGTTAAATAATAACAACCCAACTCAACTTTCAAAAGGAAACACAGACTTAAAAACAGATTACCAGCACAACTTGTTTGCTAGATACTTTAATACTAACACTGATAAAGGAATGACATTCTTTGCTTTAATAGGAGGTGGCTTTTCTAATAATTATATAGGCAATAATACATTCGTTGCAGAAAACGACACTATTATCAACAATGTTGCTTTATTTTCTGGCTCTCAATTAACTGTTCCCGAAAATATGACTGGATATTACAATCTTAGATCCA
>MEOD01000046.1:40226-40503 GCA_001768555.1 Bacteroidetes bacterium GWF2_29_10
AAGTATCTGGAATTATTAATAACCTAAAAAACTATGTTTACAAACCAGTATTTGGAGGAGGACTTATTCTAAGTAGCAATATTAGCAAAGAAATTGATTTCACCATTTCTTCAAACATGAGCTATAACATTATCAAAAATAAAATAAATAAAGAATCTGATTATAGTTACTATACATACTCTAATAGATTGCGGTTTAACTGGCTAATAGGAAAAGGATTTGTTTTCCAAACAGAATTCAGCCAAATAATTAACAAAGGATTAACTGATGGATACAA
>MEOD01000046.1:40540-41060 GCA_001768555.1 Bacteroidetes bacterium GWF2_29_10
AAATTCTTAAAAAACAGAGCAGCTGAAATAAAAATAACTGGGTTCGATCTCCTTAATCAAAACAAAAGCATTAGCAGAAATAGCACAGAATTATACACAGAAGATACTCAAACAAATATTTTAGAACGATATTACATGCTAACATTTACATATAATATAAAACAATTCACCGAAAAACAAAGAGGCGAAAACCAATTCCATAGAGAACCATTCTAATTCAAAATCCCTTTTCATAATCTCAATAATCCTTAATTATCAATTATTGTAGTTCTTTAGAATAATAAAAAAAAGACTTTGATAACCACATTCTTTTTTAGCAACACTATACCGAAAGCATAGAACGTTAAATCATAAAATGTCGACCTCGAATAACTTATAAGATAAACTTAATTAGCTATTAAAAAAACACAATCAATTTTATCATATTGTGCTATTTTAGTTAATATGCTGATAATTAAAGTTAAGGATGTTTATTCTTTAAAATAATAAAAAATGAATATGGTTTAATTTAGATGGTTAA
>MEOD01000047.1 GCA_001768555.1 Bacteroidetes bacterium GWF2_29_10
AATTGATACCCCCATATATATTAGGCTGTTTATTGATCAAAAACAAAATGATGATAATAAATTACTTAAACGCTTAGCTTGACGGCTATGACATGAACAGTACCCTTAATGTACCCAAAACCTACCTAAATTACATAAAACACACGTACAGACGCAATTAATCGCATCTGTATTAATACACAAAACAATTACCGATACATCTGTATTTGCAATCCCTTGCTATAATTTACATGAATATATTTTTATATAATAATTCTAATTTTTTGTGTAAACCTATTTTAGGACGACCCCAATTATCAATGCCTTTTTATAGCTAACAACCAGCAAAAATGATTATGCGGGCGACTAACCTTCAAATAGAAAATAACTTTTCAGTTTACACGCTTAGAGAGATATTGCTTATTTTTTTGAAAAAACATTATATTTAATTAAACAATATAATGCACGGAACCCGTCTTTCCAATTTATTTTTTTCCCTTCTTTATATGTACGTCCATAATATGAAATACCAACTTCGTAGATACGAATGTTTTCAACACGAGATATTTTAGCTGTTACTTCCGGTTCAAATCCAAAACGGTTTTCTTTAAGATTTAAAGATTTAAGATATTCCGCTTTAAAAAGCTTGTAGCATGTTTCCATATCTGTTATATTCAGGTTCGTAAAAGCGTTAGAAATAAAAGTTAAGAATTTATTTCCTATAGAATGCCAAAAGAAAAGAATCCGATGAGGTTTGCCTCCTATAAAACGCGACCCATATACTACATCTGCAAAACCATCAATAATAGGTTTAAGTAATATGTTATACTCGTTTGGGTCATATTCTAAATCAGCATCTTGAACAATAATAAAATCTCCCTTAGCTAATTCTATTCCTTTATGTATAGCTGCACCTTTCCCTTTATTAAAAGGTTGTTTATGATAATGTATATTTACATTAGGATTTTCCTTAATATATTGCATAACAATATTTTCTGTATTATCTTTAGATGCATCGTTTACAATAACTATTTCTTTTTCTATTTTTTCAATTAAATTAACGCTATTTACTCTTTGCAAAATATTTTGAATAGTATTTTGCTCGTTGTATGCTGGAATAATTACAGAAAGTATCATTTTACTTATATTTTATTATTATTAAAGTTGGTTCTCTAAATTAACTTATTCGTGCTTAATTTTATTTTTCAAATCATTGCAAATATATACATGATATTTATTCGTAAAAATATTTTTTTTCTTTGTGTCATCCTTTTCATAAATAAAAGTGGTTCTTTTTGTGAATATTAACAATCTGGACTAAAATTTTAAGATTTGCTAACTATCTTGCAATTTGTTATATTACTTGTTGGATAAAGTATTTTTAGGTAATAAAATAAAATAATAGGATAAATACAACTCCAAATGGCTATAGCTGGTAAAGTAAGTCTATCTCCTTGCCAGAAGCTTATTCCTGTAACGAAGATGTAATAAAACTCAAGTATTGAGAAAAATACAAGGAAAATTAAAATTGAAAAATTTCTACTCTTAATAAAAATGAATATTAAAGGAAAAATAAAAATTAAAAATATGCAATGTAATATCAGCATAACATTGTTGTAGTGTTTCATAAAAAGACTTAATCTATATTTTTCATAGCCATCAGGATATAATAAAAAAAATGACACACCCCTAATATTGTGTACAATATTGCCTTTAAACAAATATGAATATAAAAACAAGTGGTTTTTGATATAATATATTTGTTGTTTTTGAGATAAACTATTCGATTTTTTAACAGCACTTTCAAAACTTATGGATTCAATCTTTTCCATTCCTTGAGAAACCAAATAATTGGATAGAGTTTTTGACGATATAAGTGAAACTTTTGCCTCACCATATTTGGTTTTTATTATAGTAATCTGAACTATAACGGGTAAAATAATCAATAGTAGTATCAAAATATTCAGCGGATATTTCAGATATTTTTTTAAGTAGAAAAGAGGGAGAACAATAAAAAGAAGGCTTAATAAAGGAATGTAAAATACTGGTTTTAGGATAGTTAATAAAACCATAAAAAATAAACAAATATGAAAAAAACGAAGACTTCTATATTCTTCTATTTTCCTAGCAAGGAGGAATAGCATCATGGAAAGTAAAAATACCGTTGTTACTTCAGTTAGAGCGTGAAGTGTAAGTGCAATCAATGACAGGTTTGACATAAAAAAAAATGCACCAATAAATGACAATAAGTTATTTTTCGTTATGTAATTAATTGTCATGAAGGTGAAATTAATGGATAGTAACCAAAAAATGACTTGAACTATCCAAATCCCATACACCCCTCCTAATTTCGACGTTGTCATTAATAGAAGAGGGTATAACAATGGTCTAGTTGATACATTTTCACTATCTACACCATGCTCTAACCAATTCTGAACATCTTTATACGACCCCGCATCTAGCGTAGAAAACATAATTTCTTCTGAAACAGTTATTTTAAGATTAAAAAAAACAACTACATATATTAATATTGCAATAATATTTGTACTGTATAAAGCATAGTTCCGTTTTGCCATATTGTATTTAACTCGTTTATAATGGGTTTAAAAAAATTGACTTCATCAAACTTCGTTTCACTTTCCCCATTTTTCGACTAAATAAAATTGACAGAACCCTTTAATCAAAAGTTTTTAGCCACTGCAAATATACATTTTTTTATCAATAGCGTCATAGACGATACAAAATGGGTAATATTTACTCAAAGTGTTACCTTTGATGCAAATGTGTCATCCTACACTTTCTTGCTTAAAACATCCTTTTTTTCTTAATTCTATTTTTGTGTGTAAACCTATTATAGGACAAGATATTATTTTAAAAAAACAACAATTTTATAATGATAAAAATTCTCAATTGTAAATTATATCTGCAAATATGATTTTTGAATTTTTCAGCGAATTCTAATTATTGTATATTCGCAAATAGCTCCCATCAAAATAGGTCTTATATTGTTTTAAAGGAAACTTTGATGGTCCTGCGATAACCGAACCATCTAGCATTAAAAATGTTGTTCCACAACCAGAATCAACAGCAATAGGCGTAGATTGGACTTGTATTCGTTCACAACTACTACTATTATAGGGACACATTCTGTCAAATGCCATAAATTCATCCAAGCTCTTTCTGTAAACTAATATTCCACTTACCCCTCCTGTTACATATTCAAAACCCTCTATTGTGGTCAATCTTATATACTGCGTTGAGCTAATATTAAGATAAATATCAACTAAAGTATCAGGAACAGGATTTATCTTATCCTTTTTACAAGCAAAAATTAAAAAAATAGCAAAAATAAGTATATAAAAATACTTAATTTTAAATAGATATTTGCTTAATACGCTACATTTCATCCTCGTTGTTAAATAATTTTGAATTTTACAAAAGTATAGTATTTTATTAATCAAACAAAATTAAAAAAGAAGAACAGACATATTGTAAAATATTTTTTTGAAAAACTCAATAGTTCCGATTACTTTTGCTTTTTTTTAATAAAGCACGATTGGTTTGGAAAATAAACAAAAATACATAGAGGTTATTAACGCAAGAGTTCATAATCTAAATAATGTTAACCTTAAAATACCTAAAAATAAATTAGTAGTGTTTACAGGAATTAGTGGTAGCGGGAAATCTTCTTTGGCTTTTGATACAATATATTCTGAAGGGCAAAGACGTTATGTTGAAACATTTTCTGCTTATGCTCGACATTTCTTACACAATCTCGAACGTCCTGATGTTGACAAAATATCTGGTCTAAGCCCAGTTATTGCTATTGATCAAAAAACTATAACTCGAAACCCCCGTTCTACTGTAGGAACTATTACTGAAATATACGACTTTTTGAGGTTACTATATGCAAAATCATCTGACGCTTACTCATATATAAGCGGAAAAAAAATGGTTAAGTACACTAATAGCCAAATTATAGAAAGCATTTCTAAAGAGTTTAATGAAAAAAACATTAGCATACTTACTCCTTTAGTGAAAGCTAGAAAAGGACATTATCGTGAATTATTCGAACAAGTTTTAAAACAAGGTTATTTAAAAGTTAGAGTTGATGGAATTATAATGGACATCGTTAAAGGAATGCAGATTGATAGATATAAAATACATGACATTGAATTATTAATAGACAGAATATCTGTCAAGCCTGATAATACAACACGTCTAACAGAGTCTGTAAATACGGCTTTACGCATGGGTAAAGGAATGCTTTCTGTATTAGATTATTCTAACAATCAGTTAAAATATTATAGCAAACACTTAATGTGTATGGATTCTGGGATTTCTTATGACGAGCCAGAGCCTAATAACTTTTCCTTTAATTCTCCTTATGGTTCTTGTAAGAAATGTAATGGATTAGGGTATGTTACAGAATTGGATTTAGATAAAATTATTCCTAACAAAAAATTAAGCTTAAAAAGAGGGGCAATAGTTCCTGTTGGAGAATATAAGCAAAATTGGCTTTTTAAACAATTAGAAATAATTGGGTTAAAGTATAATTTTAACATGAACACTCCTTTGGAAGATATTTCAGAAGAAGGATTGAATGCCATTTTATATGGAACAAACGAATTGATAAAATTTAAAAATAAAGAAGTAGGAATAACTCAATCTTTCAATGTGAACTTTGAAGGTATTGTTAATTTTTTAAATACTCAATACATCGATTCAGAAAGCGAATCAATAAAAAAATGGGCTTCCGAATTTATGAATACGATTAAGTGTCCAGAGTGTAATGGGAAAAGATTAAAAAAAGAATCCCTATATTTTATTATTAACGATAAAAATATCGCTGATTTAGCAGAAATGGATATCATTAATCTTCAACAATGGTTTATTGAGCTTCCAACTAAAATTGATGAAAAGAAAAATATTATAGCAAAAGAAATAATTAGAGAAATAGATAAAAGATTAAAATTTCTACTTGATGTAGGACTCGGATATTTATCACTAAACAGAAATACAGCAAGTTTATCTGGCGGTGAAAGCCAAAGAATAAGATTAGCTAGCCAAATTGGATCACAATTAATAGGCGTATTATACATTCTTGACGAACCAAGTATTGGTCTTCATCAAAGAGATAATCACAGACTTATAGAATCACTAAAAAGACTGAGGGACCTAAATAATAGCATAATAGTTGTTGAACATGATTTAGACATGATTTTAGCTGCCGACTATATTTTTGATATTGGTCCTTTAGCTGGAATACACGGAGGAAACATCGTTTCACACGGAACTCCTCAAGAAATAATCAAAACAAACTCCCTTACGGCTAAATATATAAATGGCATTGAAAAAATTAGTATTCCAGAAAAAAGACGTAAAGGAAATGGGAAAAAATTAACCTTAAAAGGGGCCAAAGGAAATAACCTTAAAAACATATCAGTAGAATTCCCACTTGGAAAAATGATTTGTATTACAGGCGTTTCTGGTAGTGGAAAATCAACTCTAATATATGACACTCTTTTCCCTATACTATCAAATAAATTTTACCACTCTAAAATAAAACCATTAGAATATTCTAGTATTGATGGTATTGATAATATTGACAAAGTAATTGAAGTAAACCAACAAGCTATTGGAAGAACCCCTCGCTCAAATCCAGCAACATATACTGGTGTTTTTACAGATATTAGAAATCTATTTGCAATCCTTCCTGAATCTAAAATTAGAGGATACAAACCTGGTCGATTTTCTTTTAATGTAAAAGGAGGACGTTGTGAAGAATGTCGTGGCGCGGGTATTAAAACTATTGAAATGAATTTTTTGCCTAACGTTTATGTAACATGCGACGTGTGTCAAGGGAAAAGATACAATCGTCAAACATTGGAAGTGAGATACAAAGGGAAAAGCATAAATGACGTTCTTGATATGGACATAGATACCGCTGTAGAATTTTTTGAAAATATTCCAGCTATATTAAGTAAAATACAAACTCTTAAAGACGTCGGACTAGGATATATTAAATTAGGACAAGCTTCAACAACTCTTTCTGGAGGAGAGGCTCAAAGAGTTAAACTTGCTACAGAACTTTCTCGCAAAAATACAGGAAATACTCTATATATACTAGATGAACCCACAACTGGTCTCCATTTTGAAGATATAAGAATACTATTAGATGTGCTTGACAAACTCGTTGAAAAAGGAAACACTGTATTAATTATTGAACATAATTTGGACGTTATCAAAACTTGTGATCATATTATTGACATGGGACCTGAAGGAGGAAATGCAGGAGGTGAAGTTTTATGTTTTGGAACTCCTGAAAAAATAGTAAGTAATAAAAATAGTTATACTGCTCATTATTTAAAAGATTATATGTAGTAATAAAGGTCTTCTAATTATTCTGTAATTAAATGCAAAACTCTATTATAATCTTACTTTATCTATTGAAGTTCTTTGATTAATTGATTTATATATTCTTTATCACTAGAAGATGTTACTAATAATAGTACTTTATTAAAACAATCAACAGCATCTGTATTTTTGCCCATTTGACTATATATTATACCCATATTTAATAATGTGGACTTTTTAAAAAATTCAGCCTTTTCTCTATCTGGAGACAAGAGTTTTGAATTAATCATATCTAG
The DNA here is from genome assembly GCA_001768555.1 of Bacteroidetes bacterium GWF2_29_10. Lineage (GTDB taxonomy): Bacteria > Bacteroidota > Bacteroidia > Bacteroidales > GWE2-29-8 > GWE2-29-8. The sequence goes on from MEOD01000047.1 coordinate 6,633, forward strand.
AACATGTTGATAATTTTCAATAGCAGCTTGATAGTTACCTATATGCCCATAAGAAAATGCAATATAATACCAGTAGCTTTCTAATGTTTTATCAAATTGTAAGGATTGGTATAGTTTAATTATTTCATTAAACTTTCCTGTATTTCTCAAGAAATTTCCTGCTTTATTTATTATATCAAAATTGTTTTCGGCATGTATAAGCAATGGCAGTTCTTTGTCAGGATCAATTATTACTTCAGATACACCTAGGTTAGTAAAATATTCAACCTGAAACTCATCTCCTTTTTCATTAACGACCAATTTTATTAAACTATCATTATTTAACTTTATTCCCACCGTTATTTTAGAAACAACAGCGTCTCCATTTTTGATTATTTTTATTAACACTTTTTTTATAGAGTCTTGTTTGGTTATTTTCACATCTTTTATTCGGTAATCAAGAACAGCGTTAGATAAATACCATTGATTAAAAAAGTTTTTTAAATCCATTTTACTTATATTTTCACAAGTATTAACAAACATGTCAAAAGTAACGTTTACCCCCTTATAGTTTTCAATACAATATTTAAAAACTTTAAAAAAAACATCCTCTCCAATTTCATTACTAAGCAATTCCAATGCGGTATATGATTTTCCATGAACAATTATATTATTCCAATCTATTTTCTGCTTATTTAGAGTATCAACAGTCTGCATAATAGTTGTATTTATTTCAGAAAGTACCCCTCCAAGATATGGGGTAAGAAATTTTTCATCATAAATTGTTTCATCTGTTTTCCTTGATTTAGCATATAGCCTATCTGTATATATTCCCATAGAAATACCAAACCAATGCGGGTAATCTAAAGGTTCTAGTATATAGTTAAACCCCCAGTATTGATGGCCAATTTCATGCGCGGTAATCCAGTGCGCATGCCTTTCTGCTTTATCTTTTAAATTGTCAAGACCTCTATGAATGCAAACAATATTTGTAGCTACAGGAAATCCACCCATAGGATAATCCGCACCAGGAACTATGGAGAGAATAGGTTGAGGATAAAAGCCAATAGTGTCTATATAAAATTTTACTATATCTTTAGCATATTCTAAAATTTTATGTCCCCATTTTTTATCATCTTCAAAATAATAAGACTTAATAATAATATTGTTTACCGTATCTTCTTCAACCAGATAATTCTTAGATAATATAATCCCAAAACCTGTTACTTCTTTGGCATAAGATTTTACGTTTATTATTCCCATATTTTCATATGAAGACTCTGTTAATCCTGTTAATACTATTTTATATTTTTTTGGATATGAAATATTCATTCTTGAATTGAATAATAATTGCTTTTCTGGGTAGAAAATACCTTTTTCAAAAAACAACAATGATGGAAACCAAAAATTATAAAAGGCAATTTCTTTGTCTTTTTCATTATATGCCTCATCTGTTTTGAAATTTATTTTAATTATACATTCTTTATTTGGTTCTATTGGTTTGTCTAAAATCACTTCAAATCCATCATAATTATTTGTATTAATTGTTCTTTTTTCAAAATGACATCCAATACCATTTACAATAACAGTGTCAATTAAAGAATCTACATTATTATAATTTAACTTAAAAGGCAAACTATATAATGGCTTAATGGAATTATTTTTCCATATTAATCTTTGTGAAGCTATCATTTGATTGCTTTTTTTGTCAAATTTTACATCTAGCTCATAATAGTTATAATTTTCTAAATTAATTTGCTTGCTTGTGTCAATAAAACTTGATTTGTTTTGACATAATATCACTGTAGTTGTGATAAAAAACAGCATAATTAAAACTTTTGTTTTCATATTCTAAAAAAATTAAGGAGAGTTATTAACTATATCTTTTTCAAAGAAACACAAATTAATATTTATATATTTTATCAAAAACTATTTTACATGCAAAATTTGATTTTGTAAAAAGACAATATAAAACTCTTAATAACAACTAAATTATTCCTGTCATAAAATTACATTGACATATCTATCTAAAAAATAGATATATCCGTTTACAGAAAAAATACAAGTGTTTGTATATGACACCTTTAGTATCATGTAAATTAATTATTGTTTAAATGTTTTTATAATTACAAGAATAATGTGATTTTAGTATTAGAGTAAAATATTTTTTTAAGAACGTTCTTTAAAAAGCAAGTTGAAGGAAATTTGTTAGCGTTTTAATTATTTTTAGGATAATTATGATTGTATATGTTAAGAGCTTATAGAATAATTTTTATTCTTTATTTGATTATTTTTTTCAACTTTTGTTCTTTTTAAATAAATAATTAGCATCTTTGCAAATTATTTAAAACATTTTTATTAAATGGCAACAAAAATCAGATTACAAAGAAAAGGAAAAAAAGGAAATCCATTCTACCATGTAGTGGTAGCGGATAGCAGAGCCCCACGAGATGGGAAGTTTATTGAAAGATTAGGGTTATATAATCCCCTAACAAACCCACCTTCAATTGATATAAATTTTGACGCTACGCTTGCTTGGTATCAAAAGGGCGCCATTCCAACATTAACATGTAAAAATTTATTATCTCAAGAAGGTATTTTGTTAAAAGACCATCTTCTAAGAGGTGTAAAAAAAGGAGCTTTAACTCTAGAACAAGCAGACGCAAAGTTTGAAACATGGAAACAAGAAAAAAACTCTAAACTGAAATCTATTGAATTGAAATCAACTGAAAGCAAAAATAATGAGCTTAAGAAACGTTTTGAACAAGAAATAAAAGTTAAAGAGAAAAGACAAGAACTTCTTTCTAAAAAGTTTGCAGAAGAAGTTGAAAAAAATAAAGCTGTTGAGCCAAAAGTAGAGGAAGTAGTTGTTGAGGCAAAAGAAGAAGAAGTAGTTGTCGCTAAAAATACTACTGAAACTAATGAAGATTTGCCTACAGCAGAATAACAATGAATATTGATTCTTTCATTGTTGGCAAAATAACAAAGACTTATAGTTATAAAGGAGAAGTAGTTGTAATCTGTCAATATGAAGAATTAGGTGATATCATAGATGAAGAGGAACAGGTTATGTTTATTTATATAAATAATAAACCTGTTCCTTTTTTTATGGATAATTTTTTACAAACAGATATTAACACATTGCGCATAAAATTTGCAGATATAGATAATGAGGTTAAAGCAAACAATTTTATTGGTTTAACAGTAGGATTGGATTCAAAATATAAGCAATTATTAAAAAAGAACAAGCCTTCAGAGTCTTTGTATGAAGAAATTATTGGATTTAAAGTATTTGATCTTAATAGAGGATATTTAGGTATTCTTAAAAATATTGTTGAATACCCCCAACAATTAATCATGGAAATAGATAAAAACAATAAAATTATATTATTACCATATAATGAAGAATTTATAAAAAATATAAATTATAATAATAAGGTAATTAATGTTAAATCACCCGACGGTTTAATTGATATTTATTTGTAGATTGTTTTTTTATCTTAGCGCAGTAATTAGTAAATCTATATCCTGTGAAGGAATATTATGTTTTTTACCAATAAATGAATTAGTTAAAACTCCATTATAGATGTAAACCCCATTTCTTATACCACTTTCTATTTTTATCAAATTATCAACACCTCCTTCTTCCCCTACTTGCAATAGTGTTGGACCAAAGAAATTACTTAAAGCATAGGATGCAGTTCGTGATACTCTTGAGGCAATGTTGGGAACACAATAATGGATTATATTGTGTTTTATGAATACAGGTTCAGCATGAGATGTTACTCGAGATGTTTCAATACAACCTCCTTGATCAATACTTACATCAATAATTACAGAACCATGCTTCATTTGCATTACCATATCTTCAGAAATTAAACAAGATGTCATCCCATTTTTAGAATGTACAGCCCCAATAACAACATCTGCTGTTTTTAAAGATTTTAACAATACCTTCGGCTGAAAAACAGAAGTAATAATTCTTGAACCAAGAGAATTTTGTAAACGTCTTAACTTATAAACAGAACTATCAAAAACTTTTACAGTAGCTCCTAAACCCATTGCAGCTCTCGCTGCAAATTCACCTACTGTTCCAGCCCCAAGTATTAATATCTCTGTAGGAGTAATTCCAGAAAAACCACCAAGCATTAAACCTTTTCCATTGTTTATATTACTTAAATACTCAGCAGCAATAAGTATCGACGTATTCCCTGCTATTTCACTCATTGAACGGACAACGGAAAATGTGTCAGATTTATCTTTTATAAGTTCAAATGCTAAACAATTAACTTTCTTTGACATTAATTTCCTAAAATATTCTGCAGATTGTATTGTTGCATGAAGCGTAGAAATAATTGTTTGCTTATTTCTTATGTATTCTATTTCCTCGTTTGTTAATGGTGATATTTTTAAAATAATATCTGATTGAAAAACTTCGCTTTTCTCATAAGCAATAACGGCACCTGCATCGGCATATTCGTTATTAAAAAAATGAGCCTTACGACCTGCATCAGATTCTATTATTACTTTATGTCCATTATTTACTAACATATTTACCGCATCAGGAACCAAAGCAACCCGATTCTCGTCATTGTTAACCTCTTTTGGAATTCCTATAGATACGGTATTTTTTTCTCTTTTAATATCTAATCTTTCTTCTTGTGTCATCAGTTCTGTTGCGAAGCTAAGAGATATGTTTTTAGAATTAAAATTATCCATAATTAAAAATTTAGAATTAAAATTTGCCATAAATATACTAACTAATTATTTTAAATTAGCACCATCCTAAATATTTTTAATAATTATGGTAAATATGGAACACCTAAATTAACCATAAATTGTCATAAATACAAATAAGATTTAGTCGTGTAGATAAAATTGTTACACTTAATATATTTTATTGGTAATATATATTACTAAATTTAATTATCACGCATTTTGTATCCCTTTTGTATCCCATTTACTATTTTGTGTTGCCTTAAAGTATCCATTAATTACTTGTAATGTGCATTAGCTAGTATTACTTTTGTAGCATGAATTTTTATAAAAAATCAAAATTTAGATAAAATGAAAAAAACAACATACATATTACTGATAATAAACCTACTAACTGTATTTGCATTTGCACAAACAACTTGGACTGGAAATACAAGCACCGATTGGAATAATACTAGAAATTGGAACCCAAGAACAGTACCAACAAGCGCTACAGATGTTATTATACCTACAGGAAGAACTCGATATCCGATAGTTTCATCTAATAAAGATGTTAAAAATTTAACACTTCAAAGTGGAGCTAGTATTACAGTAAATTCAGGAATAACTCTTGGAATTTATGGAAATTTAAGTGATGCGGGATACATTAATGCAGAACAAGGAAGTATAGCTTTTAGAGGAACTTCTAATAGTACAATAGCTAGAGTTAGCTCGGGATATGTAAATGTTTTCTATGAAGGATTTGAAGGTGATGTATCAAAATGGACAATGGGTTCTATTTCTGGAAATACAGAATGGAGAAAACAAGTAACAACAGGAACAGGAAAAACTGGAACCTATGATGCATCTGTTTATAATTTAAAAGATAATAAGGGTCATGATTATTGCCATAATTGCGGTTATAATTATGTTGATATATCAACAGAAATAGACTTATCTTCATATTCAAATGCAAATCTTAATTTTAAATGGATGAATGCAGTGAATAACGGTAGTGCATGGGCGATGGTGCTTATTGATGGTGTTACATTAAGTGCAAAATATGACCTACAAGGAAGTTCTATATGGACATCTTCGCCTACTTATAACATAGACCAATTTTGTGGAGCAAAACATAAATTAACATTTAGATTTTGGATAGTTCCTGTAACATCAACTCCTGGATTTTCTGTAGATGAAATAAATATTACAGCAATACCAAATATTGAAACTTTTAATAACTTATTAATTGAAAAAACAAATAATGCTCAAGTAACTCTTAATTCTCCAACCTACATAAATAACAACATAACTATCAATCAAAATGCAGTATTTAACACAAATGGTAATAATGTTATAATGTATAAAAACATTATAAACAATGGAACAATAAATGCTGGCACATCAACCGTTACTTTTCTTGGAAATAAAAAATCAAAGATAAAAGGTTCCTCAAACACTACATTATACAATTTAGTAATTAAAAAAGATGATTACACAACTTTTATAATTGGAGACAGTTTAACAAATGGAAAAACAATAGAAGTTACAAATAGTTTTGACTGGGATTGTATGAAAGATTCATTAATTATTGGAGATGGAAGAAAAACTAATTTTAAAATTAAAGGCAATTTAGTTATTGGCAATTTCAGTACATTAGTAACAAAAGATACATCTTCCGTTACTCTTAATGGAAACTATATTAATTATGGAGTATATCTAGCAAATAATGGTAAATTTATATTTGAAGGATCAACTATAGATGCTTCTATACAAAGAAAACCTGCATATATAGTTATGAGTGATAGTTTTGAAGTGAATCCAATAAATAAAGGATGGACTCTTGGTGCAAGTAGTGCTTCAGCTTGGACATGGTCCTCAGGACGTCAACATACTGGAAACTACGATATGGCTATTTGGGATACTCGTAATGGAGGTGCACCTTATGATTATGCATGGGATGTTGCAGACGGAGGAGCTTTAGTATTATCAAAACAAATAGATTTAACAACTCTGACTGGAGCATCAATGACATTTTGGTGGAGATGCGGAGGCTCTTTAAACCCTTCGACAGATGGAGATTATGGAATAGTAATGATTGATAATGATACCATAATGACAAAAATGTGGAATCAATTAGACTATATTAAATCTCCTAAATTTGAATTAAGCAAATATTGTGGAAAAACTTCAACCTTAAAATTTATATTCAAATCAGATACTTATTTTGGAGCAGGTCAAGCAACATCTCCTGGTTTGTGTATCGATGATTTAGAAATTTATTCCAATTCGGAAGCAGTGGAAACATTTTATGACCTCGTTATTGATAAACCAAATAAAAATATAACAGTTACTTGCCCTATCGTTATAGAAAATAATCTAAATCTAAAAAATGGTAATTTATATACATCGCCTGATACATTAATTATAGCAGAGAATGCTAATTGGACAAGAGAAAATGGTATGGTGTACGGTAATTTGTCAAAACAATTAGGATTAGGTACACAAAATTTTACATATCCTTTAGGAACTGCTTGTGGATACTCACCAGTAGAAGTAACTTTTTATAATATTACAACTAAGGGAGCTTTTAATTTTAATGTTTTAGGACTTACTCCTACTTATTCAGAACCAACAGATGAAAATTTAAAAAAATATTGGAGAGCCATAAATAAGGGCTTGGTATATGATTCTGTTATGATGAAATTAAAATATTCAAGTTGTGATTTTAATACTCATTTGATCGAAAAAGATGATGAATACTCAATGGATTGGATGTATTTGCAAGGAGCGGATAATCATAGATTAGCTAATCTAATAAGTAGAGATACAACGGGAGATGGTGGTTATGTTACATTAACCAACACATATAAAATCGCCTCGCATATATTCTATGCTCGTAAACATTACATAGATCCTATTATAGTAAAACATCCTGAATCTTACATTATCTGCACAAATACATCTGTTGCATTAAACGTTTCAGTTACAGGAACAAGCCCATTTACTTATCAATGGTATAAAAATGACGCTTTAATTTCAGGAGCAATAGATTCAATTTATACAATCCCATCTGTTCAGTTATCTGATTCTGGACAGTTTCATTGTGTTATAAAAAATAGAAGAAATACAACATTGACATCTAATAAAGGGATTTTAAGTAGCTATAACATATATATAGTTCAAAATGATAGCACTATAATAAAAGGAGATTCAACTTATTTATCAATAAATGCTTTATTTAACAAATACTCATTACTATCTGGGCCACAACAATCTTTAACTAGTAGCTTAATAAAAGTACCTATAAACTATACAGGCAATGTGTTCTCTGTTGAATGGTGGATTAACCCCTATTCATTAATAACTCCAAATGTAATAGGAAATGTTTGGGGCAGGTTTGTTGCTCACAATAATGCACTAGGGGCTATGTATGTAGGAACTGACATTAATACTCGATTTGGACGTGATGTCCTTCCAGCTGGAACAATTGAAGTTGATAAATGGCAACATTTTGCTTTTACTTTTAACAACGGGATTGGTAAATTTTATAAAAATGGAAATTTATTATTATCAAAAACCAATATGACTAACCCTAATGGAGCTTTTGACACATTGTATCTTAACCAAATGTCTGCATACATTGATGAAATTAAAGTATGGAAATCAGAACGAACTCAAAGTGAAATTCAATATTATATGCACAAAAAACCAGAAGCAAATGATGCAAATCTAATAACATTTATAAATTTTGATAATGGTGACTTAAAAGATTATACAGGCAAAAACAATGCTTCTTCTAATTATTCTTTAACTTATAATAAAGATGTCCCATCTGACATCCCTTGTATTTGGAATACAGGAGCATCTACACAAAGAATAAAAGTTAAACCATTAGATAACACAACATATATAGTTACTTATACAGGTTGTTTGACAGCAAAAGCAGATTCAAATATTGTACATGTAGAAAATATAATAAGTTTATCTGATAATAAAATTTTAAAATTAGGGGAAAATACAACTTTATCTGCAACAGGTGCAACATATTATTCTTGGAGTAATGGGCAAACAACTCCATCTATAACAGTATCACCTACTGTTAACACAAAATATTATGTAACAGGATATAAAAGCAGTGTGCTATTTTCTATTGATAGTGTAGAGGTATTTATTTTCTCTGAAATAAAAGATACTAGCATTTTTAAGGGAGATGTAATCGGTTTAAATGCTTCTATAAACAAAAAAAGTTTAAGTTTAAGTGATGCAACTCCTTATTCAAGAGTATATATTCCTAATAATCCTGCTTTGCAAAAATCAGGAGATATAACAATTGAAATGTGGATATATAATTACGGAACTAATGATAATAGAAATATATTCTATAAAAATAGAACTGCGGAGGGCGTTATTTGGATTGGCAGTGCAACTAGCTCTAATAACGTTTTAGTTTATCAATATGGACAAGGCGTTTCTTATCGAAGTTTTACAAGTAATTCAAGTATAGAACCTAATAAATGGACACATATAGCTTTAGTTAGGAATCTTAGTGCAGGAAAACTTTATTGGTATATTAATGGAAATTTAGATAAAGAAGAAACTACAGATTATTCTTATGTGGCAACCTCTACAAATCCTATATACATAGGATATTCAGGAACAAAGTTTAATGGATTATTAGACGAATTTAGAATGTGGAATAAAGCTTTGACAAAAGAAGAAATCAAAGACGTAATTAATAACAAATTATCTATTACGCAAAACCAAAATACTATTCTAAATCTTGAATTTGATAATAACAATTTAGATTCTATTTATGATTCTTCTCCAAACAAAATTAATGGACTTTTACAATATGATGGAATACTTTCTAAAAATAATTCTTCTTTATTAAGGTATTCTTGGAGTAATGGAGACACTACGTCTTCTATTGAAGTTAGCCCTTCCGTAATATCAACATATACAGTAACTGTATATAACAACAATACAAACAGAACGGAAGATGTCGTTGTAAATGTATATGAAAATGCCTTTACCCTTAGTGAAAATAAAATTGTGAAAGCAGGAGAAAATGTAGAACTTATTGCTTCTGGGGCAAATAGTTATTCTTGGAGCAATGGCGCTACTACTTCTTCTATAAGTATAACCCCTACTTCTTATGCAAAATATTATGTTACAGCTTTATTTAATAATTTACCAATTATTGATAGCGTTGAATTATTCGTTTTTTCAGAAATAAATGATACTACTATATCTGCAGGAGCTAATGTCTCTATAAATGCTTCTATAAATAAAAAAAGTTTAAACTTAAGTGACAATATGCCTTATTCAAGAGCATATATTCCTAATAACACAGCCTTACAAAATTCAGGAAATATAACAATTGAAATGTGGATATATAATTACGGAGCAAATGATAATAGAAATATATTCTACAAAAATAGAACAGCAGAGGGTGTTATTTGGATTGGCAAAGCAGGAGGAAAAAACAATGTTTTAGTTTATCAATATGGACAAGGTGTTTATTATAGAAGTTTAGTTAGTAATTCAAGTATTGAAGCTAATAAATGGACACATATAGCTTTAGTTAGGAATCTTAGCGCAGGAAAACTATATTGGTATATTAATGGAATTTTAGATAAAGAAGAAAATACAGACTACACTTATGTTGCAACATCCAACGACCCTATATACATAGGATTTTCAGGCACAAAATTTAATGGATTGTTAGATGAATTTAGAATGTGGAATAAACCATTAACCGCAACAGAAATCAATGAAGTAATGAACAGTAAAGTATCTTCTACTCAAAATCAAAATATTATTCTAAATCTTGAATTTGATAAAAATAATTTAGATACTATTTATGATTCTTCTCCAAATAAAATTAATGGACTTTTACAGTATAATGCAACTCTTTCTAAAAATCATAAATCGTTATTAAATTATTCTTGGAGTAATGGAGATACAGTATCTTCTATTGATGTTAACCCAACAATAACAACAACTTATACCATAACTTTAACTAAAGGAGAAATAAACCGTGTAGAAAGAATTGTTGTATACGTTATAAATACAAAATCAGATGATGACAATGATGACAATGATGACGATGATAACAAAAATGATAATAAAAATAACATAGCAAAAAATAATAAGAACTTTGATGTCTTTGTTTATCCAAATCCTTCTAATGGTAAGATAAATATAGAAGGAAGCATTAATAATAAAGACAATGTATTAATAAAAGTATATAACATGATTGGAAAAGAAGTAATAAGAGATGAATTTAAATCAGATTCAGAAAATCTATATTATAAACTTGACTTAAGCATGTTTGAAAAAGGTATATATTTAATTAACATTACAAATGATAATTTGAATGAATCATATAAAATTATTGTTAAATAAATTAAAGAAGAAATTAGTTTTCTGTAGTTAATAAATGAACATTTAAATGTTTAGTCTTTAGAAAGAATCTTTATAAAATAAAGGTTCTTTCTTTTTTTACAATAATGCCAAATAATAAATTTTTATAATTATAAAAATTTAAACATAGAAGTTATTTACTAGAAATTATTTTCCTATATTTGCCACCAAATAAAATCGAATTAAAATAATTAAAATGGGATTGAAAATAATTGTTTTAGCCAAACAAGTGCCAGACACAAGGAACGTCGGTAAAGATGCAATGAAAGAAGATGGAACTATCAACAGAGGTGCATTACCTGCCGTATTTAACCCTGAAGATCTTAATGCTCTTGAACAGGCTCTTAGATTAAAAGCCAAATATCCAGGTAGTGAGATAATTCTCTTAACAATGGGGCCTACAAGAGCCGCAGAAATTATCAGAGAAGCTCTATATCGAGGCATTGATAAAGGATATTTACTAACAGACAGAAAATTTGCAGGATCAGACACTTTAGCAACATCTTATGCAATATCTCTTGCTATCAAAAAACTAAGTCCTTATGATATAATTATAGGAGGACGACAAGCTATTGATGGAGATACAGCTCAAGTAGGACCTCAAACAGCTGAAAAGTTAGGCATTCCTCAGATAACTTATGCCGAAGAAATTGTTGAATGTAATGAAGCTAATAACAATATAATTGTAAAAAGAAGGTTAGAAAGAGGTATAGAAATAGTTAAATCTACATTACCGGTGCTTATAACTGTTCATAGTTCTGCACCAGCATGTAGAACTCAAAATGCAAAACTTTTTATGAAATATAAACATGCAAGAACAGTTTCTGAACTTCAAAATGAAAGTGAAGATTATATAAAACTTCAAAAAGACCGTGCTTATTTAAATATTGAAGAATGGTCCGTTGACGATATTAATGCCGATATTCAATTACTTGGCTTATCTGGTTCTCCAACAAAAGTTAAGAAAATAGAAAATGTTGTGTTAAAACACAAAGAAGTTGCTACTATTGATTCAAATGAAAATAGTATAGGAAAATTAATGAAGGAACTTATTGATAACCATATAATAGGATAAAATAGTGAATAACATATTTGTATATTGTGAAATAGAAGAAGGCTTAATAGCTGATGTTAGTTATGAATTGCTTTCAAAAGGAAGAAAACTTGCAGATGAACTTCAATGCAAGTTAAATGCAGTTGTAATAGGAGATGATTTAAATGGAATCGAAAATAACCTATTCAAATATGGAGTAGATACTGCTTTTGTTTTTGATGATAATAGATTTTATCCATATAGAACTCTACCTCACGCTTCAATTGTTACAAAATTATTTGAAGAAGAAAAACCTCAAATAGCTCTGTTTGGAGCAACTTCAATAGGACGCGATTTAGCACCACGTGTTGCTTCTGCTTTAAAAAGTGGATTAACAGCTGATTGTACAAACCTAGTTATAGGTGACTATACAGAAACTAGAACAGGAAAAGAATACAAAAATCTTTTGTATCAAATAAGACCTGCTTTTGGCGGAAGTATTATCGCTACAATTGTAAACCCAGATACAAAACCTCAACTTGCAACAGTAAGAGAAGGGGTTATGAAAAACGAACCTTTAACAAAACCTATTAATGGGGAAGTTGTAAAACATAATATTGATGATTACATTAAAAATGAAGACTTCGTACTTGATATTATAGAGAGACATATAGAAGCAAAAAAAATAAATATCAAAGGAGCTTCTATTATTATTGCAGGAGGATATGGGGTTGGTTCTAAAGCAAGCTTTGATAAATTATTTGAATTAGCAGAAATTCTTGGAGCAGAAGTAGGTGCCTCTAGAGCTGCAGTCGATGCAGGTTTTGTTGACCACGAAAGACAAATAGGACAAACAGGTATTACCGTAAGACCAAAATTATATATAGCATGTGGCATTTCTGGCGCCGTACAACATAGAGCAGGAATGGATGAATCTGCAATGATTATTTCTATAAATTCAGACCCAAAAGCTCCTATAAATTCTATAGCTGATTATGTTATTATTGGAGACATTAATGACGTAATGCCAAAAATGATTAAAAAATATAAAGAACTGTCAAAATAATCCAAAATAAAAGAGAAAAACAATTATGGCTAATTTTTATTTAGACAATGAAATATTGAAGTTCCATTTGAATCATCCAATGATGAAAACGGTTGTTCGATTGAGAGAACGTGATTTTACACAAAAAGATAAATACGATTTTGCTCCATTATATTACGAAGATGCTATTGACAGTTATAATAAAGTAATGGAAATAGTAGGAGAAATATCTGCAGATATAATTGATCCTAATGCGGAATCTGTCGATAGCGAAGGTCCTCAATTAATTAACAATAGAGTACACTACGCTGCAGGAACTGTTAGAAATCTACAAGCATTAAATGATGCTGGACTTAATTCATTTACATATCCAAGAGAATTTAAAGGTTCTAACTTCCCTATATTAACTTATGTTATGGCCGCAGAAATTCTTTCAAGAGCCGATGCAGGATTTGTGAATATATATGGATTACAAGATTGTGGAGAAACTATCAGAGAGTTTGCTTCTCAGGAAATAAAAGAAAAATATTTGCCAATGTTTGCCGAAGGAAAAACAGCAGCAATGATTCTTACTGAGCCAGATGCTGGCTCTGATTTGCAAGCAGTAAGCCTTTCTGCTAAATATGATGAAGGAAAAAAAACATGGTTACTTAATGGGGTTAAACGATTTATAACAAATGGAGATGCTGATATATCTTTAATATTAGCTCGTTCTGAAGAAGGAACTTCTGACGGAAGAGGATTATCTTTATTCCTTTATGAAAGAGACAAAACGGTTACAATAAGACGTATTGAACATAAATTAGGTATTGTAGGCTCTCCTACATGTGAAATGGTATTTAAAGATTCTCCTGCACTTATTATAGGAGAAAGAAGACTAGGGCTTATTAAATATGTTATGTCTTTAATGAATGCTGCTCGCTTAGGAATAGGAGGTCAATCTGTAGGTATTGCAGAAGCATGTTATAGAGAAGCTCTAAAATATGCCAAAGAAAGAGAGCAATTTGGAAAAAAAATAAACAACTTTCCTGCTGTTTATGAAATGCTTACTAATATGAAAGTAATGATTCAAGCAGCAAGAACTCTATTATACGAAACGGCTATACATGTAGATGTATATAAAACATTTTCTGCTATAGAGGAAGAACGTAAACTTACTCCAGAAGAAAAACAATTAGCTAAAAAATCACAGAAATATTCAGATATATTTACACCTCTTATTAAGTTAGTCGCTAGTGAGTATTGCAATAAAATAGCGTATGATGCAATACAAATACATGGAGGAACTGGCTTTATGATGGATTTCCCTGTCCAAAGATATTATCGTGATGCACGTATTACTTCTATTTATGAAGGAACTACTCAACTCCAGGTTGTCGCTGCAATTAGAGGTGTTACAAATGGAACTTTCTTAAATATTATTAAAGAAGAGTACCAGCCAAAAGAATTAAAGCCTGAACTTGAATTTATGAAAAAAACATTAGCAGAAATGACCGAAGAATATGAAATTGCGACAAAAAAGGTTATAGAAACTAAAGATAATGAATTTCTTGACTTTCATGCAAGAAGATTAGTGGAAATGGTAGGAAATATTGTTATGGGGTATCTCATGATTACAGACTCTAACAGAAATGAAGAACTAAAAAGAATGACTGAAATATTTATCAAAAAAGTTAAATCTGAAAATAAAAACATGTTTAACTATGTTATGGAAAGCGAACAAAAAGATATTCCTTCATTTAAATATTATATCTAAAAAATATTAGAGATGCTTACTTTTGAAATAATAAAAGTCAGCATCTCTTTTGCTTCAGAATCCTATTATAAATTAGGAAAACAGTTACAAAAAACAAAATAAATACTAATTTATGTTAAAAATAGTAACAATTATAGGAGCAAGACCCCAGATAATTAAAGCGGCTGCAATAAGTAGGACTATAAAAGAAAATTATAAAGATAAAATACAAGAAATTATTATTCATACAGGTCAACACTACGACCACAAAATGTCTGAAATATTTTTTAATGAATTGGGTATTCCTAAAGCAGATTATAATTTGAATGTTGGTTCTTGTTCTCATGGAGCACAAACAGCACTTATGCTAAGTGGTTTGGAGGAATTATTTACTAATATTAAACCTAATTGTGTATTACTTTATGGAGACACGAATTCAACTATAGCGGGAGCATTAGCTGCATCAAAAATGTATATTCCAATAGCACATGTTGAAGCAGGATTGCGTTCTTTTAACAAGCTAATGCCTGAAGAAATTAATCGAATAGTATGTGATCATGTTTCTACAGCCATGTTTTGCCCTACAAAAAATGCAATAGAAAATCTAAATAAGGAAGGCTTTAACCATAAAAATAGTTCTCCATACTCAATTGATAACCCTGCAATACACCATTGCGGTGATATTATGTACGATAATACTATTTTCTTTTCTGAAATTTCAGAAAGGAAAAGGGGGCTATTAGATAATTTGAAAATAAATAACCAAAAATACATTCTTACAACTATACATAGAGACACTAATACTGATAATAACGAGAGATTATATTCTATTTTTAAAGCAATTCTCGATATTGCAACTACAAATAATATTAAGATTGTTATTCCTTTGCATCCACGAACTAATAAAATTATAAATTCAGAGGATAATCAAAATATAAAAAACCTTATTAATAGCACAAATCTTATACAAATAATAGAGCCTGTATCTTTCTTAGAAATGATTCTTTTAGAAAAAAACAGCTATATGATCATAACTGATTCTGGTGGAGTCCAAAAAGAAGCTTACTTCTTGAAAAAATATTGTATAATTTTAAGGCCTCAAACAGAATGGGTCGAAATAGTTCAAAATAAAGCAGCAATTATTGCAGATGCTAATTATCAAAAAATTATTGATGGATTTGACTTGTTTAATACAAAAAAACAAACAAGCGATTTCGATGAAATATTTGGAAATGGAAAGGCTGCTAATTATATCTGCGAACAATTATTAACCATTTTTAAATAATATATAATTATGCTAGAAACCATATTAAAACACAGAACAATAAGAAAATATGATAAGAATAAAGATGTTGAAAGTGAAAAACTAAACAAAATACTTGAAGCTGCCTTTAGGGCTCCAACAACTGGGAACATGCAAGTGTATAGTATTATTGTTAGCAAAGATATTGAAATGAAAAATAAATTACTACCTATTCATTTCAATCAGCAAATGATTGTTGAAGCTCCTGTTATATTAACTTTTTTTGCAGACTTTAATAGATTTAATAAATGGTGTAATTTAAGAAATGCTAAACCTGGTTATAATAATTATATCTCATTTATGACTGGAGCTATTGATTCTTTATTAGCCGCACAAAATGCTTGTATTGCAGCCGAAGACTTAGGGCTTGGAACTTGTTATTTAGGAACTACTACTTATAATGCAGATAAATTGATTAACCTGTTTAACTGCCCTAAAGATGTTGTTCCAATAACAACATTAGTTATTGGCTATCCTTTGGAAATACCTGATTTAACTGACCGATTACCTGCAGAAGCAATAGTGCATTATGAAACATACAAAGATTACTCTGAAGAAGATATAAACAGAATATACGCAGAAAAAGAAGCCCTTCCTCAAACAAAAGAATTAGTTATTCAAAACCAATTGGAAAATTTAGCACAAATATTCACCAATAAAAGATATACAAAAAAGGATAATGAGTTTTTCTCTGAAAAGTTTATGAACATTATAAAAGAACAAAATTTTTAGATAAAGACCCAATATTAAATTCAAGAATATCCTCAATTTAGAAGTCCTTTTATATTTTTTACGTTGAGAGATAAACTCTATTTTAAGTCCATAATATTATTGTGTCTTTCAATTTTATTTCAAATTAGCTATTTATATATTCTTGCTAATTGTGATAAATATTTGCTATATTCAATATAATTAATACTTTGAGACCGTTGCAAGGCAAATTTTCATAAAATAATTACATAAATTATTAACAA
>MEOD01000048.1 GCA_001768555.1 Bacteroidetes bacterium GWF2_29_10
TCTCCAATTAATACATTCCTAACAAGCCAATCAGCGTAAGCATCAGAAGGAGGAAGAGGAGTCTCTACTATTAATTGAGCAGAAAGATGAATACTAAAAACAAAAAATACTGTTATTGTAAAAAGTTTTTTCATACTATAAAATGTTGAATATTTTCGATTAAATAAAAGAACATATCACAATTATGCATTATAAGTTAATTTTTATAAAAATATCTTTATCTTCTAATAATAGCTTTATAAGTATTAGAGAAATTATTATTTTGAATTTTAATAAAGTATATTCCGTTTTCAACGTCTTGGAGATTGAAAGAAACTGTATTCAAGGTTTCTTTAATATATTTTGTTTGTATGGTTTTGCCAATAGCATCAATAATAGTAATGTTAAAAGGAGAATCTATGTTTTCTACTACAATATTAATAATTCCATCTAAAGATGGGTTTGGGTATATACTAACATTAACATTATTTTCTTTTAATGTTTCTTCTGTTTCTGTATTTTTACATTGAACAATGTTTACAACAATCATGTTTGTACCAACACAAACTCCCGCTTTAACAGTAACCATATAATTTGTTGTTACAACAGGAGCCACGGTAATGGACTGTTTTAAAGAACCTGTACTCCAACGGAATGATGTTGAATTTTCAGCTTCGGCTTTCAATGTAAGGCGTTCTCCTTTACATATAGTTGTATCATTTCCCACATTAACATTAAGGTTATTTCCTATTGTAACTGTAATACTTTCTACTTTAGAACAGCCTGCATAATTTTTTATTGTTACAAAATATTCTGTTGTTTGAGAAGGAGATACAACTACTGAATTTGCTTTTTGTCCCGTTGACCATTCATAATTAGTAGCACCATTAGCTTGTAATGTAACTGTTTCGCCGTTACATATAGATATATCCTCACTAATTGTATAGTTAAATGGTTCTACAACAATAACAACTTGATCTGAAGCTGAACAGTTTCCATTTGAAACAGTAACAGTATAATATGCAGTGCTAGTAGGACTAACTCTATTCGCTTCTGTAATTACATTATTACTCCAAGAATATGAGTTACCACCAGTCGCAATTAAATCAACAGAATTTCCTTCGCACACAAATACATCTGCACCTGCATCTGCATAAGGTTTTTGGTTTACAAATACAATAACATCATCTGTTCCAGAGCAATTCCCACTAATACCAGTAACAATATAAGTTGTAGTTCTTAATGGCATAACTGTAATGTTGTCTTTCATAGAGCCAGGACTCCATTCATAATTAGTAGCACCAGTAACAATAATGTGAGCCGAATCAGTATTACATATAGTCATATCATTTCCTGCATTAACGTCTATTTTAGAGTTTACATATACTATTTTAGAATCTGTAACTGTTATTCCTGCAAATGTAATTGTAACAATGTATGTTGTATTTTGTGTTGGAGATACATTTATAGAAACATTAGTGTCACCTGTATTCCATAAGTATTTTCCTTTTTGTAATTCAGTTAAAATTGTGCTTGTTCCTTCGCATATGCTATTAGCCCCATTTATAGCCAATCGTAATTTTGCAGTTATAAATGTGTCTATTGGAGAAAATTCAGAGTAGGATGTTCCTTCTGCATTACAAAAGCTTCTAATTTGCCATTCATAAACAGTTGTAGGTTTCAGCATATCATTTTCATTGCAAACAGAACAACCGACAGATATTAAATTTTTACTAACATTTGCATAACGCCAGTCTGTTGTCCCTTTTTCTCTCCATCTAACTAAATTATAAATAACACCATCGCCTTGAGACCAATTTAGTACTGCACTTGTAGATATTATTGATGTTTCGTAAGTATTATTTGGATTTAAACATTTATCTATAGTTGTAAATTCGACTATTGGGCTAAAATCAGAATACTCTCCATTTAAGCAAAAAGCCCTAATTTGCCATTCATATGTTGTATTTTGTGTTAATCCAGCTAAAACAGTAAGATAACTATTGCCATTAGCATATATGTATTTCCATGTATCAGTACCCTTTACTCTATATCTAAAAAAGAAATAATTTACAACTGTATCATATTCCCAAGTAGCTATTGCACGTGAAGTAGAAATAGATTTTGTTTTAGGATTTTTTATTGCATTACATATTAGAGAAACCATTGTTTTAAATTTGATAGGTTCAGTAAAGCAAGAATAGTTTGAATTATCAACAATTACCCTTATTTGCCATTCATATTCAGTTCCAGAAGTTAAGTAATAAACAGTAACAAAACTTTTAGTTGAATTAGTATTTACATATATCCAACTATTTGTCCCCACTTTTCTATAACGAACCATATAACTTGTTGCATTAGGAATTAATTCCCATTTAAGCATGGCTGTTGTATTTGTTATTCTAATAGTTGACACATTAGGCATTGGGACAAATCCTGGTCCCATTACTGTGACTTCCCTTGACACTTTAAAACCAAGACTATCTGTAACTGTAACGGTATACTTTCCAGAACTGATATTTGTAATTTTTTCTGTTATTCCTCCATTTGACCATAAATATTTCAGAGGTGGATATCCTCCAATTACAAATACTTGAGCATAAGCATCCTGACTTGTGGCGCAAGTAACTCTTGATGCAATTATTTTAGAAATATAGAATGCAGATTTAACTTTTACAATAACTTGGTCCGTTGCAATGCAATTATTTAAGTCAATTACTGTAATTGAATATGTGGTTTCTATAGATGGGTTAACTATTATTGATGCTGTATTTTGACCAGTATTCCATATATACACACTTCCATTATTTTCTGCTTTTATTGTTATGCTATCTCCATAATTTATTGTAGTATCATTAATAAGGTTTGGAAATGGCAATTGGTTTACTACAACAATAACATTGTCAGTAGCATAAGCACCTTCTTTATATCCTGTTACAGTATAAGTTGTTGTTACAACAGGTGTAACTGTAACTGAATTACCCAATGTTTGTTGTCCATTATCAATAGTCCATTGATACGTATCAGCTCCAGTAACACTTAAAATAACAGAACTTCCTGCACATATTGTTTTATCTGTTCCTGCATTAATATTTAAATCTACAACTGTAACAACTACAGCATCAGAAGCAGTACAATTATTTTTAGTTAATGTTACTAAATATGTATTGGTAACCGATGGATTTACTGTAATTGAAGGAGTTGTTTGAGCAGTATTCCAAATAAAAGATCCATTTCCTATTGCTGTAAGTGTAGTAGTAGATCCTTTGAAAATAGTTATATCATTCCCTGCATTAACATTAGGAATATCATTTACAATAATATTTATACCATCAGTGGCTGTACAACCATTATTATCTGTTACTGTTACAGAATAGCTAGTTGTTATTGATGGCTTAACGGATATTGTATTTGTTATTTGCCCAGAGTTCCATTTAGCAGAAAAACTATTATCTACATTAAGCACTTGTACATCTCCTTTGCATATTGATTTATCAGTACCAATGTTAACAATTGGTAATGGATTAACATAAACTACAACATCATCAGTTGCTGTTGCTCCTGACTTTGTACCAGTAACCTTATATGTTGTTGTTAGTGTTGGGCTCACTGTAATTGTTGCTGTAGTTGCATTTGTAGACCATTTATAAGTATCCGCACCAGTAGCTGTTAATGTTGCGGTTTGACCTATACAAATAGTTTGGTCTGTTCCAGCGTTTGTTGTAAGATTTAGAACTGTTACTACTACAGCATCTGTTGCAGAACAACCGTTAGAAGTAACAGTAACTTTGTATGTGGTTGTTATTGTAGGGTTGACAGTTATGGTTGAAGCAGTTTGTGAAGTACTCCATAAATAAGTTCCACCTCCGTTAGCTGTAAGGTTTGTAGATGCTCCTTTTAATATTGTTTTATCTGCTCCAGCGTTTGCAGTAGGTACATTATTTACTGTAACAATAATATCATCTGTATTTGAACAACCTTTTGTATCGGTTGCAGTGATTTTGTATGTAGTTGTAGCGTTTGGTTTAATACTAATTGTTTTAGATGTATCATTTGTGCTCCAGATAACAGAAAAAGAACCACTAATACTTAAACTTGTAATATCACCTTTGCATATTGATTTATCAGTACCAAGATTAACAGTTGGCAGAGTATTAACATAAACTACCACATCATCAGTTGCTGTTGCTCCTGACTTTGTACCAGTAACTTTATATGTTGTTGTTAGTGTTGGACTCACTGTAATTGTTGCTGTAGTTGCATTTGTAGACCATTTATAAGTATCTGCACCAGTAGCTGTTAATGTTACGGATTGGCCTATACAAATAGTTTGGTTTGTTCCGGCATTTGTTGTAAGATTTAGAACTGTTACTACTACAGCATCTGTTGCAGAACAACCGTTAGAAGTAACTGTAACTTTGTATGTGGTTGTTATTGTAGGGTTGACAGTTATGGTTGAAGCAGTTTGAGAAGTACTCCATAAATAAGTTCCACCTCCGGTAGCAGTAAGGTTTGTAGATGCTCCTTTTAATATTGTTTTATCTGCTCCAGCGTTTGCAGTAGGTACATTATTTACTATAACAATAATATCATCTGTATTTGAGCAACCTTTTGTATCAGTTGCAGTGATTTTGTATGTAGTTGTAGAGTTTGGTTTAACACTAATTGTTTTTGACGTATCATTTGTACTCCATGTAACGAAAAAAGTTCCTGTAATAGAAAGACTTGCAGTTTCTCCTTTACATATTGATTTATCTGTCCCTAGATTAACAGTTGGCAATGGATTAACATAAACTACCACATCGTCAGTTGCTGTTGCTCCTGACTTTGTACCTGTAACTTTATATGTTGTTGTTAGTGTTGGAGTAGCTGTAATTGTTGGAGTAGTTGCATTTGTAGACCATTTATAAGTATCCGCACCAGTAACTATTAATGTTGCGGACTGACCTATACAAATAGTTTGGTCAGCTCCAGCATTAAGTGTAAAATTCTGTACAGTCACTACAACAGCATCTGTTGCAGAGCATCCATTAGAAGTAACAGTAACTTTGTATGTGGTTGTAATTGTAGGAGTAACAGTTATGGTTGCAGTAGTTTGAGCAGTACTCCATAAATAAGTTCCACCTCCAGTAGCAGTAAGGTTTGTTGATGCTCCTTTTAGTATTGTTTTATCTGCTCCAGCATTTGCTGATGGAAGAGGATTAACGGTAACAACTAATGAATCATAACTAGTGCAATCATTTTTTATTAATCTTACTTTATATGTAGTTGTAATAGTTGGGCTAACGTTTACGGTTGCTCCAACTCCTGCATTTAACCAACTATAAGTTCCTCCAGAAGAACTTGTTGCAGTAAGAGTAACTTGATCTCCTTTACATATAGATTTATTTGCTCCTGCTTCAACATCACAAGGAGTTATAACTTTTATAACAGCAGTTGTTTTTATTGAATTATTACAAGCATCTG
This sequence comes from Bacteroidetes bacterium GWF2_29_10, assembly GCA_001768555.1. Lineage (GTDB taxonomy): Bacteria > Bacteroidota > Bacteroidia > Bacteroidales > GWE2-29-8 > GWE2-29-8. The sequence goes on from MEOD01000048.1 coordinate 5,446, forward strand.
TTATTGTTATATTATATGTAGTAGTTTGTGTCGGACTAACATAAACAGCAGTATCGGTTATAAGACCAGTATTCCAAGTATAAGTATATGGAGTGCTTCCACCTGTAACATTAATATTAACAAAAGAACTATCTCCTAGTAATATAGTGTCATTAAAAGGCAAAGCATTAACATCAATATAATCAGTAATAGGAACTTTAGCTTTAAATGTGATATTTGTTCCACAATAATTAATAGGTACTTCAAAGTTAATATATTCTGTCCCCTCAACTAAAGCATCTTTTATTGGCACTATTAATAATCCTGCGGAATCTGTACCAGCTTTAATAATAACGCTATCAGGAAAATCAACATAATCAACACCAGAAATAGCATCACCTGATATTGTATATTTTACAACAACATCCGCAAGAGTAGGATTTGGAAGTTTAAAACTAACTATAGCATTAGCACAACCCTCAATAGCTTTATTTGTATTTCCAACAGTAGATACAACATTTATCCTGTATATTTTAGAACCAAAACTACCTGCTTCTAGCAATACTCCCGAGTCATACATTGCATCTCCAGCATCAGCTATAGCTATAATTATATGATATTTTTGATTAGGGACAACTTTTGCTAATGCATACATAGGATCTGTAAATCCATCATATTGAATAGTAGTCCCCTTATCATTATCAACATAATAGGATGCATTTTTATATAAATTTAAATTATTGATTGTAACAACGGTTGATGTTCCTGGTATTCTTGCGATATTGTAATTAGAATAATTTCCTCCTGCAGGATTAGGACCAGTAATAAAAAAACCAAATCCATCATTATAGGCAGAATTTACCCATTCCATATATTCTTCAGAACCAAAAACATATTTAAATTTAATTGAGTCACAACTAGGAATAAAATCAAATTCAAGAACCGCAGCATCATTAGTTGCCACTCCTGTCATGGAAGTTAAAAGAGCATAACCAGCAGTAGCATTTGTAGTTCCTTTCCCTCCAATATTATTAGGACCAATAGCATCTTGAACTCTTCCTGTAGAAAGAATTACGCCTTTATCTATTCCTATATTTGTAGTATTTCCATTGCTAAAAGAAGACATAGCTACGGTATACTTACCCGTAAATTTAATATTTGAAATATCAACGCCTTCTCCCGCAAAAAAATTATCCACAAGATACTTCGCAAATTGTGCTGAGGTCATTGTCTTAGCTGTTGTTGTGTCAACTTTTAACTGTGCTGATGTATTAACAAAAATAAGGATGTTTAGTATTGTTAATAAAGCAAATATCTTTTTCATATCAATAGTTTTAAGATGAATTCTATATAAAATAAAAAAACTACAAAAGTGTAATTTTTTATTACAAAAATTAATTTACAAATATAATTCAAATTTTATTTAGTTGTTACTTTTTTTTAAACTTCAAGATAAAAAAACTATTTATTTATATAAGCCCTGTCGTTAATGTATTTTATGTTGCATTGAATAGAATCTATTTGTTTTTTAGAGTATCCGAATTTAATGAGTTCGTTTAAATTATATTTTCTTACACATATTTTTCATTGTTTTATTTAAAGGCAACAATATTATTGTTATTTAGCTCATTAGTATAACCAATTCGTGATATAAAAATTTAAGGGTCAGGGTTGCAATATTTGAAATAATTTGTCATAATCCATTTTGATATTGACTTTTGCTTAATATAATTCCACTCTTTTTCATTCATTCCTTCAAATACAATATTGGTTATATATACTTAAAATGTAATGATTAGAGTAATTAGTGTAATTTTAATAGGAGTTGCAAATTTGTCAAGTAGAAGTATACTATATGCAATTATAATAACTGGATGTCCAGACAGCATATCAATTAATAACAAATTGTCCATGATTCCAATTAATCATAGGCATAATGAAAAATAACATGGGTATTATTGTTAATGGGATAAACATGTTATATTTCCATTGTTTGAATGGTGTTTTAATAAATCGTTATATATATAACAAAAAAAAGTGATAGCTATAATCATTCCTTGATCTAGATCAAAAAAGAAACCCCTGAATCTTGTAAAAGTGATATTTTTTATTCAAAAATACAGAGTTTATAATTAGGTTTAGTTTATAATAATAAGAATACAGACGGCAATATTGTAATGACGATTACTTCAAGATTGATTCCTTTATCCAATACTGTTACAAATATAAAAAATAGGGTTAGTATGAATAATGAAGAATTTTGAGTAGAAGCTTTTGATGATAAATTTTGCCTTGCAACCAGTCTCATAATTTTTGCAACTATTTCAATGATGTTTATAGAAAATTATGAAAAAAAGACTAGCCCTGCTATCTATCCTCCTCTTATATATCTTTATATTTATTTTTCCATAATTGTTTTAATCTCTTTAACATTTCATTCTCTCTTACATTTTTTCCTGGATTATAAAAACATATATTATTGGCTTTATCTGGTAAATAATTTTGTTCTACAAAATTATTTGAATAGTCATGAGAATATTTGTAATCTTTCCCATAGTTTAAGTCTTTCATTAGTTTTGTTGGAGAGTTACGCAAATGTAGAGGAACTGGTAATTCTGGATTATTTATTGCAAATTGCTTGGCTTTTTTTATAGCCATATAAGTAGAGTTACTTTTTTCTGATGTTGCAAGATAAACTGCTGTTTGAGATAAAATAATTTCACATTCTGGATAACCAATAACATTTACAGCTTGAAAACAAGCATTTGCCATAACAAAAGCCGTTGGATTTGCATTGCCAATATCTTCTGATGACAAAATAAGTAAACGCCTTGCTATAAACTTAGGATCTTCACCTCCAAGAATCATTCGTGCCAACCAATATACGGCTGCATCAGGATCGCTTCCTCTTATTGATTTAATAAAAGCAGATATTATATCATAGTGTTGTTCTCCAGATTTATCATATAAGGCTATTTTCTTTTGTATAATCCTTTGGACTATTTCATCATTTATACATTTTTCTTTGTCAGATAAATTATTAACAACAATTTCTAATGTATTTAAAAGCTTTCGGGCATCACCTCCAGCAAGCTTTATTAAAGCCCCTTTTTCTGATACTGTTATATTTTTTTTAGATAGAATTTCATCATGCTCTAAAGCAAAATCTATTAGATATTCTAAATCTTCTTCGGCAATAGGATTTAGTATATATACTTGACACCTTGATAATAAAGGTGAGATAACTTCAAAAGAAGGGTTTTCTGTTGTTGCACCAATAAGAGTTATAGTTCCTTTTTCAACCGCACTAAGTAAAGAGTCTTGTTGAGCTTTATTAAATCGGTGAATTTCATCAATAAATAAAATCACATTTCCATTAAGAGTTGCACTTTTTTCTATAACTTCTCTTATTTCTTTTACTCCAGAATTTATAGCACTTAAATTAAAAATATGACGATTTAATCTTTTAGAAATTACATTTGCTAATGTTGTTTTTCCTGATCCAGGAGGTCCCCATAAAATAAGAGAACAAATATTTTCCGTTTTTAGCATATTGAGCAAAATTCCATTTTCCCCAGTTAGGTGTTTTTGCCCTATTATTTCTTCTATATTTTTCGGTCTTAGCCTCTCGGGCAAAGGCACATGCTTGCTATCAATATAAATATTTTGCTGTTGATTTTCCATAATTATTAATAATGCTAAATTTTATGTAAAATTAAGCATTTATTTATTATACCGTTAATAAAATTGGAAATAGATAATATTTTAAACCAAAAATACCTTAAATAGAAATTTGCAAAAAAAATATTAACTAATTAATATTTATTCCATTAAAATGAGATTTTTTTTAAGCAAAAATATTAATTTTTATTTTTTTTATCTTTTATTTTAACTATTTTAAATATTTATATTATTATTGCTGTTCAAAAATTGTTTACTTTTTATATATTTGAATTTTTATTAACTAAAAAGGCATACAAATAGATTACATTTAAAATGAAAGTATTTTTTTTTATTTTTTTTATCTTTTTCTTTTTTGACATTGAAAGTCAAACCATAAATAACGAAAGAAAAAAGCAACTAAATGAGATTAATTATTTTAAGTCAATTAAATTAAAAGAAGCAAAAACTATTGTTCAAGGTTTTTCATTTAATAAAACCTCTGGACGCTTACAAAAGATTGAAGCTTTACAATTAGTTAATAAGTATAATAAAGATGGTTTACTTATAGAGCAAGAATCTTATAATATAGAGACAAACACAATCAGTTGGAAAGCTATTTATAAATATGAAAATAATCTTTTGATTAAAGAATATAGGTATAATGAAAATGGAAAAATAAATTGGAGCTCACAAATACGATATGATAAACTAAATAATAAAACTCAAATACTTTGTTTCACTTCTGACGGGAAGATTGACCAAAAAGAATTGTACAAATATGACACAAAAGGAAACCTAATTGAATTAATATTTCTTAATCCAGACGAATCTGTAAATTGGAAGTACAAATATAAATATGATAATTTAGGGAACAAAATAGAGGAAGTAATGTATAGCTCTGAAAACGAAATAGACGAATCGACTAGTTATATTTTTGATAAAAAAGGGAATGTTTTAGAAAAAAAAGTAGATAATATATTGAGAAACACTTTCAAATATAACGAAGCAGGGAACTTAATAGAAGAAATTGGTTATGATAATAGAGGAAAAATTAATAGCAAATTCAATTTAATATATAATAGCCAAAATTTAATTATTGAAAAACGGCAATTAAATCTAAAAAACAATACTTTTGAAACTGCAAGCAAGTATGTTTATGACTTTTTTTAATATTCCTTTCTAAATTTCATCCAAGTTAATTCATTTTCTTATCTTTGCGAAAACAAAGCATTAAGCATTATTAGTTAATATGATTAGAATAGAAAATTTACGTAAAGCATATAATAATTTAGAAGTTTTAAAAGGTATAAATCTTCAAATAAAAGAAGCAGAAGTTGTAGCTGTAGTTGGCGCTTCAGGTGCAGGTAAAACAACATTATTAAATCTTATTGGCTCTTTAGACAAACCTGATGCTGGAGAAATACACGTAAATAATATAAATATTAATAAAATAAAAGATAAGGAATTGTCTTCTTTTAGAAATAAAAAAATTGGATTTGTATTCCAATTTCATCATTTACTTCCAGAGTTTAATGTATATGAAAACATCTCTTTCCCCGCCCTTATTGCGGGAAAAAAACAAACAGAAATACGACTAAAAATTCAAGAACTTTTAGACTTATTAAATATTAAGAATAAAGAATTTTCTAAACCGTCTGAGTTATCTGGAGGAGAACAACAAAGAGTTGCTGTCGCCAGAGCTTTAATAAACAATCCTGCGGTAATTCTTGCAGATGAACCTTCTGGTAATCTTGATTCTGCAAATGCAAATGAATTGCATAAATTGTTTTTTACTTTAAGGGATAAATTTAATCAAACTTTTATTATTGTAACTCATAATGAATCTTTTGCAAATATGGCAGATAGAAAAATTATAATGAAAGATGGTATTGTTGTTTAACTAGGAATAAGTTTATTTTATACAGAAAGCCTTTTTATTCTTTTATAATGCATACTTGATATTCTAAATAGATTTTTCAATGTGATTTTTTTTCTTGTATCAACAAAGAATATAAGTGCGGCTTTCGCTGCTTCCGAAACATTATAATTAAAATCATTAATTGTTATTTCTTCAAATGGTTTATTTCTGTTTTCGTAAGCTAAATCAGAATCGGTTAAATTTAAAACCATTATGTCATCTATTTTAAAAAAATTTGTATTCATATTTTTAGGTTTTAATTTATTTTTTTTACTTTTTATATTATGATAGACTCCATTTTATTAAAAAGGTTTCCGTGTTTTTTAATAAAAAATCAATAAATACGATAAATTCGTAATTTAGATCTAGTTTTATTAGTTTAAATCCATATAACAAATACAAAGTATAGAATTTATGTTAATCGTGCAAAAATAAAATTAATAAATTGTATCTAATATTATGAAAAATTAATCTTTGACATTTACGTCTTTTAGTTTTTCCAAACTTATCCCTCTAGTTTTAGAACAACAAATGTTGTATTATTGGGCTATTGTTTTTTGTTTTTTTTATACTTTTGAATAATTGTTTAGATATATATGGAAAAATTTAAGATATTTGCAGATTGCAAATAATTATAGAAAAGTGCCAAAGAGTATAGAAAAAAAGTTTTTAAGAAATCTGATATTAATAATAACGTTAAATTTATTAATAAAGCCTTTTTGGATATTAGGCATTGATAGGGCTGTGCAGAATGTTGTAGGGGCATCAGAGTATGGATTTTATTTTGCAGTATTTAATTTTTCGTTTTTATTAAATGTATTGCTTGATTTAGGAATAACTAATTTCAATAATAGGAATATAGCGCAAAACAATCATTTACTGACGAAACATTTGCCTAGTTTGGTAACGTTGAAATTAGTTTTAGCAATATTGTATATTATTATTAGTTCCTTATTTGGGTTTATAATAGGTTACACGTGGGAGCAATATAGGATTTTGGTATTGTTGCTTGCTAGTCAGTTTTTCGTATCGTTTATTTTGTATTTAAGGTCAAATATTTCGGCATTACATCTATTTAAAGTAGATAGCTTTATTTCTGTTTTGGATAGGGTTTTGATGATTTTAATTTGTTCCGTACTTTTATGGGGGAATTTGCCAATAAAGTTCACTATAGAATGGTATATTTATGCTCAGTTGTTAGGCTATTTTATTACAGCACTAATAACCTTGGCAATAGTTTATAAGAAAGCAGGAGCTAATTTCTTTAAATTAAAATGGAATTATCCTTTTTCGTTAATGATAATAAAACAAAGTATTCCTTTTGCTATTTTAATTTTATTGATGACATTTTACAATAGAATAGATAGTGTTATGCTTGAGCGATTATTGCCAAATGGAGATGAACAATCGGGCATCTATGCTTCTGCTTATAGGTTGTTGGATGCTAGTAACATGATTGCTTTTTTATTTGCGGGGTTATTATTACCAATTTTTTCTAAATTAATTAAGGAAAAAGCTAGAGTATCTAAACTTTTAAAATTAGCTTTTGTCTTAATTTTTATTCTTTCATTTACTGTTTCCGTGAGTTGTTCCAATTTTAGTTTTGACATCATGTCTTTGTTATATCATGAACATGTTATTGCTTCTTCAGAGGTATTTCGAATCATAATGTTTTGTTTTATTCCAATATCAATCACTTATATTTTTGGCACATTATTGACTGCTAATGGCAATTTAAAAGAGTTGAATATTATTGCAGGTTCTGGAATGCTTGTAAATATAACTCTTAATTTGATATTTATACCTCTATACCAATCAAAAGGAGCAGCTATAGTAAGTCTTACAACGCAATCATTAACTGCGTTAGCTCAGGTTATTTTTTGTATAAAAATATTTAAACTTAATATAAATTTTAAATTTTTACTAAGTTTGCTATTTTATGTGTTTTTTGTATTAACTATTATATATACCATAAATACAATGCCTTATTTATGGATTTACAAGTTTGCTTTTATAACATCTGCAAGTTTAATTGCTGCTTTTGTTCTTCGATTATTCAAGATAAAAAGTGTTTTAGATATTATAAAGAAAGAAAAATAGCTTAAATTGATTGATTATAGAATATTACATTAATGAGTTTTAATTTTTTAGACTATTACAAGGAAGTATTTCGTCGAGATAATATAAATGATTTTATAAAAAAAGAGAATCAAGGCAAAGTAGATGTTTTGCACGTTAAAGGTTTAGTTGGATCTTCGGGAGCATTCTGTTCTTATTTAAGTTTTATTGAAAGCGATAGAAATCATTTGATAATATTGAATGATAAGGAGGAGGCTATTTACTTTTTTAATGATTTAGAGAATATTGCTTCATTAAATCAAGATGAAGGCGACAATCTCAATATTTTATTTTATCCAGCCAGTTACAGAAAGCCTTACAATATAGAAGAGGTCGACAATTCTAATGTTTTAATGCGAACGGAGGTTTTGAATAAGATATCAAAGAGTTTAAATCGCAATGTAGTTGTCACTTTCCCGCAAGCATTATCAGAGAAGGTCGTTTCAAAGACATTTTTTTCAGAGAACACTCTGGAGATTCATCTAAATGAATCGTTGAGCATAGATTTTTTAATGGATGTCTTGACAGATTATAATTTTGAACGTAGTGATTTTGTTATTGAGCCAGGACAGTATTCTATAAGGGGAGGCATAATAGATGTGTTTTCTTTTTCTAACGATTATCCATTTAGGATAGAGTTGAATGGCGATAAAGTTGAGTCATTGCGAACTTTTGATATAGAAAACCAATTGTCAATAAGTAAGCACAATAAAATCTCAGTATTACCTAATTATCAAAATAAAGGATTTGTGATTGAAAAACGCATTCCATTTTTAGATTATTTAACAAATAATTCTGTTGTGTGGGTTGATTCCATTGAATTAATAAAGTCTAGAATAGATAAAGAATATCAAATTGCAGAAGAAATCTATTTAACCAAAAAAGAATCTGCTATTTCGCATATAATTCCATCTGACTTGTTTTGTGATGCTACCGTATTTGAAGATTCATTAATAAACAAGAAACTAATAGAGTTTGGAAATAATAAGTATTATGAAACGACTAATACCGTTGAATATAATTTTAGTCCACAACCTTCATTTTATAAGAATTTCGAATTATTATTTAAACATCTTATAGAAAAGTCGGAATTAAACTATATTAACTTTATATTTTCAGACAATCCCAAGCAGGTCGAACATTTTCAATCAATTACTGAAGATATAAAGCTTCCTAGTGAATACAATAAGGATAAACTGAATATAAAATATTCTTATATTTCAATAAAAGAGGGATTTATTGATAATGACAATAAAATAAATTGCTACACCGACCATCAGATATTTGAGCGTTACCATAAATTTAAATTAAAAGAAAACTATTCCGCAAAGCAAGCTATAAATTTAAAAGATTTATATGATTTAAAAAAAGGTGATTACGTTACTCATATAGATCATGGAATAGGAATCTTTGATGGGTTAGAAAAGATAGATGTTAAAGGTAAGTTGCAAGAGGCGATACGCTTAATTTATAAAGATAACGACTTATTATATGTTAGCATACATTCGCTTCATCGAATTTCTAAATATACAGGAAAGGATGGGATTGCGCCAAGTTTGCATCGCTTAGGCTCAAATGTATGGCAAAATTTAAAGAAAAAAACAAAGCAGAGGGTAAAAGATATAGCGAAAGATTTGATTAAGCTTTACGCAGAACGAAAGGCTGCAAGAGGTTATAAATTTTCACCCGACACTTATTTGCAATATGAGTTAGAATCTTCATTTATGTACATTGACACTCCTGATCAAATTAAGTCAACTAATGACGTTAAAAGAGATATGGAGAGGGATTATCCAATGGATAGACTTGTTTGTGGAGACGTTGGCTTTGGAAAGACCGAAATTGCAATAAGAGCTGCATTCAAAGCTGTTAATGATAGTAAGCAGGTTGCTGTATTAGTCCCTACAACAATATTAGCATTACAACATTATAGAACATTTAAAGAACGTTTAAAAGATTTTCCATGCAATGTCGATTATATAAATAGATTTAAAAGCACAAAAGAGAAGAAGGAAACATTACTAAAGTTAAAAGAAGGTAAAACAGACATAATAATAGGCACCCATAGATTGGCAAGTAAAGATGTTGAGTTTAAAGATTTAGGTTTATTAATTATTGATGAAGAGCAAAAATTTGGAGTATCTATTAAAGAAAAGATTAAAATGATGAAGACTAATGTTGCAACATTAACTTTAACCGCAACTCCAATTCCTAGAACATTACAATTCTCTCTTATGGGAGCACGTGATCTTTCTATAATAAACACCCCTCCTCCAAATAGATATCCAATAACAACATTTGTGCGAGTATTTAAAGAAGAGTTAATAAGAGATGCTATAATGTATGAGGTAAGCAGAGGAGGTCAGGTTTATTTCGTCAACAATAGAATTGAAAACATACAAGAAATTGCAGGAAAAATTCAAAGATTATGCCCTGATATTCGAATAGGAATAGGTCATGGGCGCATGGAAGGCGATAAATTAGAAAAACTAATGATAGATTTCATCGAAGGTTATTACGATGTATTAGTTGCAACAACTATAATAGAATCGGGATTAGACATCTCAAATGCTAATACAATAATAATAAATGATGCGCATAATTTTGGCTTAAGTGACCTGCATCAGCTAAGAGGAAGAGTAGGAAGGACTAATCGTAAAGCTTTTTGTTATTTATTAACCTATCCCCCTTATTTGCTTTCTGAGGAGGCAAGAAAAAGGATGAAAGCAATAGAAGAGTTTTCCGACTTGGGAAGTGGAATAAATATAGCAATGCGTGATTTGGAAATACGTGGTGCTGGCAACTTACTTGGGGCAGAGCAAAGTGGATTTATAAGCGAAATTGGATTTGAAACATTCCATAAGATATTGGATGAAGCCATCGTCGAATTAAAAGAGACTGAGTTTAAAGATTTATTTGAAGAAGAACTAAAAAACAATGATTTTACTAAAGAATGTCAAATAGAAACAGACTTAGAAATTATGATTCCAGACTATTACATTGAAAGCATAAAAGAAAGATTGAATATTTATAGGGAAATTGATAATTTGGAAGATGAAAAATCAATAGAAGAGTATAAGCGAAATATGGTTGATAGGTTTGGCTTGATTCCAGATGAGACCAAAGCATTATTTGAGGCGTTAAGACTAAGATGGCAAGCAAAAAAACTCGGAATAGAAAAAATTGTTTTTCGCAATAATAAATTAGTTTCATACTTTGTAGGAACAAGTGATTCTGCATATTATCAGTCAGACACATTTGCCAAAATAATTAATTTTGTTCAAAGCAATAAGTATAAAGCTATACTAAGGGATAATAACGGTAAGCTAAATATGATTATTGAGAATATCAAAGGATTAAATCAAGCCAACAATATGTTTAAAGTCATTTATAGCGAGCAAGAAGAGCTCGTTGGATGATATCAACTTATTGCGTTTTTTTTTTACAAAATTCATATCAAAAAAATGTATTCATCTGTTTTAAATCAACTCTTTTAATTTAAATCGTCAAAAATATAAATTAAGCACTAAAGAGTAACATTATATTATAACAACCAAAACGTTATAAATCAATCAATTACACAAAAATGAGACCATTGCAAAAGTCATTCTATTTTATCAATACTTATTTCAATAAATATAAAAATTGGTCGGTCCTTCCCCCTATAAAAAAACATTAACCTGATAGATTATTATAGTCTATACAGGTTAATGTTTTTTTATGTTTTTAATAAAATAAACTAATAGCGAATTATTTTATTCTCATTTTATAGAACGATCTCCATACAAACACTAAAGCTATTGCAAAAAATACAATACCTACGTATGGTGCAACATTCCTAAAGCTTTCAGAGATTGCTATTTCCATAGCAAGAAGTCCAAATAATGTCGTAAATTTTATAATTGGGTTTAAAGCTACAGAAGATGTATCTTTAAATGGGTCTCCAACTGTATCACCTACAACCATTGCATCATGTAAAGGAGTTCCTTTTTCTTTAAGGTCAACTTCAACTACTTTTTTGGCATTATCCCAACAACCTCCAGCATTAGCCATAAATACTGCTTGAAATAAACCAAATACTGCTATAGCAATAAGATAGCTGATAAACAAAGCAACAGCATCATTTCCTCCGATGCTTGATGGAGAAGAAAAGCATGCAAATGCTAATGCAAAAAAGAATATTCCTATAAAGATGTTAAACATTCCCTTTTGTGCGTATTGAGTACAAATTTTAACAACTTCTGTTGATTTCTCTAAATCTGCTTTTTTTGGTGCATCTGGATCTAAGTTTATATTTCTTTTTATATATTCAACAGCTCTGTAAGCTCCTGTTGTTACAGCTTGCATTGAAGCCCCTGTAAACCAATATATAACAGCTCCTCCTAAAATAAAACCTAATATAGAATATGGGTTTAATAAGTTAAGTATTTCTTCTGGCTTAACTCCTAATGTTTTTTCAATCATTAAAATCAAAGAAAAAATCATTGTTGTTGCTCCAACAACTGCTGTTCCTATTAGTACAGGTTTTGCTGTAGCTTTAAATGTATTTCCAGCTCCATCATTTGCTTCTAAATAATGTTTGGATTTTTCCCAATCTGGTTTAAATCCAAAATCCTTTTCTATTTCTTCTGATACATTTGGGATATCCTCTATTAATGACAATTCATAAACTGATTGTGCATTATCTGTTACTGGACCATAACTATCTACAGCTATTGTTACAGGCCCCATGCCTAATAATCCAAAAGCAACAAGACCAAAGGCAAATATTGAAGGATAAACCATAAAACCATCTAAACCCATTGTACTTGTAATATAAGCAACAAACATTAAAAAGAAAAATACTAAGCCAGTCCAAAATGCACTGAAGTTTCCAGCAACAAGTCCAGATAGTATTGTTAAAGAAGGTCCGCCTTCACGACCTGCACTTACAACTTCATTAACATGAGCTGACTTTGGAGAAGTAAATATTTTTGTAAATTCAGGGATTAATGCTCCGCCTATTGTTCCACAACTTATTATTGTAGATAAAATCCACCACATATCTGTATTACCATTTAATTCTGGAATCAAAAAATAACTAGATAGATAAGTAACAGAAATAGACAATAATGAAGTTATCCATACTAAATTAGTTAATGGTTGTTCAAAATCTAAATCATCTTTTCCTGTATATCTAATATTACTTATAAAATTATTAATCCAGAAAGCTACAACAGAAGTTATTATCATTAATATTCTCATCACAAAAATCCAAACTAATAACTTAACTTGAAGAATACTAGTTACAGATTCATCCATGCCTAAAGCAGAACCTCCAATGGCTAATAATATAAAAGATATTAAGGCAACTCCTGTTACTCCATAAGTTTCGAATCCATCTGCTGTTGGTCCAACACTATCGCCAGCATTGTCACCTACACAGTCTGCTATAACACCTGGATTACGAGGATCGTCTTCACCTATTTTAAATACAACTTTCATTAAATCTGAACCAATATCTGCTATCTTGGTAAAAATACCTCCTGCTATTCTTAATGCACTAGCTCCTAATGATTCACCTATTGCAAAACCTATAAAACAAGCACCAGCTAAATCACCAGGCATTAATAATAGTATTATAAGCATCATTATCAATTCAACACAAATCAGTACAACTCCAATACTCATACCAGCATTTAATGGAATATTTAATAATTGTAAAGGATTACGCTTTAATGATGCAAATGCCATTCTTGCATTAGCTAAAGTATTCATTCTAATTCCAAATGCAGCAACTGCATAAGAACCTAAAATACCAATAACTGTCCATGCTAAAATTAATAACACTCCTCCAATTCCAAATAAAGCATTACCTGCATGATCTTTTGCTAAAAATCCAAAATATCCTGCAACTGCAGAACCTATAAATAAAAATAAAATAGATAAAAATTTACCTTGCTGTTTCAAATAAACAATACATGTTTTGTAAATAACGTCTGCTATTTCTAACATTGATTTATGAGCAGGTAACTTTTTTACTTTCATAAATTGATACAATCCAAATAATAATCCTAAAAAAGTAACAAAAAAACCCCAATACAAAATACCTTCAGATTTTATAGATTCTGGAATTTTTAAATCAGCTTCACTTGCAAAAGTTAGGTAAGGCAAAGCGATTAAAGACAATAGACTAATAATTTTCTTCATAAATTAACAATATTAATTAAAAAATAATTTCATTTTTAAAACTTCTATTTTACTTGCAAATAAACAAAAAAGATACATATTTTAGATAATTTTTCTAAAAAATATTTATTTAAGGTTTGCGAAAAAAGTCAAAAGTTCTACTTAATAATAATTTTTTTTGCAATAAATTATCTAAAAAAAAATGAGAGTCAGGAAGAACAGTGGATGGAAATTCACATTGCACTAAAATAATTTGTTTAGTTTTATTTTTTGTAAAGAGGTTTCTTGTTTTTTTATTAATTTACTTCTGGATAGAATGCGTCAGGTATATGTTTTATGGACATTCCTTTTTCATCTTTTATTATTGCAATAATGTCAAAACGAACGTCAAGGTTTATGTTTTTTCTGAATATGTATGAATTTGCAGCTTTAATTATTAACTTTTGTTTTGTTCTATTAACAAATTCTTCAGGGTCACCAAATATATCAGTTTTGCGAGTTTTTACTTCGACAATAACAATAGTGTCATTAAGTTTAGCAACAATGTCAATTTCGAGATTATTATGTCTCCAATTCTTTTCTAATATAGCATATCCTAATTCTAAAAGAAAATCAATAGCAATATTTTCACCTTTATCCCCAAACTGTTGATTATAATCAGTCATTATATTCAGTCATTTCGCCTCTAAGGCTTTTTGTTAGTAATTTTTTTATTTTGTCAATGTCGTTAGAGTAGTTTCCGAATAAATACATTAGCTTTGTAACTGCACTTTCTGTGGTTATATCATTTCCGCTAACAATGTTATTTTTGTTAGCCATAGCTAAACTTGTGATGTATTTTCCTAATTCAACGGCTCCACCTTTGCATTGAGTTATATTTAGTATAATAATTCCTTTATCTGTAGCTTTTTTTAATGTGTCAACAAACCATTTTGCTGTAGGGGCATTTCCTGTTCCATATGTTTCCATTACAACAGCTTTTAATCCTTTAATATTAAAAACGCTTTGAACAACTTCCTGCTTTATGCCAGGAAAGAGTTTTAATATAGCAATGTTATCGTCAAGTTTTTTATGAACTTTGAATTCTCCTTTATTAAAATTTCCTATAGATGAATTGTTGTAAGATATATAAACGCCTGTGTTAGCTAGAAGAGGGTAATTGATTGATCGGAATGCTCTAAATTGTTCGGCATCAAATTTATGAGAACGATTTCCTCTAAATAATTTATGTTCGAAGTAAATGCATACTTCTTGTATTATTGGTTTTCCGTTTTTGTTTCCAGTAGCAATTTCAACGGCAGATATTATATTTTCTCTTCCATCGGTTCTTATTTCACCTATAGGTAATTGGCTTCCTGTTAGTATTACTGGTTTTGCTAAATTTTCAAATAAAAAACTAAGAACGGATGCTGTATAAGCCATAGTATCAGATCCGTGAAGTATTATAAATCCATCATAATCATCATAATTTTTCTCTATTATTTCAGCAATATTAATCCATTTTTCAGGATTCATATCAGCTGAGTCGATAGGTTCTTTAAATGAATATGAATCAATATCGCAAGGTAATTGGTTAAGTTCAGGAAGGTGTGTTATAATTTTCATAAAGTTCATAGGCATTAAAGTCCCTGTTGAGTGGTCTTTCATCATTCCTATAGTTCCGCCTGTGTATATAATTAAAATTCTTGTTCTCATGCTTGTTTATTTTCTATATCAAATAATTTTAGAGCGTTGTTGGTTGTAATTCTTGCAACTTCATCAATTGTTATGCCTAATATTTCACTAATAGTGTTAGCTATTATTTTAATATTAGCGGGTTCGTTGCGCTTTCCTCTGTATGGCATAGGAGAAAGATAAGGTGAATCAGTTTCTAATATTATTTTATTTATTCCAATTTCTTTAATTATTGAAGGCAGTATGCTGTTTTTGTAAGAAACGGGTCCTCCTATTCCAAGATAGTAACCTAAATCAACAGCTCTAATGGCATCGTCAAGTTTTCCAGAGAAGCAGTGAAAAACTCCTTTTTCATCATTTTTATTACTTTCAATAACATCAAAAATATGATTAAAAGCATCCCTAACATGTAAAACTATTGGTAATTTATGATTGTTCGCAATATTTATTTGTTTTTCTAATGCTTCAATCTGTTGGTTTATAAATGATTTGTCCCAGTATAAATCTAAACCAATCTCACCAACTGCAATAATTTTATGTAGAGATATTGCTTTCTCAATAATGTCTAATTCTTCTTTATAATTTTCTTTTATGCTAGTTGGATGTAATCCTAACATTGGATAGCATATTCCTTCATTTTTAGAAGCTAAATCAAGAACTTTTTTAATACTTCCCGAATCAATATTAGGTAATAATATTATTTTAACATTTTCTTGTAATGCTCTATCAATTGCTATTTGCCTATCATTATCAAAGTTGTCTAAGTAAATATGTGAATGGGTATCAATTAAAAACATGTAATTTGTTATAAATGTAAAAACACCAAAATTGGAGACTTCCAAAATTGGTGTTTTTTTTAGATAAAATAAATCTATTAATAATTATTTTCAGCTAATTGCATATAAGCTTTTGGATGAATACAAGCTGGACAATTTTCAAGAGCTTTTTCTGATTCATATATATATCCACAATTAATGCATTCCCACCAAACTTTTCCGTCTTTTTTGAATACTTTATCTTCAGAAATACTTTGAAGCAGTTTTAAATATCTTTTTTCATGTTCAGCTTCAACTTTAGCAATCATTTTAAAGGCAGTAGCTATTTCTGTAAAACCCTCTTCTTTAGCAATTTCTGCAAACTTAGGATATAATTCAGTCCACTCTTCATTTTCGCCTTCTGCTGCGGCTTTTAGGTTTTCTTTAGTTGTACCTATAATGCCAGCTGGATACATTGCTGTAATTTCAACCATTCCGCCTTCTAAGAATTTAAAGAACCTTTTGGCGTGTTCTTTTTCTTGGTTAGCAGTTTTTTGAAATATAGCTGATATTTGTTCATAACCTTCTTTTTTTGCTACTTTTGCAAAAAATTCATATCTGTTTCTTGCTTGCGATTCGCCAGCAAAAGATTTTAACAGATTTTGTTCTGTTTTAGTTCCCTTTAAAGATTTAGTCATAATTGTTATATATTATTTTATTAAAAATTACAGTAAAATAAAGCATTCTTTATCACATCCACATATAGGACATTTCCAATCATTGTGCAAATTTACAAAAATATTTGATTCAACGGTTTCGTCATATATATATCCACATGCTGTACATTTGAATTTCTTTAAATTATTATTTTCGATAATGTTGTTAATTTTTGATTTATCAATATAAGTAGGTGCATTTTTAGGTGCAACTCCTTTTTTTACTTCTCTATAATAAGAATATGTTAAAGGCTCTAGCGAGTTATCAATAATTTCTGCATTAATTAAATCAACAATAAACAATAGGTGAGTTCCAACATCAATAGTCTCTATAAGTTTACATTCTAGATAAGCAATAGATTCATTTAATACTATAGGAACCCCAGTTTCTCCATATTTTATGTCCATTCCTTTCATTTTATCAAAATCTCGTCCTGATTTGTACCCAAATCGTCCAAATATTTCAGAAGAGGCTTGTTTTTGTAATATAGAAACTGAAATTATGTTTGTTTTTTTAATTATTTCAGATGTGTAATTATTTTTATTACAGCATAAAGCAAATTTAGGGGGCTCAGCAGTTACTTGAAATACCGTATTTGATATAAATCCATTTCCTTTTTCCACGTTTCCAGATGTGACTATATATAATCCATAAGATATATTAAATAAGGCTTCAATATTCATAATTCCCATTATTTAATTGTTTCCCAATAACAACGTTTTGGAGATGAAATTTTTTCTTCAATTTTTAATTGTTTCATAGCTTTTTCTACTTCTTTTTTATCCAATCCAGATAATTCTGCTATTTGACCAGCACTAAGAGGTTGTGCTGCTGATTTCATGGTGTTTAATACTTTTTCAATATTTTCCATATTATTATTATTTTAGTTATTAATTTAAAAATTTAAAATCAATAGCGTCCTAAACAATTTAAAAGGAAGGAGTAATATTTATTCAAATTATTACTTTTGAGGTTACCCAAATTCCCCCCTTTATAATGGCAAATGTAACACTTTTTTCACAAATAATATCAAAATTTAGATTGTCAAAGTTTTAGTAAACTGGAAAAATCCAATCAAACGAATAAGCACGATAAGGGATACAATAGCTAAAAATTAATAGTTATAAATAATAGTAAATCTTTTATTTTGTTTTTGGATTGTTAAATTTGTTGGTATATGGTAATATAATTTACAGAAGAATGTATAAAGCATTGGAGGTAATTTTAGCTATTAAAAAAGTACAATCAATTTTATCATATTGTATTATTTTGGTTAATATACTGATAATCAAAACAAAGGGTGTGTATTCTTTTAAATAATAAAAAATAAATATGATTTAATTTAAATGGTTAATCATTTGATTATTAGTATTAAATGTGATTTCGAGGTTGATTATTAAGAGTTAAAAGCGAGATTAATGTGCTGTATATGTACTCTATATGTGCTTTATATGTCATAGCCGTCAAGCTAAGCTTGTATTAAATTGATTTTGTTTGCATTACGTCTTATTTT
>MEOD01000049.1:0-23239 GCA_001768555.1 Bacteroidetes bacterium GWF2_29_10
GCGACACCCAAAAAGGTGTCGCAAAAATTATAAATTATTGATTTACTGAAATTTGCAAAAGAAGAAAAAATCAAGCGACGAAGTCAGGATTATTGAGATTTAATAACGAAATTATTAAATCCTACTTTTTGTAATGGTCTCAATATAAAAAAACTATGCTATTTTTAGCATGGTTTTAATAAGAGAAATGATTTTAGTACGATTAAGTGTTTTTGTATATTAATTTTTAATTATTTTTTGTACAACATTTCCGTTTTGTGTTTCTATTTTAAGAGTATAAACACCTTTTGTCATATTTTTTGTGTTTATATTTTTAACTATTGAAGTTCCATTAGTTTTTACATTCTCATTATAAATATTTTTTCCTACAATATCTGTAATAGTAATATTAACATTATCTGAATTTAGTAAATTAAAAGAAATATTTATTTCTTCTATAATTGGCATAGGATATATAGAAAGAGAAGCTTCTATTTGTTCTGTTTCGGTTAAATTAGTAAGAGTTGTACTTGCTATAGAATAACATTTTGATAAGCCTTGTGTTACAGTAACACTATACGTTACATTACTATTAGCTGAACTTACAATAATGCTTTGATTAGTGCTTTCAGTATTCCATAAATAAGTTATTCCTACTGATGCAGGCAAAGCTGTTAAGGTAACGGTGTTGTCATTATTTTGTGTTTTAGTTATACTTGCAAAGTTATAATAGCCATCTTGATTTACTACAACAATTACAGTATCTACAGATTTACAAGTGTTACTTGTGCCTGTTACAAAATAAAAAGTACTACTTGCAGGACTTACCGATATAATTGCATTTGAACTACCTGTACTCCAACTGTAATAACCTGACCCTGTAGCCGTTAATTCGGCTGCTCCTCCATTACACATTGTTTGATCTGAACCAGCATTAAAAGATGCATTTAAAACTGTTATATTTATTACATCTGTTGCGCTTTCATTATCTTGGTATGCTGTTACTTTATATGATGTATTAATAGCAGGTTTTACCATAATACTTTGAGAAGTAGCCCCATTACTCCATAAGTAACTATCTGCATATTGTGCTTCTAATTTTACAGTTTCTCCTTTACATATAGTTTTATCTTCCTCAAGAATTTTATCATTAAATAAAGGTAATTTAACTAAGCTTATACTATACATAATGTCCCATCCTATATCAGCAACATTGTATAATGCATAATTGTAAAAACTAGCTCCTCCTGACCATTTTTGTCCATAATGGTAGCTTGTAATTGAATAATTCATAGATAATGATGTTGGATCATAAAAAATTTCGTCTTCATTTTCATGTGAATAATAAGCAGCTGAAAATGAATTAATATCTTGATAAACATCATTATTTTCTGCATCTTTAGATGAATTTAATATTGGTTCTGCTGGTAAATTAACTCTTGGAACACCAGATTTAAAAACATATGTTATTCCCACATAGTTTTTTGATGGAACTTCAAAATTTATAGCTATTGGAAGAGATTTAACTACGTTTGGATCTAAAATACTATCATTAACAGTTAAAAGTCTTTTTATAACTTTATATCCATTACCATGCAAACGCCCCATATTATTTGCGGCATAATTATCTTTTATCCATTGTGGTGCGGCATAATATTGTATTGGGCTAGTAGTTGTAGATAAAGTTAAAAAAGCGTTTGAAGTATCTCCGTAAACTAATTCTATTATTAAAGTGTCAACAACACTACTGTTACTAACTCTTTTATAGTTACCTCTAATAAAAATAGAGTCTATTTTATAAGAACTTAGACCCACTCTATAATCCTTGTCATAATAGTAATCAGAAAAGTATTCTGTATTTGGATCAAGGACACATGAGGCTCCCATAAATAATGGTTTATAATATGAAATTTTTGCACTTGTATTGTCCCAATAAGCTATTTTCATTGTTGTATCATTTGTAAGTGGCGTAGCATAAAGTAAAACAGAATTTGGACTCATTGAATTAGCAATTGCTTGCACCATATTATTATAACCACCAAAAAAAGCATAACTTTCTGTTTTTAGATGATTTCGTTGTTGTTTTACTGGAGTATAAACTTGTTGTTTAATTTGTGGTCTTTGAGGTAATTCGCTTTTTGGGATAATGTACTGAGCATTAACACCCGATGCAATAATCATAAGAAGTGCAGCAAAAATAAGAAGTCTGTTTTTTTTCATTTTATTTTATTTTAAATTAATATTTTTTTTTTTCTAATAACTAGTTTCACATAGCAAAGATATGTTATTGTTTTAAATTGGCAAAGAAAATTTTAATTAAAATAATATATAAAAAACTATAATATTATCAAGAAGCATGTATTATGTGGCTTATAATTTCGTAGTGATTTGTATTTAAAATTTTATAATTATTAAAATTATGAATCTTTAACAATTTTATAATTTTGGGATTATTTATAATTTGATCATTTTTTGCTAATAATATTGTCAAAAAATCATTATTTCGGTTTATTTTATTTAATAAGTTAAATAAATCAACATTGAAAAAAGAGTAAAGCATCCATATATTATAAACATTAAATATTTTTCCTTCAGTGTTTACACTTTTGCAAATATATGTTAACGTTTGCTTATTAAATTTAACAATAAATCTGGATAGTTTAATTAAACTAACTAGCAAACTGCTCCTAATGAGAAAATACCTAAATAGTTTTTTACCAATGACATTCTTTGTTGCAAAATCAAACCAAAAATTATTAATAATACCATCAGGACTTGCAATGTAAACCTTGTCAATTATAGTGTGTAAATTTTGCAAACATATTAAAGCACTTCTAACTCCTATGCTATAACCAAAAACATCAAATTTCTCAATTTTATTCTCTTCTGTTATTAACTTTATGGCATTAACAAAATCTGTTGTATAGTCTATATTTGGGTTAAAGTCTTCAATATAACTTTTACCATGAAAAAAAAGGTCAAAAGCATATATTTTGTAATTACTACCATGCGTATTTACAAACTCTTTAAATATGCGGTTTGATTGACCAAATCCATGGAAAGCAAATAAAATAGACTTCCCTTCACCATAAATTTCATAGTTTAAATAAAGAGACTTATATTTAACAATCTGACCCAATTCTTTATATCCTAATTAATAACAGGCAATAAAGAGTAATGTTTACTATAGTTAATCATTTGTGTTTTAAAATCTTTTGGATAGCTTATTTCAATATCTATTATCTTTCCATCTTTAATAACAGGTTGTAACTCTGGATTTATAAACCCAGCATAAGGAGCTATTTTTAATTTACTCCATCTTTCTAACACTTCTTTATGTATTTCTTTATCTACATTAACAGCATAGTTTTCTATCAGATTTTTACCAGCATTAAAATCTCCTTCTGATTTTATTCTTTGTATTTCTTTTAGCTGTTTGCCAAAAACAGTTCTTAATTTTTCATAATCATTAATAACAAAATAAGTTTTTCCTTCTTTTGTTTTCTTTTCTATTACATTTTCAGCTTTACCCAATTCGTACGCCCATTTTGCTATAAGCTGTCTAGCTCTCATGTGTGCTTGCTGTATGGTATTATCAGGTTTAATTCTTACTAATTGCTTTAATAGCCCATTTGTAATATAATTATTATAAGCAACCTTAGCTACTTCTGGGCTTTCCAATAGTTTTAAATCTATCATCTTCTTATCTGCTAAAAAATACAATCCAACTAATTCAGCTCTAGTTTCTTCTAGTGGTGATGCGTAGTTTTTTAGTGTTTGACTTGGGTCTGCAACTCCTTTTTTTAACTGACCACTTCCATGTCCTATAATCTCATGTAAATCAGTATGAATATTTGAAGCTATACTTCCCCATTTTTTAGCCATTTCAATGTCTTCCTTGTTATACATAAACTCTTCTAAAGAGCCTGATGATTTTGAAGCTTGATCATAAGCATAAACTATATTTCCTATTGTTACTGATTTTGAACCATAGTCTTTTCTAATCCAATCAGCATTTGGAAGATTTACTCCTATTGGTGTTGCAGGAGAGGCATCGCCAGATTCAACAACAACGTTAATAACTTTTGCTGTAACACCTTTCACTTCTTCTTTCTTGTAAACATTATCTATAGGAAGATTTTCTTCAAACCATTTAGCATTTTCACTTATTGTTTTTGCCCTTTTTGATGCATCTATATCTCTTAAAGAAACCATTGACTCAAATGTACCTCTTTTACCCATTGGGTCAGCATAAACTTCAATAAATCCATTTACTACATCAACCAATGAAGCCGTATCTTGTAACCAAAGTATGCTATATTCATCAAATTTCTTTAAATCACCTGTTTTATAGTATTCCACTAACTTTAACAATGACTGTTTTTGTTGATCATTTTCAGCAACAGTTGTTGCCTTTTCCAACCAATAAACTATTTTCTCTATAGCATTTGAATACATTCCTCCTACTTTCCATATTTTTTCCACAATTTTGCCATTCTCTTTTACTAACTTTGAATTTAATCCATATGAAATTGGAGTTAAATCATTGTTGTCAATAAGCTTATTATAATAATCTTCAACTTCCTTTTGAGAAACGTTTTCATAAAAATTAACAGCTGAATTTTTCACTATATCAACACCATTATCTTGACAAACTTTTTTAGGTGCAATCGACTTATCAAAAATGATTTTTGCAATAAACTCCTTGTATTCATCAAAAGATTGATTATCTATTAAAGGAAATTTTGACTTATCAGAATTATCAATCAAAGAACTAAAGAACGTTTCAGAAAATTCTGGTTGAAACTTATCATTTGAATAATGATGATGAATACCATTAGAAAACCATATTTTTTTTGCATAAATAATAAATTCTTTATATTCAGCAGAATTAATATCTCCATTATAAGTATTAATTATGTTCTCAATAGACCTTTTAACAAAAAGATTGTATTTATAATTTTGATCAAATAATATATCTTTTCCACTCAATGCCGCTTCATAAAGATAGTAAATAAATTCTTTTTGCTTGATAGTTAAGTTTTCAAAATTAGGAACCTGATACCTTAGAATTTTGACATCGTCAAATTGCTCTGTTTGAAAAACAAAATCTTCTTTTTCTGTTTTTTTATCTTCTGAACAACTAAATAAGCTAAATAACATAGTGATAACAATTAATTTGTTTATACAATTCATCTTTTTTAAATTTATAATTTTTGACAAAAGTAATTTTTTTTTGCATAAAAAGTATGCAAAATACATTATAAAAATTATTTCATTATTAAAAATCTCTATTGCCAAGTAAAAATAAAAACGTGGAAATTTAATAATGCAAACATTTAATAATCTTTTTTTTTGAATTTAAAAATAAACTACCATAAATCTAAAAAAATATTACAAACTATTTTTAATAACATTCTATATTGTTACTATTGTTTGTAATAATTTAATATTTAGTATACTATGTAAATGTATTTAACTTGTTAATTTCCATTGTATTACATGCTGTTAATTCTCATTTATTTAACCCTAAAGTCACTCAAACCTATTTTTTTAGTAAAATATTAACAATTAGTATAATATGTATATGTAGAAAAAATAATCTAACTCACGTTTATTTTAGGTAATTCTGAAATAAGTTTACCGTCTTTGTTCTTAATTTATAGTTTTTTATGCAAACCTAATTTTATGACAAGACACATATTTAAAACCTAATTAAATTTACCTCAATGTAATCATCAAAACATAAAAACTGATTATAATTTTCAAGTTATTACAGCATTCTTATCTACTCATTCTAAAAATAAAGTAAACTTAAATCCCCCCTAAAAAAAACGCCTCCAAGAAAAATCTAGAAGACGCTTTTTATTTATTTCAAAATTTATTAATTATTTACAAATTGTTCAGCATAGTATTTAGCTGTAAGTTTTTCACCTGTTGCTAATTCAATCATTTTGTTCCATTGATATTTTGAACCAGGCTTAAACACTTTTTCTATTAGGTATTTACCAACTTCTTTATTTCCAACAAAGCTTTGATTATTAAAATCTTTAGATTTAATAATGTTAACTGTAATGTAATGATTTAGTTGAGATGCTAATAATTCACCTAATAGATAATTATGATAATAACAAGGAGAAGAAGCAATATGAATCTTTGAAGCCCAATCTGCTTCCTTTGTATCAGAAGGACGTTTTATCATTTGGTATTTTTCAACTAAATCCCACCATAATCTGTTAAGGTCTTGGTCTGGGTTTTCATATAAGCTTTTTTCAAATCTAAACATAACTTGTGACCAACGACTGAATACGATTTGTTGCAATTTCAAGGAGTTAAAAGCAGGTTGTTTTATTTCTTGCACTTCTTTATCTGAAATGTTTATCATTCCTTTCATCCATTCTGAATTAGATGCAAGTCGTCCAAAAATCATAGCAATAGCTTCTGTTGTGAAAGTATGAGCGGGGTTTCTAAGATCGTAAGGTAATGTGCTATCAATGTATTTATCATAAGCAGCATGTCCAAACTCATGCAACATTGTTCCCATCCAATTAAAATTAGGTTTTATGTTGCAAAGCACCCTCACATCGCCTTCATTATCAATATCAATACAATAAGCATGTTGATATTTATTTGGTTTTTCATATAAATCACTTTTAGCAAGGATATCATCTATCGGTAACCCAATTCCATTGTAATAATCTTTTGTAATTTTTTCGATGTTTGCTTTTTGATAATATTTATCTAAATCTACATTATAAATTTTAGGAGCTTCTTGAAAAAATCTATTTTGATAATGCCAAGGCATTAATTGCTCTGGTTTTATATTTAATTCCTTTGCTAAAATAGCATCCATTTCTGATTTAACTTTAATATAGGTATCTTTAGTAAGAGCATCTAACTCATCAAAAATCTTTTCAATTTCTTTCGGGTTTTGTTCACTTAGCATTAAACTCATTTGATGGTAATTGTCATATCCTAATGATTTTGCAATTTCATTTCTTTTCTTTGCTAATTTTATTACATCATCAGAAACTAAAGTCCCTACTTTTTTGCTACTTCTCCATGCTTCTTCTAACTTTTTAGAATCTTTTGACATTCTTAGAATGTCTTCAATTTCATTATCAGTTAATTTTTTGCCAGCAACATCAGCTCTAAATGTAGAGAATTTCTTTTCTACCTCTGTTTGTAAATTGATTATTTCTTTAAGCTGATTAGTGTCAACTTGATTTGACAAGAAAGCATTATATAATACTTCAACTCTTCTTTTGTCAACTTCATTTGTAATTTTTTCAGATTCTTTGATTGTTTTTATTTTTTCAAATAAAGCTTTATTTGAGAAGATTTTAGTTATTTCAATTTGCATATCCGCAGACTTTTGGTAGTCTTCATCTTTCCCAGATATAGAAGCTTCAAAATAAGCTAAAGAGCTTTGTTTTACTAAAGGAATCACTTTTGATTCATATTCTTTTATAAAAGTTGCGTAATCGTCAACTTGTTGTGTGTTTTTACATCCCATAATAAGAGCTATTGTCAAGATTAATAAAATATTTACTTTTCTCATTTTTTAATTTATTTTTATTTACTACTTATTTAAATCCGCATTAATTATCTTCATTACAAAAACAGAGTGAGGTAGCTCAAAAGATTTTTTAATCTCCTTTTGTATTGTGTTGAATACTTCATCATATTCTCCAAAAATTTGAGTACTCATGTTGTTTGTAAGAACAACTATATTTTTATTCAAGTTTAACCTATCAATAAAATTTTTAATATGAGGTATAAACTCCGTATTTAATGGATAATAACTCACTTCTACTGAAATCTTCATAATGTATTGTTTTTTTATTGTTTATAAATATCTTCTTCGTATAAGTTCAGAAATAAATGTGTAAGCATCTAAATCTTTATTCCATTGTTTAGACTCAGTTATTGCTAACAAATAGTCTTCGGCTTCTTTTAAATTATTAAAAGAATTAATAGTGCTTATGAAGTTATTATATTCATCAAGGCCTCCTTTAAATAATTCATTAACCATTTGAAATTTTTCATTAATTCCTATAAATTTCTTTATGTCAGTTATCGGATTGTTTTGCAGCTTCATGGCAATACTGTTGTCTTCTTTATTTCTGGAAATTTTATCATTTAAAGAAATCTTATCTTGCGCATTTGTTATGTCATTAATTATCTTACTCTCTTTTTGAGGTTCTTCAATATCAGCAAACAGGTCTGCCATTGTTGTTGTTATGTGCGTATGTGTTTTTTTCTCTGTTGTTATTTCTATATTTTCTTGAATAATTGTTGTTTTTTCTTCAATTTCTTCGTCTGTCTCAATCTTTGAACTTAATTCTTCTTTCCATTCTGTAGTTAGAATTTCCTCTACAGGCAATTTTTTTGTATATTCCAACTCAATCTTTATATTATCTTCTTCTTTAACTTCGGGTACTGGAATTTCCACTACAGGCAATTCTGTTGTACCTTCCATCTCAATCTTTATATTATCTCCTTCTTTTATTTCAGAAATTGAAATTTCCTCTACAGGCAATTTATTTGGAACAAAATATTTTTCTTCTTTTACGTCTTTTTTTTCTTCATTCTCAACTTTAGATAAACGCTCACTTACACCTGACAATAAAATATTTATCTTACTCGTATTACTTTCCCCTATTTTAATATTGTCTTTTGATTCATTTTTAATAGAGTTAACATCATTTTGTTGAAAGTTGAAATTCATATCAAAAACTAATTCATTCTCTTCTTCCTTAAAATCACGCAATAGTTTAACATTAGAATATATTAACTTAATGTTATCTAAGACAATGTCATAATCAATATCATCCGCTTTTGTTTTATCAGAAATAGATTTAACACCTTCGTTAAGTTTTTTTATTAACTTATTTACATCATTAAAAATAGAGTCTCGTTTCATTTTTTATCATTTTTTTAATTACTACAAATGTACATTAATTTTTCATAAACGCACTTGCAAAGAATAATATTTGAAATTTTCTAAGAAAATGACTATTAGCAAATCTTTATCAATACTAATAGGTATTTTGCTATGTGAAGAAAGCAAAGGTGTAAATTTTTTTTAAATAAATATCAATATTGTTAGGTTTGACGTTATATTTGCATGTTAAAAAAAATGTTTTATGAAAAGATTATTTTTATTTTCATTCTTATTAAGTTTGTTCTTACTGAGTTTAAGTGCTGATGGAAAAACGTTAAGATCTTTGTTTGCTTATAATCTATTTTATTTGCAGACTGACAACATGCCATATATTGAAACTTACTTGTCGGTAAATAGTTCTACAGTTAAGTTTTATAAAAATTCAAGCAATAAATATCAATCCACATTAGTAATAACAATGTCGTTTAAGCAAAATGGTAAATTGATTAAATATAATAAGTATAATTTGCGAAGTTTAGAGTTTAGTGATACAACTGAGGTTAATGATATTTTTGACATGCAAAGATTTTCGTTAGCTAATGGTGTTTATGATTTTGATTTAAGCATATTAGACAGTGTTGCGGGTTTAGGTAATGAATATAATTATAGTGAAAAAATAGAAGTTAAATTTAACAAAGATAGCATTGAGATGTCAAGTATAACTATGGTTGATACTATTTATAAAACAATTAATGAAAATATTTTAACAAAAAATGGAGTAGATATTTATCCTCGTATTTTGAATTTTTATCCTGATGTTTATAACAAAATAAATGTTTATGCTGAGGTTTATAATTTAAATAAACACTTAGGTACAGATGAAAAATTTATAGTAAGAACTAGTATTTTTGATGCAAATAGTAATAAAGATGTAAAAGGTTATGTTTTAAATAAACGAGAGTCTGCAAAAGCAACAAATGTAATATTGAGTGAGATTCCAATAGATAAATTGCCTTCAGGAAATTATTTTTTAGAAATTAAATTACTAAAAAGAGATGATAGTGAAATTGTTAGTGGAAAAATTTATTTTCAAAGAAGTAATAATATTATTTTGGAAAAAAATTATTATAGAAATATTGTTATAACAAATACATTTGCAGGAGGAATATCTGATCTAGACACTTTACGAGAGTATATAAGATGTCTGAGCCCTTTATCTTCAATAAGTGAGAAACAAATGGCCGATAATTTTATAAGGGAAAATGACATAGTTTTATTACAGAAATATTTTTATGAGTTTTGGCATAAAAGAAATGAAAAAACGCCAGAAAAAGAATGGTTGAATTATTTGAAAAATGTGCAAATAGTAAATGCAAAATATGGCTCTAAGGTTTACAAGGGTTACGAAACGGATATGGGTAGAGTTTATTTGCAATATGGTGCACCAAATAGTATTTCTTCTAGCGAGAATGAGCCAAGTGCATTGCCTTACCAAATATGGCATTATTATAAAATAGGCAATTACACAAACAAACGCTTTGTGTTTTACACTCCATTTTTGGCAAACAATAATTATGTATTGTTACATTCTGACATGATTGGAGAACCAAATGATGAACGATGGAAAGTTAAAATTTACTCTCGAAACAATCCTGCTGGAGATGCAGAAAACACAGAAGTTGAAAGCCATTTTGGAGATAAACTGGATGATTATTTTAAAAACCCAAGATAGCTAATAAAGTCTTTAATGAAAAATATAGTCGTTCTTACGGGAGCCGGAATAAGTGCAGAAAGTGGGATAAAAACTTTTAGAGATAGTGATGGCTTATGGGAATCACATAAAGTTGAAGATGTAGCTACTTATGATGCTTGGTTGCGTAATCCATTTTTAGTATTAGAGTTTTATAATCAAAGACGGCGTCAACTATTAGATGTTAAACCCAACTTGGCTCATTTTGGTTTGAAAAAATTGGAAGAGAAATATAATGTAAATATAATTACTCAAAATGTTGATGATTTGCATGAGCGAGCTGGCTCACGTAATATATTGCATTTGCATGGAGAACTAAAAAAATCACGAAGCACATTTGAAGATAGTTTGGTTTATGATATTGCAGGTAGTGAATTGAATATAGGAGATATGTGTGAGTTAGGCTCTCAATTACGTCCACATATAGTTTGGTTTGGGGAAGCTGTTCCATTGATAGAAGAAGCTATTTTAATAACACAAAAAGCCAATATTTTGATAGTTATAGGAACTTCAATGAATGTTTATCCTGCAGCAAACCTAATTAACTACGTGAAACCTAATACTGACGTTTACTTTATAGATCCAAAAGCAAATGAAATAATTAATAATAAAAACATTAAAACAATAGCAAAATTAGCAACAGATGGAGTATCTGAATTACTAGATATTTTAATTAACTAATTTTATTGCAAAAAAAATTTTAGTTATGAAATAAATTTTGTGTATGTTTGTTTCCATAAACTTAACAAAACATATTACTATGGAAAGAGATGAATTATTAATGAATCCAAACCTGTTGGTTCAACATTTAGAAAAACCTGCAAGCGAATTTACAAAAGCAGATATTATAAAATTTGTTGAAGATCATGCAATAGAAATGATTAATTTTAGATATGTTGGTGGCGATGGAAGGTTAAAAGCTCTTAATTTTTATATAAGAAGTAAAGCTCATTTAGACTCTATCCTTTCTACTGGAGAAAGAGTTGACGGTTCTAGTTTATTTTCTTATGTAGAATCAGGTTCTAGTGATTTATATGTTATTCCTAAATATAGAACAGCTTTTTACAATCCATTTACAGAAATTCCTACGTTAGATATTTTGTGCTCATACTATGACAAGGATGGAAACAGATTAGCTAGTTCTCCTGAAAATATAATGATAAAAGCATTAGAAGAACTGTATAAAAATACAGGATATAAAATGGATGTAATGGGTGAGTTAGAATATTATATAATAAGTGATGAAACGGAAATATATAAAGCTACAGACCAAAAAGGTTACCATGAAACATCACCTTTTGCCAAATGGGGTGAATTTAGAGCAGAAGCAATGCAAGCAATATCACAAGCAGGTGGAGTAATAAAATACGGACATTCAGAAGTAGGAAATTTTACTTTAGATGGAAAAACTTACGAGCAAAACGAAATAGAATTTACAACAACAAATATGGAGGAAGCTGCAGAGCAACTAATTATAGCTAAATGGATGATTCGCATGTTAGGTTATAAATATGGAGTAAATGTAAGTTTTGCACCAAAGATTATAGCAGGAAAAGCAGGAAGTGGTTTGCATATTCATATGAAATTAACAAAAGATGGAAAAACAGCAACTGTTGAAAATGGTCAACTTAGTGATGCAGCGAAAAAAGCAATAGCAGGAATTCTGGATATTGCACCATCATTATCTGCATTTGGAAATACAATCCCTACATCATTCTTACGATTAGTTCCACATCAAGAAGCTCCTACAAATATATGCTGGGGAGATCGAAATAGATCAGTATTAATAAGAGTGCCATTAGGTTGGTTAGGAAATTGCAATATGGTTACAGATGCAAATCCTAAAGAATGCCCATGTAAAAATGATTTTTCAGAGAAACAAACATTTGAATTTAGATGCCCAGATGGCTCTGCTGACATTTATTTATTATTAGCAGGCTTAGCCGTTGGAGCAAGACATGGTTTAGAAATGAAAAACAGCCTAGAAATGGCAAAAGAACTTTATGTAAATGTTAACATATTTAAAGATGAACATAAACATATACAAGAAAAATTAAAAAAGCTTCCATTATCTTGCTGGGAAGCAGCAGAAAGCTTGTTAAAACAAGGAGAAGTATATAAAAAATACGGAGTTTTTTCGGATGGAGTCTTAGAACAAGTTGCAAATAATTTGAAAAAACATAATGACAATGGATTAAGTGAAAAACTTTATGGCAATAATACAGAAATATTAAAATTAGTAGAGAAACACTTACATTGTTGTTAGCAACAATATCTTATAAGCACAAAAAATGATAATAGTAAATTAAATTAGTTTACTATTATCATTTTTTTTATATAAAAAAATGATAACAACATATAAATGCTTTTAAATAATAATATAGGGATGTTTAAAAATTTGCAAATAAAAGTAACAAATTTATTAATAGGATCAAAATCTGATTTCGATTTTGATCAAAGATTTTTTAACTTAGCATGTATTCAAACAATATCTCTTTTAGTTATATCATCAGTAGTTGATTATATTGTACTCGGATTTAAAGCGTTTCTTATAAGTTTTATTGGTATATTTATTTTTTCTTTAATTTATTATATTGCAAAATTTAAAAAATTTTACAAAACTAGTTTATGGATGTTTGTTGTAAGCGTTGTAATTTTATGCAATTTTTCATGGTTTATTAATAATGGCTCTTATGGTCCTACAATATATTTTTATTTCATAGCCTTAAGTTTTTTTACATACTTTACAGATGGACGTATTAATAAAATAGCAATACCTATAATTATAATGACTAACATTTGTATTTTAATGTTTTATGAATATAACACAACAAACGAAATAAATTTGTATCAAAGTCAAAAATCACGAACAATAGATCTTGTTGTTACTTTTTTCTATATAGTAACAATGATATCGTCAATTATTTTGTATATAAAAAGTGCTTATAAAGAACAACAACAAATAAGTGGTGACACTTTAGATATTCTAAAGAAAGATATAGAAAAAAGAAAAATAACAGAACAAAAGTTATTGGAAAGTGAGGAAACCGCAAGAGTTTTATTAAACATTCCTGGTGATCACAATATTTTATTAGATAGAAACCTTATAATATTAGATTTGAATGAGACTGCAGTAAAATCAATGAACGACAAGAGAGAAAATATTATAGGAAAAAATATAAAAGAAATTATAATAACAGCACAATATGAATATGTAAAAGGTTTGATAACTAATATAATAGAAAATAAGAAACCAATATTTAAAGAAGAATTTGATGTTATTACTAATCAGTATTTTGAAATACGAATATATCCAATAACAGAAAAAGATGATATAATTAGTAAATTTATATTCCTCTCAAGAGATATAACTGAAAGAAAAATTTCAGATAAGATAATAAAAGATTCTCTAAAAGAAAAAGAGGTATTATTAAAAGAAGTACATCATAGAGTGAAAAATAACTTACAAATAATATCAAGTTTATTAAGTTTGCAAGCAAGATATCTAAAAGATAAAGACAGCGAATGGATTTTGAAAGAAGCTCAAAATAGAGTTCATGCTATGGCTTTAATACATCAAAAACTTTATCAAACAGAAAATCTTTCTCATTTAGATATGAGTATTTATATATCAGATTTAATAAACAATTACAAATATAGTTTACCAGATGCAAGTTCTATAACATTTGAAAAACAACTAGAAAATGTAGTTTTAGATATTGATAAAGCAATAGTTTGTGGGTTGGTTATAAATGAATTAATTATCAATTCAATAAAATATGCATTTCCAGATAAAAATGGAAATATAAAAATAGAACTATACAAAAATAATGTGGATAAAATTATTTTAAAAATTTCAGATAATGGCATAGGTCTTCCAAAAGGAATAGATATAGAAAATGCAGAAACATTAGGTTTGAATATTGTAAACAGATTAATCAAAAGCATTAACGGGGAAATAAATCTTACAATAGAAAATGGAACCTATTATACTCTATCCTTTTAAAAGACATAAAATCTCCTTAATAATTAAACTTCTTATCATCATTCCATATTGCCCAACCTTTAATAGCTTGTTGCTGTAGCATTTCTTTCCCATTTATTATTATGCAGTTTTGCTCTTCACCTTTTTGAAGAAATTTTGTTTTTACTGGATTGTATATTAAATCATAAAATATAGTTGATTCTCTTAAATACTGGTAAGGAAGTAATGGATATTCATCTATATTAGGATACATGCCTAAAGGAGTGCAATTAATTACAATATCCATATTTGCAATAGTATCTTTATCAATAGCGTTATAATTTATATGATTTTTGTTAAGTGTATCTATATTGCGAGTTGCAAATACAAAATTGACATTATTCTTTTTTAACACATATGCAACAGCTTTAGAAGCGCCACCAGTACCAAGTATTAATGCTTCTTTTATAACCTTTTTATTGAAATAATTTGTCAACGTGTATTCAAACCCGAAAGCATCAGTATTATAACCTTTAAGTAATTTTTTACCATTTTGATTAATTACTTTTATTGTATTAACAGCTCCTATTTCTTTAGCTATGCTATCCAAATCATCAAGATATTTTATAACTTCTTCTTTGTAAGGTATAGTAATATTTAAACCAATCAAATTATTAGCTTCAATTATTTCTCTAAGTGATTTAATACTTTCTATTTCAAAATTAGTATATAAACAATCTTTTATTTCATTTTCAATAAAATAATTTCTAAAAAAAACAGATGAAAAAGAATGAGATAAAGGGTATCCAATTAATCCATAGTTAGCCATAACAATATCTAACTAATTGTGTAATTCTTTTAATTCGTCAGGTAAAAAATGAAAGAATGTGTCACCTCTAAGCCCCAAACGAATAGTTTCTAAAGGTATAACTTCATTAGGTGGTATATTTCCTAGATTAACATTTGCTCCAAACATTTTCACAAACCATACTTGTTGTGATTTTAAAGGAGTCTCCCAAATAATATTTTTCTCTGAAATTTTAGAACATATTTTTTCAATTAATGTAGCATGAGCATTTCCATTAGGTCTATATATACCCACGTTTCCACTTTCTCTAGCTTCGGCAATTACTTTAAAAGATCCAGCATTAAGTTCATCTTGCATCATTTTAATCCATTTCCCAGGACTAATAAGAATTCCTGCTTCTTTAGACCCAACTTCAGATAATACTTTTCTATTTTTAGCTAATAGACTAATATATTTACATTTTTCTGCATGTTCCATTTTTAAAGAACCATCAGAAACTTCAACAGTATCAATAGAATATCGGTCTAACAATTCAACATACTTGTCAAATTGACCTCTTATTGTAAAAGCTTCAAATAATGTTCCACCTAAATATACATTAATATTAGCTTCTTTATATAATTTAATTTTTTGTTCTAAAGAATTAGTCACTATAGAAGTTCCGAATCCAAATTTTACAAAATCAACATAATCAGAACAACTTTGAATGAAATTAATAGCTTCATTAACAGATAGTCCTTTATCCATAACCATGTTTATTCCTTCATTTCTTGTTTTTTTTGTTCTGTCAGGTATAAAAGGTAAGTTAAAATTCATGTTATATATAATTTATTTATTGTTTTTATATTCTAAAATTAGATTGTTTATTTCAATGTTTTCAGTTAAATCAGGATTAAATTCAAACACCTCATTATACAATTCGCAATCAAGCTCTAATGCTCTAGTAAAAAAAACATTTCCATTAATATCGTTTCCAATAGTGTAATTATACGCTGCTAATCTATACAATATACTCACTTCATCTATGCTTTCAATTAGTAATCCTTCATTTAAAATATCTATTGCTTTATAATAATCATCAGCTTCCCATAATGTTAAAGAATAATCTAACCATGCTTCAACTAATAAAGGGTCTATTTGAATTGCTTTTTGGTATGATTGTATTGCTTCTTCTATATCCTCAAAGTCTTTTTGAATATTAGCAAAAGCATACCAAAAATCAGGGTTTAAACCATCTAAAGCAATAGTTTTTTCCATGTATTTATATGTAAGATCTTTTTCTTTTTTAGCAGAATATACAATACTTAAACCAAACCAAGCATCAGATAAATATTGATCTAATTGTGTAGCTTTCAAATATTCATTTATGGCCAAATCATATTCTTGCTCCTTTTCATAGCACATTGCAATGTAAAGATATGCAAGAGCTTCTTTGTCATCAAACTCAAGTACTTCCTTGTATGTATTTAAAGCTTTAGCATATTCATCTAATTGAAAATATTCATTTGCTTTATTGTAATAAGAATCAACAAACTTATCATTTATCGCAATAGCATAATCAAAAGCTTCTATTGCTTTTTCTGATAATTCTATTTCACTATACACTAAACCAATATTATACCATGCAATTTCGTTAAAAGGGTCTATTGATATGAATTTATTGTAATAATTAATACTTTGTTCGTAATTTCCTATTATTTCATAACAAAATGCTAGTTCATATATAGTAGCTTCGTTATCTTTGTTATATTCTAATGATTTAGTTAAATAAACAATAGCTTTATTATAATTACCCATGTTTTCATACTCTATAGCTATTGTGAAATATATCTCATCAATGTTTTGGTAATCATCATTTTTTAAAGCCTTTTTGTATTCTTCAATTGCATCATTATACCTATTCAACTTTGAATAAATAGCACCACGTGTTAAAAACAAATCAGAATTAAAAGGAGAAAATTTTTCAATGTTAGAAAGTAAGTCTAACGCTTTTTCTATCTTATTTGTAAGAGCAAATAAAATAGCTTTTTTAAATTCTAAATCTATAGAGTGTGGATGTAAATTTCGTGCATTGATTATTGCTTTAAGTGCTTTTTTCAACTCTCCACTTTCAATATAAAAATCTATGATGTTTTCAAAATCTTCTACATCAAAATAGATTTTTCCGTTTGTATCTTCATATTTACTTACAAGCGCTTCTATCTCTTCTTCATTGTAATCATCTTCATAATCTTCGTGCATCTACTAATTTGCTTTTTAATTTAATAATACAAAAGTACTAAAATTATTTTGCTTACAAACTATAATCTTTTTTTTAATACAAAAAAAGCACAAATATTAGTGTTTTTTTTATTCACATAGCACTTTGTTTCTTTTTATGACCTTTTAGATTAATGTTTAGACTATTAGTTCAATTATTTTATCTGCAAAGTCTTTTTGGTTTTTCGAATAATTGCATTTTTGTATAGTATTGTTTTGACTAAACAAAGTTAACTTTTCTAATAAATCATTTGCATTATATGGATCAAAAAACAAAACATTTCTATCTATTTGCTCTTTGTGCACATCAATGTTTGAGATAATTACAAATTGATTTAAAGCTTTTGCGTCTTCGACAACAGTGCTCCATCCTTCAAATAAAGAAGGTTGTATTACTGCTTTTGCATTTTGTATTAATAATAATTGTTCATTTCTATCAATAAATCCCAAAAATTTCACATAATGTTCAAGTTTATTATCTTTCAAATACTTTTTCAAAGTATTAAAATAATCAGGATTACGAAAGTCAATTTCTTTGCCAGTAAACACAAAAAGGAATTCTTTATTTTGCTCTTTTAATTTTTTTGCTACTTGCAAAATTATTTGATGATTTTTATGTTTCCAAAACTGATTAGGTATTATGAAGTACTCTTTATTCAATCCAAACTTATTTAAGATGTCTTTTTTGTTAAGACTTGTTATATCTGGATGAAATACAGCAAAGTTTAATACTATCTTTATGTTTGACGTTTTGTTGTAAATATTATTAAAATCATTTAAAGCTGATTGACTACTAAAAACCATAGGTACATTGAGTGTTATAGCTTTTTTTTGCAAACCTATTCTATTTGATATTTCTTTTTCTGAAAAGAAATCTTTAAGAAAATGTTCTTGCAAATCAGGAATCCAACAATACTTATTATGGTGATTTATATTTAAAATTTCAGTATTAAGTATAGAATATAGAATATCAGACTTAATATTTAAAACCAAATTAAACACTTCTTTTTTCAGAAACTTAATGCAAACTTTGTTTAATATTCTTTTTATTAGATTTGGAAAAGTTTTATAAGGATTTTCAAAAGATAAATAAGGGTAACTTATGTTTTCTTTTATTTTTTTGTATTCACTTAAAGAATTACTTATTATTACTATTTCAGGTCTTTTGCTATCTTCTATTAAATTTAAAGCTCTAATAAAATTATAGAAATAATACATGCCTCCGGTCCAATTTTCGTCATAAAAAAACAGTATTGCAAGTGTTTTTCTTTTCTGCATGTAAAGTTGTGATTTTTATAATTATAAAAAAAAACCTGACAAGGATATATTACTTGTCAGGTTGTAAAACTATTTAATGTAAATATTTAGTTTATTCCTAATTTTTTTCTAATTGCAGGAGGAATACCATTTTTATGAACCATAAAATCCATGGTTTTATATAAAAAATATGGTTTTGAAGCATAGAAATATCCTTTATAAGAATTTCCTTCTGTATTCCATGAATTTTTTACTATATAATATTGATTTCCGTTTTGGTCTTTTGCTATGCCTGTAATATGCATTCCATGGTCATCACCTGTGTTGTAATTATCAAAACCTTCTTGTCTCATTTCTTGAGTAATAACTTTTTCTTTTCCTGGTTTTTCAAATTTGTATAAAGCAGCTTCTTTATCTTTTTCTGAAAGTGCTTCCCATTTAGATCTTTCTAAATCATTCAATACAGCTATATCTTGTTCAGGAACAATAGCTACACCATTTTTCCATGAGAACCCTTTTTCACTAACATCAGCACCCCATGCTATAGAGTAACCATTATTTATTGCATAATCCATAATTTCTTCCATTTCTTTAAGAGGAACATTATAAACTTCACCTAATCCCCAATTATCAGGTACTTCCATTATAAATTTTGAATAGAATGGGTGATGTGTAAATGATGTTATTTCAATATAGTCATCTGGGTTTACACCTAAGTCTTTTGCAAATGTTTGAGGAGTATAATTTTTCCCTTTATAAGTAAAGTTTTCTGGATATTTTCCAAGATATGCATCAAGAATTCCGCTATATGCTTTTTTCCATACTGGGGTTAATTGTCTGTTTGGATTTTTTATTATTGCGTCAACAAAAGATTTTAATACAGCATCCATTTCTCCATGAATATGTTTTTTTTCTCCTATTTCTAATCCTAGATAAGCTTCTTCAGGAACAACTCCATATTTTTTCATGCAATTTGTTATATCATGAAAAGCTCCTCCGCCTGCGAAGTTAACACTACCATGCATTCTTACATATAAATCAGCTTTATCAATATATGATTGTCTAACAACAAACATTTCTGATAAATCATATTCTCCTTTTCCCATTCTCATCAATTCTGATTCGATGAAAGAAATTGAAGAAAAACTCCAACATGTTCCTGAGCGGTATTGATCTTTTACCGAAGTTGTTTTTAGTTCTTTTACGTTAGTAAATACATAACCTGTATCCTTTTTTTCTGTATTATCTTGAGCACTAACATTTAATCCTATAATTAATATTAAAGCTAAAGAAATAATTTTTAATAAATTCATTGATTTTCCTTTCTTTTTATTTTTACTTAATCGACTGCAAACCTACAAATAATTTTACAAAATTCTAAAAAAAATATTAAATTATAAAATTGTATTAGTATTGTTAGAATAAAGCTGTAATTTTATATTTTCATTACTATCTGAAATATTTCTATTTGCTAACATTTGCTTATTATCGCTTCTTAAAATATCATATTCATTTTTCATAGCAATAAATCCTAATAAATGCCCCCAATCATAAAAGATATAATGAGGCATTGTAAATACAATTAAAAAATAAACTATTATAAATGAAAAATGCTCTGGCATATTTGTATATTTATATATTAACATAGTTCTACAATATATTTTATATAAAACAAATAAAATCAAAAATACAGCAACTAAACCTCCATGGAAAATAGCATCTAATCCAGTATGTATTACATGCCAGTATTTCTGAAAATCTTCATCAACTGATGAAGACCTTCCATAACCAAATATTGGCTTTTTAAAAAAATATTCATTAAAAAAGATAACAGAAATATCTGAACGTCCTGTTACACCTTGTGTTAATCTTTCTTGATAAAATTTTGTTTTTGAAAATTTATCAAAATAAAGTTCAGTAAAAAAAATATAAGCAAAAAGCGAAAATACTGATAACGCAAGAAAACCTGCAATTCTATTTTTAAAACGAAATACTGCATAAAACATAATTATTACAATCACCCCTAGCATCTGGTAACGCGCCATGCTAAAATAGATTGCTATTGAGATTACGGTCATTTGCAAGATCTTAAATAATTGATTTGTTTTAGTAAATAATATTAAATATGCTATTGTTAAAATAGCTGCCTGACTTGGTGTATTAGCAAATAATCCTGGATATCTTACAACTGCATCTCTTTCTATTAATTTTTCTGTTAATCCAGCAGCACCTGTAACGTCTTTTATTAAAAAAAAAGGGAAAAAATTTACCTGAATTAAAACTACTATTAAATTGACAAACACAAAAATACCAAAAAAAGTTCTGGTTATTTTTTTAAATTTCAAATCTAATTCAACATTATCAAGACAAACAAGAAAAAGGACATTAAAGACCATTTTATATAACGTTTGAATGGGATTATATTCTCCCTGTATTAATAAGGAATTTAAAATTAAATAAAAATATAAATAAATAATAGCCAAAGTGATTTGTGATACTTTAAACGTTTGCTTGTTTAAAATCATATATGCAGAAGTTGATATAATAAACATTACCATAAACAATTCCATTGGATTTATAGTAAATCCAATTTTTAGAACAGGCACAAAATAGGCAAAGATAGGTAACGAAATAAGTCCTATTAAAATGATTTTTATTAACTTCATTATAATAAATATTATTTTACGTGGATGATTTTGTAATAGCCACTGTTATTAAATGGCTCGCAATCGTATTTCTTTTGATCAATATAATCCCAGATACCATCTTTTTTACTTGATATAACATAACTATTTCGCAAATCAATATTGAATTTATTATAAGCATTAACCCTGTCCTTATGAGTCGTTGTATAATACTCATATTTTTTGCTTAAGTATGGTTCAAATCTAAATGGGGCATATACTTTAGAATTTAAAGGAACATTTTTATACGTAAATTCTAATATTTGATTGTATTCTTTGTTGTAATTTTGCGTTTTATAAATAGAGCCAATGCTTGTAAAAAATAGCATAACAAAAATAGACAATAACAGCAAAATTTTATGTTTGTTATTAATTTTGTTTAAAATAAAAACAATAAACATTATAAAAGTAAAAGGGATTAAGTAAGCAAGATAAATGCTTGATTTGTTGCCTATAAAAATAAGGCCAAAGAATAAAGTTGCAGAAAAGAACAATTCGGTTTTAAACTGTTTTTTATTAAGAAATCCTACAATAATTCCGCCTATTACAAATACAATTAAGTTCAATGAAACAAACAAGTAATAAATATTTACAAACATTCTTTGTATGGAATATCTGCTTAATTCGTTCTTTAGAAAAACAAAGAAATCTCCAATACTTGTAATAAACTTTTGCTCTTCACCTGACTGTGTTAGTAAAATAAATTGTTCCTGATATGTTACTAAATTATAGTCAATCAAAAACACATAATAAGAGTAAAGCAATAAAAGAATAAGAATGTAATATTTTATTAAATGTTGTATTTTTTTTATATTTAACATCAATAAAGACAGTGCAAACAATATAAAAATACCATTTGGATGAATGCAAAAACATAAGAAAGCCAAAATTATTACTTCCGTTTTTTTTGTTATCACTCCTTCTGAGTTACGATATTTTGAGATTATTCCCATAATAAATAACAGAACGCTTGTGATAAAAAGCTCCTCACGCCCATTCACTGCTCCTGTAATAAAAATAAGCAATAACATTATGCAACCCGCAATTATTCTGTCAAAGGTTTCTTTTATATAGTTTTGATTTTTTAGATAATAAAACAAGGAACTCAATAAAAAAATAACTGCTATTAATCTTACAAATTTAACACTATTAGGACCTTCTCCATTTATTAATATTGATGCTCGATATAATTGATCTATAGTTCGCATCATATAATATGGTTTTTCTTTAAATATTTCCATATCATAGAATGCTGGCATTGTGTAGTATTTATATTTTATCTTAGCACTTGTTGCCGAATGTGCCCATGCTTCATCTGTTTGTACATTTTGAATAAAAACATTGTATGAGTATATAGCAATGGTAATTATCGAAATAATTAATATAATATATTTTTTCTTATTCTCAACCATTATTTAACATGTTTGTTTTATTCTGCAAAGTTAATATTTTTCTCAAATACTTTGTTTATTAATCCTCAATGACCTATTTTTTTCAAAACTATAATACTTATTTAAGCCCATATTCAGAGATAAAGTAAACCATTGTTGCTAATGTTCCACTTCCAAGTTGCATTTCTCTTTGGCTTGCATTGCTCATAACATCATTTGCCGAATGTTGCACATCAAAATACCTTTGTGAATCAGTAACA
>MEOD01000049.1:23293-25018 GCA_001768555.1 Bacteroidetes bacterium GWF2_29_10
TACAAAATCGTTCACTCCATACCATCCAAAAAAATCTTTCCATTTGCGTATTTTATCTATAACCTTTTCCGTTGTATCAATTGAAAAACCTGTAGGAGTAAACCCTCCTCTATCACTTTCTATTGCTGCAATATGTTTTTCTTTTTTGCGTATTGCTTCTTCTGCATATTTGGCAGGACCTCGCTGTGCAATTTCTTCATCCATAAACATAACCGCTCTTACCGTACGTTTAGGTTTTATCCCTAATTCCTTAAACAACCTCATTACTTCTATTGACTGCATACAGCCAATGCCATCATCATGAACACCCCCACCTTTATCCCAAGCATCTATATGCCCCCCAACAAGTACTATTTCTTCAGGGTATTTACTTCCTCGCATTTCACCAATAACATTATATGACTTTTCCTCTGGCATATTTTTACAATCTGTTTCAAGAAAAACAGTTAATTCTTTATCCTTATTCAACCATTTACTTAAAGTTTCGGCACTTGCTATGCCTATTGCAACAGCCGGTATTCGATCAACACCATCTTTATATCTCATCATCCCTGTATGTGGCACATCATCCCTTGACATCGTGAGCGACCTAATTATAACTGCCTTTGCCCCATACTTTGCTGCCTCCGATGCTCCCCACACTCTATTGGCTGCAACAGCTCCATAAGCACTAAACGTATAGAAAAAAGTAGGGTCCATTGGATTATTAAAAAAAACAATCTTACCTTTTACCTTTGCCTCTCCTAACTTTTTCAATTCTTCAAAATCTTTAACCTCCACAACCTCTCCATAAATTCCCCCTTCACAAGTACCATCAGATTGCCCTAGTGAACAAACCGATAATTCTTTACTCCCAAAAACCTTTGAATTAATATTTGCAATCTCTTTGTTCCCTCTTTGCCAGTGCTTAACCCAAACTTCCTGTAAATAAACACTATCCAAACCAATACTACTCATTATCTGCCTAGTATATTCAATCGCTGCCAAAGACTCTGGCGTCCCGCTTATCCTACCTTTCATACGTGTTGTTAACACTCCTAAATTATCAAAACTTTCCCAACTTTTCAATGCCGACTTAAAAATACTTCTTACAATCAGCGAATCACCTTTAATTTCTTGCGAAAATCCAGCTAAAGACACCAATACAAACAAAACTAATCCTATTAACCTATTCATGATTCTAAATTTCATTTTACAAAACACAAATTTATATTTTTTTTTTAACAATACACTCACAAATAATTTTAACCATAAAAAAAACACTATTTCATAAAAAAGCAAGTAGACTTTCCTAAAACCCCACAGCAATATATCTTGTTTTATTAATGACTTTTTAGTTTTTAAATTACCGTTTGCATGAAAGGGATACTCGTAAATTGATAAATATAATTAAATTTGTGATAAAAAAACTCAATGAAAAATATGAAACTAATTCTTTTAATAATGTTTATGATTGCTTCAGAGTCTGTTATTGGGCAAACATTCAGAGGGGATTATAATAAAACAGATTTAGAAAAACACGAATTGAAGGGTAATGTAAAATCAATGGAAAGCTATTTGATTTATAACGAAAAAGATAGTACTGTTTTAAATAAAGAGGATTTTTATAAATTTAATGTTAATGGAAAAATAATTGAGTGTAGTAATACTAAACCGCTATCATAATATAGATTTAATCCAATGAAATAAAGTTATTGATTTTACGGTTTTTTTGTCAAGATTTAT
>MEOD01000050.1 GCA_001768555.1 Bacteroidetes bacterium GWF2_29_10
CAAAATCTAAAAAAATAGTGAGATTTAATAACAAAATTATTGAATCGTGATTATTACAACGGTCTCAAAATGTTTTACAAAAACAAAATGCAAAATACAAATCTATAGCATTAATAATTAAGAAACGTTTTTTTTACAAATAGTATTAAATGATAGCAATAGTATATTTGAAGGCACTTTTGCTCCAATATCTTTTATTGATTAATTACTTCCAAATAATTTTATTCTGTTTTTATCTGTATTTTTTTTTCAGGCTTATGTCAATATAGACGTAAATTGTGTTTTAGTTCTCGTTGATACTTTTTTGTGTTAGCATTTCTTGCAATTTTAACAATTCTGCTTCATATTTCTTTTTAATTTCACTATCTTTTTCTATTTGTTCGTTATGAACCCTTTCCATTTCTTCTTGAGTAGTAGCAAGTTCCTCCAGATTTTGTCTCATTTCCTCTTCTTGAGCTTTTAACTCTTCATTTGTATGTTGAGAAGTTCTAATAAGTTCTTTTGATTCAGTAATATCAATTAAGCCCGCGAAAATCTTTATAATATTATTATACTCATCTCTACTTGGATTATATGTTTCCTGTAACCAAATGTTTTTTCCATTCCATAATTTGTACTGTTGCTCTCTTTTAACAACTACACCATTTGCTATATCATTCCACATTTTATTATATTCATTAATATTAGGAATAGTGTTTCCAATAAGATCAATATGTTTTTTCCCTATTATTTCAGAATCTGTTATTTCAAATATTCGAAGTATATAATCATTAGCGCTAATAATTATACCTTCAACAGAATATTCAATAGCTCCTATGGTAGCATCAATAGCTTTAAATGTGCTTTCTAACTCAGCTGATTTACGCCTCATCTCTTCTTGAGTAGCTGCAAGTTCTTCCATATTTTGCCTCATTTCTTCTTCTTGAGCTTTTAAGTTTTCTGAATGCTGTTGCGATTGCTCTAATAGTAGTTTTGTTCTAATATTTACTTTAACGTTAGATATTGTAGAAGCTATACTTTCAGCTAACTTTTCAACAAATTCTATATGATGTTTTTCAAAAACTTTAAATGACGCAATCTCAATTACACCAAAAGTTTGATCATTTATTTTTAAAGGAACTATTAAAATGGAGCGAGGATTTGCATGTCCAA
Source organism: Bacteroidetes bacterium GWF2_29_10 (assembly GCA_001768555.1). Classification (GTDB taxonomy): domain Bacteria; phylum Bacteroidota; class Bacteroidia; order Bacteroidales; family GWE2-29-8; genus GWE2-29-8. Next base: position 1,153 of record MEOD01000050.1, read on the forward strand.
GTCCTGATGTGATTTCAATATAATTATCAGGTACATCAGTAATAAAAATAGTATCGTTTTCTTGAACACATTGGCCAACAAGACCCTCCCCAATTTCAATTCTTTTTATTAGATATTTCTTTTTATTATAAGCATAAGCAGACACTAGCATAACATAAGGTTCTTCGTTTTCATCATTATCATTCATAATAAATAATCCACCTTGATTTGCCTCCAAATAATTAACAATAAATGCCACAGTATTGTCATACAATAGTGTTTCATTATCATTATGCTTTCTAAGTATTTCTCCTATTCTAGCCATTCCTTCTGTTGCCCAATTGCGTTTTTTATCATCATCCGCAACTTGCTTCAAACTATCTCTCATTTTAAGAAGAGCATTCCCAAGAATATCTTCATTGCTTAAAGGCTTAAATTCTGCATTTAAATTCCCACTACCTATTTGCAAAGCAAATTCGGAAGTTTCTTTAAGTCCTCCAATTAATTGACTAAGAGACATTGACATATCAGTAATTTCGTCATTTCCTTTTATCTCTATATTCTGATTAAGATTCCCAAATCCTACGGATTTAATAATTTTATTAAGATTATTAATAGGTTTTTTTATAGAACTTACAGTTATATACTGGAGAATAAGCCCGCCTATAATAATAAAAAGAGTAACAATTACTATATAAATTCTAAATCTAGAGAGAGCGTTATTCATTTCCGTATTATCTAAAGTTGCCGATTGCTTTTGTTTTTCAATAATTTTATTTAATCCTAATAAAATTTTTGCAGTCTCTATATTTATTGCCCCTTCTTTATCAATAAGGGGTCTTACTTCAAAAATAATCATTGCATCATCATAACTTTCAAAAGAATTTAAATAACTCATAACATTCTTTTGTGTAGCAAAAAGCGAATCTGAAGTATTTATTATAGCATGCAAATCATTTTTATCCTGTTCATCCCATTTTAATGATATCTTAATAATATTGTTTTTGATATCAACATATCTTTTACTATGAAGTTCTCTTAAGCTTTGTTTATCTGGGGTATCATTTGGACTTTGTACAAAAATCCAATTAGTTATAAACATCTTAGATTCAACTATTGTTTGTTTAAACTTCTCTAAAATTTCAAGTGATGGGATATTTTCACTATTTATCTTATTATTTATACTGATATTTTTATTTAATGTTATAAATATTATAAAACTATTGATAAGAACAGCCGTAATAATCAAACTAAACCCTAAGTTGATTTTACGTACAATTGTAAATTTAAAATTTTTTAACATTATCTTATAGCTAGTTTTACAAGGTCATTGCTTATTTTTAATCCTCTTTTGGATGCATTTGCTTCTGACACTTCAAACTTTTGTTTTCCATCTGCAACAACAAAGTTTATACAACTTCCTTTATCAATTCCTCCATTATTTTCAGTAATAACAAGTGTTGCATATTGAGATGATTTGGCTACAGCAGCAGATATTTTACCACTTTGAGAAGCAGTAATAACAAGGATGTGACATTTTGAAATATTTTCAACAGAACCATAATTTTTAACTACAATATTTTGGCTTCCTACTTTTTTTGTTTTTGCCATATTCTCTAATTCATTGACTATATTGCCATTCCCTATTACTCCAATAACAAAATCGCCAGTACGATAAGCATCTGGCCATAACACTAATTTAGTATAATTATAAGTGAATACAGCTTGTATTTTTGCATTATTCACCTGACTAAATGATAAAATACTAAATGAAACCAAAACCACAATTAGAGCAAACTCTATCTTTTTCATAATTATTAAAAATCTTAATATATTAAATTATTCCTTAAACTTGAAATTGTTTTACTTTTTTGTTATGCTGTATGATAACTTTACAAAATACTCTCGACTCATCATTGGATACCCAGTTAATCCTCCATCATAAGGTTGTAAATACAAACTTTGATCATCAAAAAGATTACGAACACCAATGCCTATATTTATATTTTTGTTAAAAAGATTATCATAAGCAAGATATAAACTGACATCATGCATTTGGTCAAATTCCTTTAAAATAGAATTACCATTACTATTAATTCCATTATATCCATACCTTTTGTCATTAAATACATAAGTTGTATTAGCGTTAATATTTTTGCTTATTTTAATCCCAAAATTTGCAATAAATTTATGTTTAGGAGCTCCCAATAAAACAGTTCCATTTACAGGAACTCTATATTCTATTACTTCATTTTTATCTTGAGTAGTACTATAAGAATAACCTAATGATAAATTTATTTTATTATCAATATATTTATACTCAACCTCAATCCCTCGTGATCCTGTTTTATTTGAATTAATATACTGTTCTGTATACTCATAATTTTCAAAAACAGCAGTATAAATTATAGGATCATCAATAGTTATTTCAAATAGGTTTGCTTTAAACATCATTTTTTTGTTAAATTGATATCCTAATTCTAATTCTGCAACATAAGTATTTTCTGGAACTATATCTTGGTTATAGTCTATATTATAAACACTAGGAGCTCTAAAGGCTTTGCTAAATAAAGCTTTTGCATGGAATTTGTCTACGACTTTTGTTAAACCTATTCTTGGAGCAAAAGATGTTCCATACATATTATGTTTATCTATTCTTTCGCCAAGAGTAATATTCACTATTCTAGTTTTCATTAGTAATTGAGCAAATTGAGAAATATTGTTAAAACTAATATTATCTTTTCCATTATAAAAAATATACTCATCTCCTTTAGTAAGATATTTAGAATAATCTAAGTAATATTCAACTCCACCAAGAATATTTATATTTTCATTCATGTCGTAATTACACATAATATTTGCTAAAGCCTTTTGATAATTTACATTAAAATCATAGTATGAAGAATCATTAATGTAATAGTCTGCTTTCCATGGATTTTGATGTTTAAAATTAATTTTAGGAGTAATTTTCAACTTGTCATTAATTTTAAAATCATATTTAACTTCTCCTGCTAAAGTAAGATAGTTACTATTATAACTGCCATTATATTTAACATCATTATTAAAAATCATGTACGAATTATTTTTATAATCATCAATTACAAATCTTGCTTTTAAATTTTTATGTTCAAATCCTGTATTTATAAATAACTGTTTTGCCAGAAAATCTGTTTTATTAAAATAATAATCTTTTCCATACACTTCTAATTTCTCTTTATCACTTCTATTTCCTTCACCATAAAAACCTGATAATCGAAATTTAGTTTTATCATTTTTCATACCATAATTAAAATAAGCATTTGCATGACCAAAATTATTTGCCATTTGACCATAAGTTGTTCCCATTTGCAAACCAGTATAATCATTACCATCCTTAGTTATTATATTAATAACTCCTAACTCTGCATAACCTCCATATATTGAAGAACCAGGTCCTCTTATAATCTCAATTTTCTTTATTAACTCAACAGGAATATGCTGAGAGTAATTAAAACAAGCAAATAATCCTTCATTCATTTCCTGACCATCAACAAGTATTAATACTTTGCCCTCATGGCCCCATAGACCTCTCATACTAATGCCTATTGAACTTTCAACATCTAGACCAAAACTAACACCAGGAACAAGCTTTAATACATCCATCAAATCATTTGCTCCTATGTTTTTGATATCCTCTTGAGTGATTACAGTAATAATATTTGGAACTTCTCGGGTTTTTAATTCTTTTACTGTTGACACAGAAACACTAATGTTAAGCAAATCTTCAATAGACATTTCATATAAATCACTACTTTGCAAACTATCGTTTGTATTTTGAGCAATTAAGATGTTTGTAGTCACAAATAATGTGAAAATACTTAATAATATAACTGTACTTTTCTTCATAATTTTAATTGTTTAAAATGATTATTTAAATTATTATTGAAATGTAACAATCCATCTCCATAGTCTTTATCTGAAAAATATTTATTTTAATGCATATTTTTTAGAAATGAATATTAAAAAACACGCAAAAATACTTAATTTTTTTGATTAAAACTTAGTAATTGTTATCACTGACATGCAAATTACATTAATCAAATCTTCATTACAAAAGTTTAAATTTTAGCAACAGAATAACAATATATGTTATTGTATTTTTTTTAGCTTTTAGATAATAAAAAATTATGTTAGAATTTAAAAAAAATATTTAGCTTTGTGGTTTTGACTAACTTAAATAATTTTGTATTAAAATGAAAATTCTTTTTAATTTATTACTGTTTCTTTCTTTATGTTCTTTCGCTATAGCTCAAGATATATTGAAAAATGATGAACCAGAAAACGCCAAATATATAACTAGTTTTACAAATTATTGTTCTGGTCAAAATGAATATAATAACCTTGAAGCAACAAAAAGCAGTGTAAATAAACCTCCTTGTTGGGATAGTTTAGGAAATGATGTATGGTTTAAATTTACAGCTGTAGGCAATTTTGTTGATATTAAAATAGTTGGGAATACAGCAAGTAATGATGCTACTTTAGAAAATCCTAGAATAGTTATTTATTTATCAAATGATAATTTCAACACACATACAGAAATTTGTGATAAATTAATAATAAAAGGAAATGAGGCTGAATTTGTTAATTACAATATTTCTATAGGCTCGGTTTATTTTGTTAGAATATCTGGTTCAAACAATGGAACATTTAAATTCTGTTTTACAAACTATGTTCCTCCTCCATTTCCTGGTCCAGATTGTAATTCAGCTGCAATCTTATCTGATGAGAATTTAGTGTTTGCACCTCCAAGTTTTAAAGGATCAGGTCTGGATTTTAACGAAGGAAAGAATACTTGCATAGATACAGATGTTGATACAATAGAGCATAACACTATATGGTATAAATGGACTTGTGCGAATGATGGCAATTTAGCTTTTACTATAACTCCACAAAATCCAAATGACGATTTAGATTTTGTTCTTTTTAAGTTGCCTTCAATAAATGATTGTGCAAATAAATTCCCTATAAGGTGTATGGCTTCAGCAGAAACAGGTCCTACTGGGCTTGATTTTAATTCAGAAGATTATGAGGAATATCCTGGATTTAGCAGTACGCATGATAATTTTGTAAAATATGTTAGCATGACAAAAGGAGAAACGTATGCTTTGATGATTGAGAACTTTACTACATATGCAGAAGGAGAAATTATTAGTGGTTTTAATATTGGTTTTGATGGGGAGCTCCAATTTGTAGGCCCTAAAGCATCTTTCAATATATCTGATACATTATTCTGTGAACCAAACCATCCTATTACTTTATCAAACACTTCAACAGATGCTAATCGTTACCAATGGTATTTTGGAGAAGGAGCAGATAAAGATCCTTATCTGTCAATGACAACACAACCTATAACAGTAACATATTCAAACTATGGTATAAAGCAAATAATTTTAAAAGCTTGGGCTAGTGTTAATCCAAGTGAAATTAATGCTTATTCACGTTTGGTATATATAATGCCTTTGCCTCAAGTTACTGCTGTTAGTGACTCTAATTTATGTGATGGAAGTGCCATTAAGTTAACAGCTAGTAATGATGATCCTATTAATCATTACATTTGGTCAACAGGAGAAACTTTTAATGAAATATATGTGACTGAAGAAAAAGAATACACTGTAACTTCATACAATAGATATGAATGTTTTAATTCAGCAACAGTTGTTATAGAACCATGTGAAATACCTAAAGACTCAATTGAAATACCAAACGTATTTACACCAAACAATGATGACGTTAATCAGTATTTTGAAATTAAAAATATAGAGCAATACCCAAATAGCAAATTAATAGTTATTGACCGATGGGGAAAAACTGTTTATGAAAGCAATAATTATAAAAACGATTGGGATTCTAAGAAAAATGCTGGAGGAACTTATTTTTACTTTCTAGAAATGGAAGATGGAATAAAATATAAGGGAATAATTACCGTTTTAAAATAACATTACAAAAATATTAACACCTAAAAATTTTAATTATGGACAACTTAGAAATTAATTCAGGTATTGTTACTGGAAACCAAGTTAATCAAATTTTTAAAATTGCCAAAGCAAACCAATTTGCCATTCCTGCAATAAATGTTACATGCAGCAGTGTGTTAAATTCTGTTTTAGAATCAGCAAAAGAAGCAAAATCCCCTGTAATTGTTCAATTATCAAATGGAGGTGCTATATTTTATGCTGGAAAATCAATTAAGAATGATAATGAGCACACAGCTGTTGCAGGAGCTATTTCTGCTGCATATCATGTGAAACAAATAGCAGAACTTTATGATGTCCCTGTAATACTACATACTGACCATGCTGCGGAAAAATTATTACCTTGGATTGATGCCCTAATTGATGCAAGCGAAAAACATTATAAAATTAATGGAACTTCATTATTTAGCTCTCATATGCTTGATTTATCTGAACTTCCTATTGAAAAAAACATTGAAATATCTAAAAGATATTTAGAACGAATGTCTAAAATAGGAATGACTTTAGAAATTGAATTAGGTGTTACTGGAGGAGAAGAAGACGGAGTCGACAACTCAAATATAGATAGTTCGAAATTATATACACAACCAGAACATGTTGCTTATGCTTACGAACAACTTAGCTCTGTTAGTCCTAATTTTACAATAGCGGCAGCATTTGGCAATGTTCACGGAGTATATAAACCTGGAAACGTGAAACTACAACCAGTAATACTAAAAAATTCACAAGAATATCTTCGTAAACACTTTAATATAGCAGAACAAAAACCTATCAACTTTGTATTTCATGGAGGTTCAGGTTCTACTACAGAAGAAATTAAAGAAGCCGTTAATTACGGTGTTGTAAAAATGAATATTGACACTGATGCTCAATGGTCCTATTGGGATGGAGTTCTTAATTTTTATAAGAAAAATGAAAAATATTTACAAGGACAAATAGGTAATCCAGAAGGAGATGAAAAACCTAATAAGAAATATTACGATCCAAGAGCATGGCTTAGAGAAGCAGAAAGACAAACTGTTAAAAGGTTGTTGTCTGCTTTTGAGGATTTGAATGCTATAAATTCTTTAAATCACTTCAAGTAATTTTTTATTTGTTGATATAATTAAACATTGTATTGATAACTGTATTTTCAATTATTGCTTTGAAATAATATGTTCCTGATTCCATCCCTTTCAAGTTTATATTGTCATTTGGAGATAAGGAGTTAATAGTTTTAACTTGCCGTCCAATAACGTCAATTATTTCTATACCTGTTAAGTTTTGCTTATAATTTGTTTTGAAATATAGTTTGTCAGATGTTGGGTTTGGGTATAAAACAAAATCCATATTGTTTAATTGTAATTGATTTATTGCTGTTGATTTTTCTATGTAAATGTTTCTATAAACAGTTGTTTCACACAAATTATTTGCAACATAAAGGCTAATAGTGTAATTTCCAAATTTGGAGTAAGAATGTATAGGTTCTAATAAATTAGAAAAATAACCATCTCCAAAAAACCATTCCCAATTATTTGCATTAAAAGAATTTGCAAAAGAAAACGTTATTATTTTATTTTCAAATAGAGAGTCATTTATTATTATTTTAGGAGAGAAGTTCTCAATTGTAATTGTATTTGCAGAGGTATCTATTCCATATTGATTACTACAAATAAGAATAACATTATAAGTGCCACTACTATCATATGTATGAAGTGGATTTTGGATAGTGTCTTTAAATCCATCTCCAAAATTCCATTTCCACGAATTAGGTTGATTTGATGATTTATCAACAAATTGTATAATTCCTTTGCAATTGTCAATTGTTGCTTTTTGAAAATTAGCAACAGGTGCAATTTCTTGTTCTTTTATAATAATTGAATAATCTTCTACTTCTCCTTGTTGAGCAAAGCATGAAGTTGGAACTGAATTTAAATAATATTCCGATAAAATCCTTAATCTAAGAGGAGTATTTTTAACTGCATTCTCTGGAATATTTACAATAGTTTTATGATTGGTTCCTTCATTAATAGACATAATTAATTCTTCATTAGAAAAGGATGCGTCATTATTAAAGTCAATCCACGCTAATATATGAGAAGATACATTAGAAGTAACATTTAACTCGTAAGCAGAGTTAATTATTATTGTTGAGGAAATAGAACATGAATAGTCATTATAATTATTATTGTTGGAAGAGGTATTGTTAATTGTATTGAATGATACGTTTAGTATATTACTGGTAGAATATTGAATTGCATTAGGTATACATTCAGGAGCTCTTACTCCTTTAGTATCTTTTATATTAATTGTTTTAACAATAGAATCACACCCATTTGAATTGCATACAATAAGTTTAATATTATAGAAACCTGATGAAGAATAAGTATGTTTTGGATTATTTAAAGAAGACGTTTGCCCATCACCAAAACTCCATTTATATGAAGTAGGTCCATTTATAGATGTGTTCGTTAGGTTAACATCTCCATTACATTCATAAGTTTTTAAATCAAAATCGGCACATGGGGATTTTATAATATTAAAAGTATAAGGTATCGTAATTGTTGGTTTTAGAGGGTCGTTAGAATTAATTATAAATTTTGAAGAGTAAGTACCTGCATTTAAATTATCAGAATTAATTTTCAAATAAATTACAGAAGAATCATTTTCATTAATAATACCCGAATTATCAGATGCATATACATTTGGAGTTATGTAAAAGTAGACATTATCTAAAGCCCAATTATCATAATCAATATCAGAAAATGCAATTTGTCTCCATCTAAATTTTACATTATTATTTTTTGCTTCTTTAGGTATTTGAATAGTGACTTTTGTGAAATTATTGTAATTACCTACAATGTATGTACCTAAATTCGTCCATATTTTTCCGTTATCAAGAGAGTATTCCAAAACAACATCTTCCCCAAAATCTGCACCTTCACAAGGAGAAGTCGTATTATAAGCTATTTTAATATAAAAATCAATTACTCCGCCTAGAGAAGTATTTAATGAATTTGTCTCTGCTATTCTTTCTGTTCCTATGTTGGTATTAAAATACAATGAATAATAGGAGTTGTAATAACCACAAGAACTATTAACGGCTCCAGAAGTATAAGCCCATAATTTGGAGTTAATCTTGCTATCGAATTTATCATAATATATTAAATTTTCTTTTGGAATATCATTTTTAATATCCCAATATAATTGTGATTTTCCATAATTAAATATTGATATAGGAAACACTACAGAATCCCCATTACAACTAGATATTGATGTAATTATGCTAATGGGATTTACTTTAATATTAGGTGCTCCTATTACCGTTCCATTTAGGTTAATAATTTTGTCTTCGATATTGCTTTTAACGGTTATACTTCCTAAATATGATTTAACAGAGTCTGGAGAAAATTTAACTATGAAAAACCCTGTTTGAGCTGATGCTATATTTAATGTTTGTGGTTGAATTGTCACATTTGATATAGAGGAATTAATTTTTGAGATATTAATTTTTACACAGCTATTGTTTGTTATTTTTACAGTGTCTATAGCTGTTGTTCCAAGCATAATATTGTTGAAATCAATTGACAATTTTAAAGAATAATAAGGTTTTGTTGTTACGCTTAAAGAACAAGGGATATATATAATTGATTTAGATGGAATATTTGTGTTTAATGCAATATTGCTATTATAGGTGCCATACTCCATTTTTTCAGAATTGACTACAACTTTTATTATTGAAGAATCTCCTATTTCTAAAGTATCATAAATATTTTTTTCTATCTTTAACCAAGATGGATAATTTGTAGATGTGTTTGTGTTATAAACTAAACGCCCTAAACCATTATTATAAATTGTTATTAAGATAGTGTCCATTTTTGAACAAGAGTCAATAGAACTAGTTATATTTAAAGGATTGCTTAATAAATTAGGTGTACCTTCACTAACTCCTAGAAGTTCTATGGAAGTGTCATTTAAATTGCTTTGAATTGTTATAAATCCAGCGAAGTTTTTAATAGAATCAGGAGCAAATTTTATAATTACATAAGCTGAATCTCTAGGACTAATTTTTTTCTTTTGAATATTTACAATAGAAAATACTGGCGAAGAACTAGAAATAATTGAAATTAAAAGATTTGCACATCCAGAATTATATATATAAAGTGTGTCAATATCGTTTTTACCAACTATAGTTTTTGAAAAATCTATTTTATTATTAGAAAAACAGATTGTTGGTTTTCCTGTAACATTTAATTTGCAAACAATAGAATCTAAAGGATTATTTAAATCATTTGTTTCTATTAACAAATAGCTTAAATATTCTCCAGAGTCAAGATTATCTGCATAAAATGTTTTTATGATTTGTATAGAATCGTTTGGATTTATAACACCTTTCAGCAAACTACCATTTTGTGCCCAAAGATTTAATTTTGTTTCTTCTCCAAATTTGCTATTGTAACTAATTATTTGTTTTATTTCAAAAGTCAAATAGCCAAGCCCTCTATTGTATATATAAAAAGGGAAGGATGTAGAATCATTACAAATGTTAACTTCTGCTTCAATATATGTAGAATTTAATGAATAAATAGGAGCTGGAGTACAATTACCATTTATGTTTATAACAATATTGCTGTCATTATTGTATATGGTAATATAACCAGAGTATTGTTTTATAGAATCTGGATAAAAATATATTTTCACATATTGAGTATCATAAGGTTGTATTGTAAATTTTGTTTTCTCAATATAGAAAGCATAAGAAGAAGGAATTATATTGTTTATTGACAAAACTTTACATCCTGTGTTTGTTATCATTATAGAATCATATATTGGATTTTCTATTGAAATATTTCCAAAGTTTATGCTATCTTTATTAACGTTTATATTTGATTTACCAATAACTGTGAGATTACAAGGGATATTAATTAGGGGATTAGCAGAATCATTTGTATTGATTGTTAAATTTTCATAATAATTTCCATTAATCACACCTTTTGATGATAAAATTACATTAAAAATAGTTGAATCACCAGAACTAATAGTTTCTGAAATAAATGATAAATTTTGCCAAGATGGTCTTTCTGATTTAGAACTCCAGTTAATAGCATTTGATATTATACGTGCAAAATCATCATTGTTTTGATAATAATCAAATCCAATAATTATAGCTTTTCCTTTCCCAATTTGCCTATATGCAACTATATCATAAATATATGATTTTACTAAGCTTACAATATTGCTATCTTTAAAGGAATATCCAATTATGTAATTACTAAGAGGAAAAGTTTTATTTAACAAATTTGTTATAGGGTGAGTTGTATCTAAAACACTTACGGGAGGATATGCATCATATGCGGTACCTGTAAATAAGTTTGTGATTGAGAGAGAGTAACTATCTTTTGACGAGCTATTACATAAAATAGCAGTACCTCCGTTATTAACAAATTCTTTTATTGCTGAAGATATGTTGCTTAAAGAAGAAGCATTTTCATAAGTTTGTCGAGGTATTATCAAAATATTTTTGCCTTTTAATTGTTCTGTTAATTCTGCATTTGATTTTGCTTTGGATTTAGTAATATTATAATTTTTTGTGTATTTTTCAATAGCAGATTCTATATTTTTATAGATATTAACTGTATCTACTCCTAATACAAAAGCTAAAATTTCTGTTTTTTTATTATAACCAGTATTATTTAAAATCAAGTCTCCTTGACCTATATTTTTTACCTTTATTGGTATAATTAAAGAATCTCCACAATTATGTATTGTATCTTTTAGTATTGTTGTCTCAAAACTGCATAAAGGAGAATTTTGCACAAATATTGTTTTTTCTATAGAGTCTTGCGAATTGCAATTATCAGTAATTACTTTAACTTTATATTCCCCTGACTTATTATATGAATGCTTTGGATTTTGCAAACTACTTGTTGTGTTATCTCCAAAATTCCAATTCCAAATTGTAGGTTCTCCTGTTGATAAGTCATTAAATAAAACGTCTGTATTTAAGGGAGGATTAGAGTCATTTATACTAAAATTAGCGACAGTTGCTGTTCCTGATTTAAAATAAGAAGTCCATATTGCTGAAAACCCATAATATGTTGAATTCGGGTTTGAGCAGAACACAATTAACATGTGTCCAGATTTAGCAATAATAGGTTCCAGGGTATTATTTGTTGAGGTTTGAATTAACAATTTATCCGAAGTTGAAGCCCCATCATATATTGCAATATAATCATATGATTGATACGTGCTTAATTGTCCGAAAGATAACTTAATTGAGTCTGCACAAGGTATATTTATTAAGAAACTAGAGTATTCATTGTTTCTATAATTTCCTAAAGGTCCTCCTGAATCAAACAGTAATCCTTCTTTTAAGTTAGAAGAACTAAAAGATGTCATGTTGTGAGATTTCAGTACATTAACATAATTATTTTTTATAATTGTGTCAGAACCATAGTCATTTGTTGCAATTAATGTAACATCATAAGTACCTAACTCATTATATTTAACTACTGGATTTGTTGAAGTTGATGAACTTGGAGTGCCTCCTGGAAATAGCCATTTTAATTGTGTTGCATTATTTAATGATCTGTTTTTGAAATTAATATTGCTTTCTATGCTTATTTTTGTTGTATCACTTAAAAAATCAGCAATAGGAACCGTATCTTTACTTAAAATTATTATTGAATAATCTTCAAATTCTCCATAATTTGAGGAACAAGAAGAATTTAATGTATAACCACAATATTCCGAGCCTACTCTCATTCTTAATGGAGTATTAACTTTATAATCTTCAGAAAAATAAAAAGATCCTGTATGTTCTTTTTTATTTAAAGAATAAAATACGATTTCTTGATCCTCAAATTGTGCATTATTATTCAGGTCAATCCAAACTTTTATATTTTCTGAAGCAGAAGATCCTGTTGTAATCGTTATATGATATAATTCTCCTTCTTTTAGTGTTGTATTTTGAGTACAAGAAAAATCACTATATCCATTTTTTGAGATTTCTGTATTGTTATTAATTGTATTTAATTTTACACTTCTAATTCCATAAGAGCCTGGTGTACTCACCGTTGGAATACAACTAGGTAGCTTTGTTGTTCCATTTTTTATTGATATTATTTTACTAATTGTGTCATTATTAATACAAGAAGACGAAGCCATCACAATAAGTGTGACATTAAAATCTCCTTCATAACTAAATGTGTGTGTTGGAGTTTTTATAGAACTTGTAGCTCCATCTCCAAAATTCCAATAATACATTGTAGCTCCAACGGAATTATTTGTAAAAGAGATTGTTACTGGAACTGAGCATGATTCTTTTTTTGATGATACAAAGTTTGCTATGGCATCTGCCTCTAAATTTCCAATACCAACTGCATACCAAGCATTTGTGGTAGATATTACCTCATTAGAGCAATATCCATACAAATCTATAGCTGATTGAATGGAATATTGCTTAAATTCATTATAACCAGAGGATGTACTCAAGTAAACGGTTAAAGTTCTATAAGCTATTTGAGCAGCTTTATCAATGCCAATTCCAGAAACAGAGTAAGAATTTCCTAAATCATTTGTTCCATTTCCTCCATTTGCTAATAAGTAAAACCAATAACTACCAACACAACTATTAATGTGTGTATTGGCATTATTTGAGTTATCCCAATAATAACCTTTGTATGTATCTGGACACTCAAACTCATTAGGATTAGAAATATTTCTAATAGCTGTTTCTTTTAAACAAATTTTGTCTCCCATTAACCAATTAAATGAATTTGGTGATACATAATTTTTAATTACCATTCCGAAAATATCTGCAAATGATTCATCCATAGCTCCACTTTCTCCTGAGTAGTCAAGATTTGCTGAATATTGTACTATTCCATGAGTCATTTCATGAGCCACAACATCAGTTGATGTAAGAGGATTATATGAAATTCCATCACCATCGCCATAATACATTCCATACCCATCCCAAAATGCATTAGAATAATTAACTCCAAAATGAACATAATTATTAATTCGTTCTCCATTATTATTGATACCATTTCTATTAAAATGACTAAAAAAATAATCATACACTTTTTCTGAATTAAAATGAACATCCAATGCTGCATTATCTTTATTTGTTGTAGTATTCCATATATTATCATCATCTGTAAAATCTACAGCTTTTGATGTGTTGAATAAAGAATCTCCTTTTAAATTAAGTGTTGTTATTCCTCCTCCTCTTTCTGTCTCTCTAAGTCTATATCCTCCGTAATAATATTGTGTTTTTATACTTTGAACACCTGAATACCTTGTATAAGCAGTTCCATCACTATCGGCAAACCTCATTATGCTACTTTTTTTCAACACATTTCCACTATTAGCATCCACATAAACATAATCTCTGCCTAATGGGGATATGGAGTATATATCAAACTTGTAACATAGATATAATTCTGTATCTTTTGATAAATAAACCATTTCTGCTTTTGGTATATTTTCTCCATAAACTTCCCATTTGTATTGTTTTGCTCCAATAAACTGTTTAGCTTTAATCAATGCTTTATTTTCTTTGATTTTTTGCTTCGAATAAATTTTCTCATTATTTATTAATAAACCATTTCCTGATAAAATATATCCATTTTTAGAATGAATTTTATAAATGGAATTTTCGACAGGAATACCATTGCATAATAATTGCATTTTAGTATGCATAATTCCTAATAAATCTTTTTCGTTACTTATTTCTTTAAATGCGTATTGGTTTTTTGTTTGTAATGACTTTGCTAGCCATTTTGGGATTTCATTTGTCGTTACTTTTGAATTATTATCTAATTCAAAATAAGATATAGTTCTTGCTTTTTCGCTTAATATTATTTTGTTTGCATTTGGTATTATTTTGCTAGCTGCTGTATTTATATATGTTTGAGGATAAACAAAAATAAAAGGGAACAGAATTAATATGCTTGTTATAAATAGCTTCTTCATTGAAATTTAATTTTATTAATACATGCATTAAAAATAAAAATTATTTTAAATGCAAATATATTTATTTATTTCTATATTGCAATAAATACAAATTCAGAAATAGGTGCAAATTGTAACATAAAAGTATTAATTTTGAACAAATAGTAGATGTTTCAGATAATCCATAAATAAACGTGTGTTATCTTATTTTTAAACATTTAAATATTATATTTATTGTTAATATTATTTTTAAAATATTTCTTATTTAAAAGGAATATCCCGTACATTTACAGTTTAAACGTTTTTTTATAAAAAAATACATTATGGAAAATGGTAAGCATATATGGAATTTTTCGAGTGTAGGAGGAGTTAAGAGGGTAAATATTGAATCAGGTGATGACTTAAAAGCTCTTGAGAGTTTAGACCAAAAATTATGGACAGCATTGAGTTGTCCTGTGCATGGTTTAGAAATAGACGCAAAAACCTTAGAGCTTATCGATACAAACAATGATGGCAGAATACGTGTTCCAGAGATACTAGATGCTGTAAAATGGATTACTTCGGTTATTAAAAATCCTGACGATTTATTAAAACAAGAAAAGGAGTTTCCTCTATCGGCAATAAATGATAGTACAGAAGAGGGGAAAACACTTCTAGCATCAGCACAACAGATTTTAAATAATATAGGTTTTGGTAATGCAACCACAATTACTGTTGAGGAGACTTCCGATACTGCAAGAATTTTTGCAGGGACAATGTTTAATGGTGATGGAGTTATAACAGAAGATTCAACAACAGATATTGAAATTAAAAAACTTATAAATGAGATAATGCTTTGTATAGGTTCTATTGGAGATAGAAGTGGAAAAGCTGGGGTTTCGGAGAAACATATAAATGATTTTTATGAAAATTGCGAGTTATATTCAACATGGTACTCGAAAGCTGAAAATGATTTGCATAATATCCTTCCTTTTGGTGATTCAACAGAAGATACAGTAGCAATTTATAATGAGGTTAAGTCTAAAATTGAGGATTACTTTATAAGATGTCGTCTTGCTGAGTTTGATCCGCAATTAGTAGAAGTTTTAAATATGCTTGTTTCAAGATTTGAGGTTATAAGTCCAAAAGATTTAACAACATGTATGGATGAGATAGCTACTTTTCCAATAGCAAAAATAGAAGCAGGCAAGCCATTACCTCTTGATAAAGGAATAAATCCTGCATGGGAATTTTTATTATCAAAATTTGTAAAACTGATAGTAGTTCCAAAATTTAACCAAAATATTTCTCTTAAAGAATCAGAATGGAAATCTCTTTCAGATATTTTTAATTCATATCACAAGTGGAAATCAGAAAAAGAAGGAATCGCAGTTGAGCAACTAGGACTTAAGCGCATTAGAGAGATTTTGTCAGGCAAGGGAAAAGAGAAGCTAAAGGAGTTAGTGGAAAAGGACAATGCTTTGGAGTCTGAAGCTAATAGTATAATCCTAGTTGATAAGCTTGTGAGGTTTTATAGAGATATTTTTACTTTGTTGAATAATTTTGTAACGTTTTATGATTTTTATTCTCCAAATAAAAATGCAATATTTCAAACGGGAACTTTGTTTATAGATCAGAGAAGTTGTGATTTATGTATAAAGGTTAATAATATGCAAAAGCATAGTACTATGGCTACACTTAGTGGAATGTTTTTAATATACTGTGATTGCACATCTAAAATAGGGAAAGAAAAAATGACCATTGTTGCGGCAATGACAAATGGAGATATTGACAATCTGATAGTTGGTAAAAATGCGATATTTTATGACAGGAATGGAATGGATTGGGATGCAACGGTAATAAAAATAATAGATAACCCTATAAGTATAAGGCAGGCTTTTTGGTCTCCATATCGTAAAGTTTCTAAATTTATAGAAGCACAGATAAACAAAATTGCAAGCGAGCGGGAGAATGAGGTTCAAAAAACAACAACATCTAATATAGAGAAAACGGCAACAACCAAAATAGAAGAGTCTACCAAAACACAAGCACCACCTTTTGACATAGGAAAGTTTGTTGGTATTTTTGCAGCAATAGGTTTGGCTTTAGGGGCAATAGGAGGAGTTTTAGCGTCATTCATATCTGGTTTTTTTTCTCTTGTATGGTGGAAAATGCCTTTAGCTTTATTAGGAATAATACTTGTAATTTCAGGTCCTTCAATGATAATAGCATGGTTAAAACTTAGGAAAAGGAACTTGGCTCCTATTCTTGATGCAAATGGATGGGCCATAAATGCTCGTGCAATAATTAATATTCCTTTTGGCAACACATTAACGCACCTTGCTCATTTGCCGAAAAATTCACGTTTAAATTTGAACGATCCCTTTACTAACAAAAAAAGTCCTTTTTTGAAAATAATAATAATTTCTGTAGTATTTATAGGCATTATAGCATATATTTTATGGAAATATGGGTACCTGCAAATGTGGTATTTTGGGTATTAAAAAACTCTATTTTTTTAATGATAAGAAAATTTGAAAAAGCAGAGTTAATGCCAATACAACACAATAAAACGTTCTCCTGAAATAGGGTCTTTATAGTCTTTTTCTATATGAGATATAAAAATATTTGGCAATGATCCCAAAGCTGTAACAGAAAGATATTTTATTTTATTCTTCCTTATAAACTCATACTGCAAAACATCTATTGTTTTTTTACTATTCTTATTCATAACAACAAATTTATAAAATGGAGACGATGATATAAAGCTTTTGTGAAATTGATAATATGGTTTATCTTTTAAATTATTTGTGTCAATATCTCCAAAAGACATGCTTACAAAATAAAATTTATTACAAGCTACGTTAAGATAAAAAGCTTGTTCTTGTATAAACGGATTAAAATTATGAGCTAATTCGTTTTTATTTTCAAATAAACCAATTATAGGAAATGAGGAATTTTGTATATTAGATTTTACATTCTGATAATATTTGAAACTATATTTTTTACCAAATCCTTTTTGATATTTTATATCTGTACTTAAACTAATTACTATACAGTAAAATATGTAAATATACATTATCACTAAAGAATATTTTCTGATATTTTTTTTTGATATACTTAATAAGTAAATAATAGATAAAATAATGGCAGGACTTGCAAAATTCATAAAACTATAATAACTAAATTCCCATGCTCCCATATAATCTTTTAATATGCCTCGCATTAAAAATCCAAAAAATAGCACAAATCCACTAAATAATGAAATTATATAAAATCTAGTATCTCTTACTTTTATTCTGTTTTTATAAATTAAAAAAGCGAGAAGTGTTATAAGAAAGGTATAGCGTCCAAACAAATTAATCATATCTTCTAAAATAAAAATAAGAGAGGATCTAATGCTTGCTAGATTAAGTAATGAGATTATTGTTTCATAAACACTAGGAATGGGGAGAGGGCTTTTATAACTATACTTACTATACAAAAAATAGAAAAACGACAAAGCAAATGCAATCGGGAATAAAAATAATAACGCTTTTTTTAGCATTATTCTTTTAAAAGAATATGCTAAAATGATTATAGAAGTTAAAGCCATTATAACTGGCATTCCTATAACTACAGAAAATAATGGGACTACTGATATAAAAATAATAGCATTAAAATACCGTTTATTAAACAGTTCTATTAAAGAATAAACATACAAAATATAGCCGACCAAAAGTCTTAAAACCCATGGGTCATTAAAAGCATTATACCAATGGTTTTTACTCCACATAAAAGGAAACCAAGAACCGAGATGTATTTGCTCTATTCCATTAAAGAGAATACCTGAAAAAAAGATTAAGCTAATTGATAATAATTTGACAAATAATGATTTGCTAAATAAGTCAATGAAACTAATTGTTCCTATCACTAATATTGTTTGAAGTATTGGGATACAAACTAGTTGCAATATAAGCCAATAATTTTCATTAAAGATTGTTGATATTAATGCTATAAACCATGACTCAAAATAATGATAGGGACTAATGCCAATCTCTTTATAATTAAATAGATCCCAAACAATGCTTTCCTTTCCTGTGTGATTTAGAAACATTGCGAGGTTACAATTAAAATGATTATCTGACTCAACAACTAAAGGAACTCCAGTATCTGTTGAAAAGATAAAAAAATAGCGATAAGTGTAAAAAATAATTGGGATAAGCAAATAAACCGTATGTCTTAATTGAAATTTAGGCTTATTAAATTTATAACTTGAATCCCTATTGTAAATAATATAAACAAAATATAAAACAATAAACCCTGAAAAAATCGTTTTAAAAACAGTTATTAGAATAGCATAAACAACAACAGTAATAATTAATCCATGAAATAAATTTCCAAAGCAATTACTTCCAAAATCATTGCTTTTATTTTTTATAAAAGACTTAATAATAAATCCTATAAAATAAAATAAAAATAAGCAAGCAAGAAGAATTGATATGTATTTAACAAAAGTCATTGTTGAGTATATTCTAAAATGTATTTACATAAGCGAAAATAGACATAAAGATATTAATGCTCTCTAATTTCAATAGACAAGTTGTCTGCAATAAAGCATTTTAGGCTTTATTGCTTGTTAATTTGCTTGTATAGCTATATTATAAACTACAAATCCTGATTTTATATCATGAGTTTGATTATTATAACCAAATTGTAAAGTATTTCCAGTTTCTTTAAACCAACTTTTATTTAATGTTTCCGTAAAAACACGTCTTTGCGATTGGTTAATTTCTATAACACCTGTATTAACATCCTTTTTAGTAATAAACTGAGTATGTTCTCCATTGATTACAATAACAGCTTCATCATTATTATCAATACCTTCTGCATCTATAAATAATTGCACAACAGAAGAATTTTGATAATTATTGACATTAAATGTTAATTCTTCTGATAAAGGACGACTTTTATCTTTTCCAACTTCAATTAATAATGTGTTGTCTGGTTGTGTTTTGGGCTTAGTTCTGTCCCAACTAAATACCATTATTTCACTACTTGGACAAAAGTTAAAATGATACGTCATATTTTTTATCGCAAAGTCTCTTGCTCTTGGATCAGTAAACACATTGTGAAAATAATAATCTGCTAAAAACCATCCTTTTTTATTTGCTTGGAATGTTCTTACAAAGTCCTCATAACTTGCAGCACTATTTTGATTTGTGTTTTGAGGGGTGTTATCAACATAACGCCTTTCCTTTGTATCAAGATGCCTTTGTCTAAATCTAACAGTGTTCTCTATACCTAAATAAAAATTTGGAGCTTGATACCAAGTAGCAATAACTAAATCATCTTTTTGTAAATAAGGTTTTAACATCAAGCAAGGCTCTTTCCAATTTACAAACGTACTATTAAATAATTCCTTCTTTACAATTTGACCATAAGATTTATTGGTTATTAATGATTTTATTTCCTTGAAAGGAGTAAATATTAAAATTAATAATAAGCTTAAAATTAGATGAAGACTAGAGAAACTACTCTTCTGAAAAACTTTATTTTTAAACAATGTACTTAAACTGTATTTTATAAGACTATACACTCCAACAGCTATATATATCAAAAAAAATGGATAAATGTATAATAAATAATGAGGCAAATAAGGTTCTCTATATATAAAACTCATTATCAAAAACGGAATAACAAACATGGAAAAAAGAAAAAGACCTGACTTTTTATTTTCTATAAATGCAAATAAAATACCTAATATTCCTATAAAGTGTAAGTATTTATAGTCATTGCTTAACACATCATAATAAATATTAAAACTCTTAAAACGTTCGATATCTTTTAGCTTCCCAATTATATAACCCCAATCAGGTATAAAAAAGCCTAAACTTCTTTCAGGTAATATTTTTAATAGTATAGGAGACGCTACAGTTTCTAAGTATGGACTAAAAAAGAGTATTCCAAAAATTAAAGAAGGATAAAAAATTAAAGAATATTTATTGAGCCAAGCCCCATTCTCTCTCCTTATTATCTTTTTTATAGCAATAACTGAAACATAAAAGCACAAAGAAAACAAAACAAAAACTGTTAACATATGATTAAATAATGAATATATAAATACCAATGGCAATATGAATATCCATTTTTTGTTTATCTTATTCTTATTCCAGAAATTATTTGGTTCTGAACCTATATTAGGCATATGTTCAAACGAAAGCAAAAAAACTATTGCCAATAATAAAAAAGAAAACTCAAAACATGCATAATTTCTTGCTATACGTGACCAAAATATAGTATATAAAGACAATGCATTCAATAGAGCTGCTAAAAAACCTATTTTACTATTGTATAACCTTTTTGCTAGTAAAAAAGTAAGTACTATTGATAAACTACCAAATATAATACTTGGCATTCTTGCTACAAACTCGCTAACCCCAAACAATTTGAAGAAACCAATTGTCATAATAGTTAAAAAAAGACCATTATTATCATCCTGCAACATAGACCCTCCATTTAAAAATGAAACAGATGGGCTTGCATGCATATACTCATCCAACCATAATGCTAAATAACCTGCATTATAAACCCTAAGAATAAAAGCCACTATAAATAAAAAAATTACAAAATAAAATGGCTTATTTTGAATTATTCCCCAATTAGGAAAATCCACCTTTTTACTAGTTAAAAGAGGCTTTACATTTTCTTTTTTATTGGGTGTTTTTATATTTAATCTTTCTGTTTTTGACATCTATATATAATTTTGTTTTTTTTTGCAAAATTACAATTTTATTTTAATTATCAATCGACAATTCATCTATCTGTTATATGAATAAGCTTTTTATATATTGAGACCGTTGTAATAATCACGATTCAATAATTTCGTTATTAAATTTCACTAATTTTTTAGATTTTGTTAATGATTTGTCAAAATT
>MEOD01000051.1 GCA_001768555.1 Bacteroidetes bacterium GWF2_29_10
ATTCGGAGAAATTATTACAACAAAAAGGTGTTAAATACACTGTTGGAGAAACGTTACCAGGTGAAATTGATTTTGGCAAGCAAGTTTTAAACTATGCATCAAAAATTGACGCTGACATTATTATTATAATGACAAAACAAAGAGGAGGCTTAAAAGACATATTTGTTGGTCCATTTGAAGAATTTATAATAAACAACCCTGATCAAATTCCAGTAATGTGTGTAAATCCTTCAAACAAAAATGTAACTTACGAATATTTGGGCAAATAATTTATTATCCCATTTATATTTTTTTATAATATTTATAATATATAAAAGCCTGACCTGTTTTTTTGTAAACTTGTCAGGTTTTTAATTAAATCCTATTCTTATGATAACAAAAGAACTTCTTAATCCTCAAAGCATAGTTGTTATTGGGGCTTCTAATGATATAACAAAACCTGGAGGTAAAATATTAAAAAACATAATTGATGGAAATTATAAAGGTCAGCTTCATGTTATCAACATGAAAGAAACTGAAGTGCAAGGGATTAAAAGTTATAATAATGTTAACGAGCTTCCAAATGTAGATTTAGCTATAATTGCAATAGCAGCGAAATTTGTAGAAGAAACAATAAAGACCTTAGCCTATAGCAAAAATACAAAAGCATATATAATTTTGTCAGCAGGTTTTAGTGAAGTTGGTCCTGAAGGGAAATTAATAGAAGATAAAATAGTTGAAATTATAAATGAAACAAAAGGTTCGCTAATAGGTCCTAATTGCATAGGAGTTTTAAACCCAAATTATAATGGCATATTCACTTTACCAATACCAAAACTAGATAATAAAGGTTGTGATTTTATTACAGGTTCAGGAGCTACGGCAGTTTTTATACTGGAATCAGCTATTCCTAAAGGGCTTAAATTTGCTTCATTATTTTCAGTTGGCAACTCAGCACAAATTGGGGTTGAAGAAATTTTGCAGCATTTAGACGAAACTTTTAATGAGAATAGCTCTAAAATAAAATTATTGTACTTAGAAAAGATTGATAAACCAGATAAGTTATTAAAGCACGCTAAGTCATTAATAAGCAAAGGTTGCAAAATAGCTGCAATAAAAGCAGGTTCATCAGAAGAAGGAAGCCGAGCTGCTTCTTCGCACACAGGAGCATTAGCAAGTTCTGATGTTGCAGTTGATGCATTATTTGCAAAAGCAGGCATAATTAGATGTTACAGTCGCGAAGAATTAATTAGTATTGCTTCTATTTTTTCATGCAATGAAATGAAAGGTAAAAACATTGCAATAATTACTCATGCTGGAGGCCCTGCGGTGATGCTTACGGATGCTCTATCAAAAGGTGGCATAAAAATACCTCATCTCCCAGATGAAATAACTAAAGACCTATTAGAAAAACTATTTTCAGGTTCATCTGTTGCAAACCCTATAGACTTTTTAGCTACAGGAACAGCAGAACAATTAAATGAAATTATTGATTTTGCTGAGCATAAATTGGATAATATTGATGGAATTGCTGTAATATTTGGTACACCAGGACTGTTTGAAATATATGATGCTTATAAGGTTATATACAAACAATCATTAAAATGTTCAAAGCCTATTTTTGCAGTACTACCCTCCCCGCTTACAGCAGCAAAAGAGACAAAATATTTTCTTGATTTAGGAGGAGTTTGCTTTAATGACGAAGTATCCATGGGAAATGCAATATCTAAAGTATATAATTTCAAGCCTGTTTTTGAAGAAGAAAATTCTTTTAACAATATAAACAGAAGTGAAATAAGAAATGTTATAGATAATTCAAGTAGCGGATACTTAAACCCTGAAAAAGTACAAATTATTTTAGATGCAATAGGAATTAACAGATCACCAGAAAAAGTAGCATATACAAATGAAGAAGCAATAAAATACTCTAATGATATGGGTTATCCTGTTGTAATGAAAGTTGTTGGGCCAGTTCACAAATCGGATGTTGGAGGTGTTGCATTAAATATAAATTCAGCAGAAAATGTAGCAAAAGAATTTGAAAGAATGATAAAAATAAAAGATACATCAGCTATTCTAATTCAAAAGATGTCTTCAGGAACGGAATTATTTGTTGGAATAAAAAAAGAAGAAGGATTTGGGCATTTAATTATGTGTGGTATGGGAGGGATTTTTATAGAGATATTAAAAGATGTATCAGTTGGACTTGCTCCAATTGGGTTGAAAGAAGCAGAAACGATGATACAAAGTTTGAAAAGTTATAAAATAATAAAAGGTCATAGAGGAAAAGACGGTATTAACGAATTGTTATTCACAGAAATAATAGCTCGAATCTCACAATTAACTTTAATAGCTCCAGAGATAGAAGAAATGGACTTAAACCCATTACTTGGGACAAAAGATAGTATTATTGCAGTTGATGCAAGAATAAGAATAAAGTAATTATATATTAATAACAAACGAAAAGATGAACTTTCTTATTATCAACCATTACGCTGGTTCTCCTCATTATGGTATGGAATTTAGGCATTATTATCTTGCAAAAGAATTCAAAAAAATAGGTCATACATTAACCATAATTGCTGCAGACTATTCACATATAAGAAATATTCAACCAAATATAGAAGAAGATTTTCAAAAAGAAATTATTGATGGTATTGACTATTACTGGATAAAAACGCCAAAATATGAAGGAAGCGGAATAGGACGAATTATTAATATATTTACATTTTTATATAAGCTAAAATGCAAATCAAAGAGTTTCTTTAATAATAAGAAGTATGATGTTGTTATAGCTTCATCAACGTATCCTTTAGATATATTTCCAGCAAAGAGTGTTGCAAAAAAAATGGGAGCTAAACTTGTTTATGAAATACATGATTTGTGGCCTCTTTCTCCAATGGAACTAGGTGGATACTCTAAATATCATCCTTTTATAATGCTCCTTCAATATGCAGAAAATTACGCCTATAAAAAATGTGATAAAGTAATTTCTATACTACCTCTAACATTAGAACATGCAATGTCACATGGATTGAAAAAAGAGAAATGGCATAATATACCAAATGGCATTGATTGTTCGGAATGGGAAGACAATAAAATGAATCTACCGGAACATCATAAAACTATATTTGAGAATTTAAAAAAGGAGAACAAAAAAATCATTCTTTACGCAGGCACTATTGGTGTTGCAAATTCACTAGACAACTTTCTTAATGCAGCTAAACTGAGTAAAAATTCAAATATTCAATATATTATAGCAGGCAAAGGTCCAGAAAAAGAAGCATTAGAAAAACGTGTTATTAAAGAAGAAATAAGTAATGTTACGTTTTTAGAGTCTGTAAACAAAAAGTTAGTCCCTACTCTATTAAGCCTTTCAGATATTCTATATGTCTCATTTCAAAAACAATCTCTATTTCGATTCGGAATAAGCCCTAATAAAATATTTGACTATATGATGTCAGCAAAACCAGTAATACAAGCTATTGAAGCTGGGAACAATATAGTTGCGGATGCAAAATGTGGAATAACAATTGAACCCGATAACCCTGAAGCATTAAAAAATGCAATAGATAATATCTTGAATCTATCTAATCAAAAATTAGAACAACTAGGGAATAATGGTAAAAAATATGTTTTGGCAAATCATAACTATACTGTATTATCTAAAAAATTTATTAATATATTTGAATGATAACAAATAATAAGCTAGACAAATCATTTGGTCCTATTGGCAATTATGCAGGAATGACTATTTTTATCATAGGGTTAATTGGTTCAATAGTAACAAAATCGTTTTCATTACCAATAATAATAACCACTTTAATTGGGGCATTTTGTGGATTTTCTAATTCAAGTGCATTAATTGATTATGATAATAAAAGATTCAAACTATCAAATAATCTATTTGGCATTATAAAAACAGGAAAATGGATTAATATTAAACCTGAAATGAAGATAGGCATAAAAAAATCGACTAAAACATGGCGAACATTTAGCAGAAGCAATAGGAATATTGATGTTAGCAATAAAGATTATAGAATTTTCATTTATGATTATAGAAGCAGACCAATAATGCCAATTTACAAAACAAACTCGCTTGATACTGCGCAAAATGAACTAAAAAAAATAAGCAGTCAATTAGAAATAAACTTAATGTAAAGTCTCCCCTACAGGAAGTCAATATAATTGAATAATCTTTTCAATTTAGAAAAAGCATTTTCTTATTTTTTCGTAATATTGCATAATTAAAAAAAATAAAAGATACGACATTGATAAATAAAGAAACAATAGATAAAGTCATAGAGAGTGCTAAGGTAGAAGAAATTATATCAGACTTTATTACTTTAAAAAAAAGAGGAGTTAATTTATTAGGTCTTTGCCCTTTTCATAATGAAAAAACCCCTTCATTTACGGTTTCTCCATCTAAAGGTATTTATAAATGCTTTGGTTGTGGTGCAGCAGGAGATTCTGTATCTTTTATTATGGCTCATGAACACTTGTCTTATCCTGATGCAATAAGATATATTGCTGCAAAATATAAGATTATCATAGAAGAAGAGCAATTTTCACAAGAAGATTCAGAACAAAAATCTATAAAGGAAAGTCTCTTTGCAGTGAACCACTTTGCTCAGGAATTTTTCACAAATTACTTAATCAATGATGATAAAGGCAGAGCAATAGGCCTTAGCTATTTCAAAGAAAGAGAGATTGAATATAAATTTATAGAAAAATTTAAATTAGGATTTTGCCCAGATGAAGGAAATACCTTTTCTAAATATGCTACAGATAATGGCTATAATAAGGAAATTCTTATTAAAGCAGGATTGTCAAAAGACAAAGGGAACGAGCAGCTTCAAGATGTTTATCAATCAAGGGTAATATTCCCTATACATAATATTACTGGGCGTATTGTTGCTTTTGGAGCTCGTATATTAACATCAGACAAGTCAAAACCAAAATACATCAACAGTCCAGAAACAGACATATATCATAAAAGCAATGTACTTTATGGGATATACTTTGCAAAAAACAGCATAATAAAAGAAGATAATTGCTATTTAGTCGAAGGATATACAGATGTAATTTCTCTGCATCAGGCTGGTATTGAAAATGTAGTTGCATCATCAGGCACATCTCTCACAACAGAACAAATAAAACTTATACGTCGTTTCTCCAGCAATATTACAATACTTTACGATGGTGATAGTGCAGGAATAAAAGCTGCATTTAGAGGGATTGATATGATTCTTGCAGAAGGATTAAATGTTAAAATAGTTTTATTTCCCGAAAATGAAGACCCAGATTCTTTTGCAAAAAAACATTCATCGAATGAAGTTATTGAATTTTTAAGTCAGAACTCTAAGGATTTTATAAAATTTAAAACAAACGTACTCTTAGAAGAAACTAAAGGAGACCCTGTTAAAAAAGCGTCTATGCTAAAAGATATAATATCTACTATTGCAGAAATTCCAGATGCTTTAATGCGGTCTATTTATGTAAAAGAATGCAGTGAGCTTATAGATATAGAAGAAAAAACAATATACAACGAGCTAAACAAAATTCTAAAATCAAAAATAGCAAAAACTCCCGCCGAAAAAGAAATAATTGACAATATTCAATCGTCTGACAAAGCTAATGATTCGGCATTACAATCTCTAGATGAAAATGAGTATTCTTCTAATCAACAAGAGAAAGAACTTATCCGTTTCTTATTAAACTATGGAGAAGAATTTATAGAAATAGAAGTCGAAAATGAGAAAAAAAAGAGAGAGAGCTTAAGCTTCCCTATAGCATTGGTAATCATTAACGAACTTCTTAGTGATGACACAACCATAGATGAACCAATTTTTAATGAAATATTTAACGAGTATAAAAAACTATTTGAAAATAACGAAAAGCATATTACTAAAAAGCTTCTATCATCTGAAAATAAAGAAATTACAAGAATGATTATAGACCTAATTTCAGAGAAGTACTCAATAAGTAAAAACTGGGAAGAAAAATTACAAACTCATATTACTACCGAAAAAAGCGCATTAAAACAAACTATGTTCGAAATAATCTATTTTCTTAAACTTAAAAGAGTTACCATTCAATTAAATGAAATTGGGAAACAATTAAAACAAGAAAACATTGATGACAACACTATGCTAAGCTTAATCATTAAACAGAAAAATATTCTTGAAATTAAGAAGACAATTGCAATGAAACTTTCCATAATAATAAATAAATAAAAGCTAAAAATGCCATCTATTATTTAATATAAGAGTTACAGCATTCTAGCTGTAATTTTCTCTCTATATTTATTTATTGGGTTTTCTATTACAATATGAATTATTATTGCAAAAATTATAGATATTATTGCAGTATATAAGCCAACTTTTTCTGATATATTATAATTTTTATACAATACCTGCATTATTGGGAAATGTATTAGGTAAAGAGGATACGACAATTCGCCAATAAACATGTCCCATTTATTGGATTTGGTTAACTTAAATATAAAAGGCACAGCCATTGCAAAAACCAATATCAATAAATTATTTACTAAAAGGGGTAAAGTTAAAAAAGTCATAACAATAAGGAACAAAAAAATTGTATACTTTTTATCTAAGATGTATTTTTTTGAAGACAAATAATACGCTAAAGCACCTAATCCAAAGAATAATAAAGAAGAAGGGAAAGCATGATAAGTCCAGATAATATTATTTCTTCCCAAGATTACAATAAATACGAAATAAAATATTGCAAAAAGAATTAAATATAATATTCTCTTTATGTTATTAACAAAAAATGGACATATTATGTAAAACATTAATTCAATGCTTATGCTAAATACAGGCGGTATAACTAGCAGATCTGCACCATTATGATTAGGGTATAAAAAGAAAGGTTTATAAACTATTTTACTTGACTCAACTGATATAAAATAAAAAATATCAGAACCTATGATAAAGATATTTGAGAATCCGATAAATAATTTATTAAAGAATGATAAATCAGATATTCCAGCTAATATATCATTAAATCTATTTGCGAAAAATCCTGCAAGAATTAAGATAACTATATAGGCAGGAAACAATCTTAAATAACGATTTATATAAAAAGCTTTTAATCTATTAGTCCCTACATACTTTTTATCAAGTATTAAAGACATATAAAATCCAGATATAATATAAAAAAGCAATACAGCTTGTCGTCCTGTTAAAAGATTAATAACAAAAGGTTCTCCATTTATTGAGAAAGGAATAATAGGGCCTGCATGTGAGGCAATAACAGATAGAGCAAGAAAAAATCTTAAAATACCCATTAAATCAAGATAATCTGTATATTAAATCATTATATTTTGGGTACTTATGCAATAGTTCTATTCTATTTACTAGTTCAAAATCATTAAAATCAAAACCAGGAACAACAATGCATGACAATAGAATAAATGATTTTTTATCAATTACTTCTGCACCAAATATATTTCCTGCTTCTATAAGAATTTGAGGTGATTCGTTATGTAGAATATCATTTCCGAGTTTCCGTTTTTCCAATATCCCGTCTTTATTTATTATGTAAACCATCGCGGAACTACCTGTATGATAAAACCAAAACTCATCTGACTTTAATTTATGAAATTTAGAGACATCATTATTTGTTAATAAATAATAAATACAAGTTGCTATTTTGCGAGAGTCTCCATATTTAGCATTTGCATATATATTATCAACATTTATTTCAGATCTATAAGTTTCAACATAATATCCACCTTCTGGATGCGGGGACATATTTAGCTTTTTTACGATTTTATCTATTATGCTCATAAATATGCAATATTATAAAAAAAATCCCCTTTTTCATAGGGGATTTTTTAATAAAATTTAAAATTCGAGTATTGTTTTTTCAATAATATCAGCGCATTCATTAATTTGTTCTTCAGTTATCACCAAAGGTGGAGCAAATCTAATGATATGTTGGTGAGTAGGTTTAGCTAACAAACCATTATCTCTAAGTCTCAAACATACATCCCATGCTTCTTTACCATTACGAGGTTTTATCACTATAGCATTCAATAATCCTTTACCTCTTACTAATTCAACCATGTCTGATTTAATATTTCTCAATCTGTTTCTTAAAATATTACCAAGATATTCAGCTTTTTCTGAAAGCTTTTCTTCTCTTATTACTTCCAAAGCTGCAACAGCTACTTTAGCAGCTAAAGGATTACCTCCAAAAGTAGAACCATGTTCTCCAGGTTTAATACAAAGCATAATATCATCATTTGCCAATACCGCAGAAATAGGCAAAACACCACCTGATAAAGCTTTTCCTAAAATTAAAATATCAGGTTTAACATTCTCATGATCACAAGCAAGTAATTTACCTGTACGAGCAATTCCTGTTTGTACTTCGTCAGCAATGAAAAGAACATTATATTTTTTACATAACTCAGATGTTTTCTTTAAATATCCTTCATCTGGAACAAATACACCAGCTTCGCCTTGAATAGGCTCTACTAAAAATCCAGCGATATTAGGGTCACTCTTTAAAATTTCTTCTAATGCGTTTACATCATTATAAGCGATTTTTATAAATCCAGGTGTAAATGGCCCAAAACCAGCAAAAGAATCAGGATCATTTGAAGCTGAAATAATAGTAATAGTTCTTCCATGAAAATTTCCATTGCATACTACAATTTTAGCTTCATTTTCAGGAATCCCTTTTTTCATATACGCCCATTTTCGAGTAAGTTTCATTGCAGTTTCATCTGCTTCTGCACCCGAATTCATAGGCAATACTTTATCAAAGCCAAAGTATTCTGTAACATATTTTTCATACACGCCTAAAACATCGTTATAGAATGCACGAGAAGTTAATGTTAATACTTTTGCTTGCTCAATAAGAGCATTGATGATTTTTGGATGACAGTGACCTTGGTTTACGGCACTATATGCTGAAAGAAAATCATAATATCTTTTTCCTTCAACATCCCATACAAATACGCCTTCTCCTTTTGCTAAAACTACAGGAAGTGGGTGATAATTATGAGCACCAAATTTATGCTCAAGTTCAATTGCTAATTGAGAAGTAATTTTCTCATTGGTTATTCCAGACATAATAATGAATAATTTTAGTTTATCTTGCAAAGATATTAATTTTTAAATCAAAAAAATAATTGCATAAAAAAAGATAAAAAACGCTTATCTTGATGCAATGTTTTTTTTAGTTATAAAAAAGATTTTTTATTAGTATGTTTTTTTATAAATTTATAGTAATTTAAAATGTAATAACTCTAACTATATATAAAAAAAATAACCATAGAATATAACGAAAATCATTTCATAGTTTTAGTTAGTTATTTTTTAATATTATCTAATAAGAATGTACATTATAACACAATCAAATGTAAAAAAAATGTAACAATAAAAAATAAAAAACGTTAAAATTTAAAAATAAAAGTTAGAATTATTAAAAATAATTTGTATATTTGTAGAAAATAATTTAAAAACAATTTAATTATGGCAGCACCATCAGATAAAATTTTAGTATTTTTAGTAGATGACGATGAGATGTATCTTAGAACATTGGAACATAATTTACACGAGAATTTAACAAAGAAATTTATAATAAAAACTTATACATCAGGAGAAGATGCTATAAAGATGGTTAAAAGATTAAACCCTCATATTGTTGTTTTAGATTATTATCTTGATGGAGAAAATAAAGATTCTAAGAATGGAGTAGACATTTTAATAGATATAAAAAAGATTGATAAAAACATAAATATTGTAATGCTTTCAAACGAAGATAGTTTGGATGTTGCAAATCAATGTGTTAATAATGGAGCTTATGATTATATAATTAAAAGTGAAAGTGCCTTTGTAAAAACGGTAAACATCATTAATAATATTTTTAAAAATGTTATTTTAAAAAGAAAAATTAGAGCACAAAGAATTGGTTTTTTGATATTTTTGTTACTTACACTTAGTTTTGTCGCTTTAATTATTTTCTTTATTCACAGTACTGGTATTAAGTGGTAATGTGTCCTTTTTTTCATACCAATAATCTAATAGTAATATGCCACAAATAAATTCTAACGTTATTTTTTTAATTGATGATGACGTTATCTATGCAAAAACTATTCATCATAATTTAGTTCAACATTTTGGTAGCAAGTTTAAAATATATGTTTATAATACAGGTGAGGAAGCATTAAAAAACATGAAACACAAACCAGGTATTGTTATTTTAGATTATTACTTAGATGGTGTTAACAAAGAAGCAAAAGCGGGTTTAGATATTTTAAAAGAAATAAAAAAAATAGCCCCTCTAACACATATTGTAATGCTATCAATGGAGGATAGTTTAAAGATTGCAAATGATTGTGTTGATAATGGAGCTTTTGATTATATTGTAAAGAGTGAAACAGCTTTTGTTAAGATATTAAATATTATAAAAAATATCTTTAAAAATTTTTTATTAAAACGTAAAGTGAGATCAGAAAGAATTGGTTTATTTGTTGCGTTTTTAATTATATCATTATTTGTTGCTGTTATACTTTATTTTTATAAAGCAAATGCTCTATAATAATATTACTTAAAACAATACCTTCTTTTAATTATTTAACACCCCCAAAAGAACAAACTTATATTGAACATGGTAAAAGATATCATAATAGGCATTAGGCGAGAAGACAAATATATTCATGAAAGAAGAGTCGCTATAATTCCAAAACATGTTGAGAAACTAATAAAAGAGCATAATTTAAAGTTTATAATACAACCTTCAAAAAATAGAATTTATACAGATAATGAATATGTAAATTCGGGTGCATTAGTAAGTGAAGATTTATCTATGTGTGATATGATTGTTGGAGTAAAAGAGGTTTCAATGAGAGATATTTTTCCAAACAAAACTTACATGTTTTTTTCTCATACAATAAAGGGGCAAGCTAACAATATGACAATGTTAAAGCAATTAATTAATTGCAAAAGCAACCTGATTGATTATGAAAAAATCTCTGATGATAATAATAAAAGATTGATATTTTTTGGCAAATATGCAGGAAATGCGGGATGTATAGACACATTATGGGCTATAGGGCAAAAACTTAAGCACAAAAATATAAACAACCCTTTTCTAAAACTAAAACAAACTAAAGATTATAATAGTCTAGACGAAGCAATTATTGCAATAAAAGATATAGCTAGAAATATTAATGTAAAAGGATTACTTGAAAATAAAACTCCATTTATTATTGGAATTACTGGCTATGGGAATGTTGCAAAAGGAGTGAAGGAGGTTTTAAATTATTTAAATATTGAAGAAATAACACCTCAAAGATTATTAGAAGGAGATTTAGATTGTAATAAAATATACACTGTTACTTTTAAAGAAAATGATATTTCTATAAATAAAGATAATCCAGATCATTTTGACTTAAATGATTATTATAAAAATCCACAAAATTACATCAACAATTTTGAACAATATATTGATAAACTATCAGTTTTGTTTAATTGTATGTATTGGGCGCCTGAATATCCTCGTTTAATTACAAAAGATTTTTTGAATAATTTATACTCTAAGGGTGAACCTAAACTATTAATTTGTGGTGATATTAGTTGTGATATTAATGGTCCGATAGCTTCAACAATAAAAGCATCATCAATAGATAAACCTACATTTGTTTACAATCCTATTACAGATAAAGCTACTGATGGATTCGAAGGATATGGATTACTTACTATGGCAGTAGATATTCTTCCTACAGAACTACCAAGAGAAGCTTCAATATCATTTAGTAAAGCATTGTTTGATTTTATCCCACAAATGGCAAAAGCTGATTTTAATAATAGTTTTGAAGAAGTTGATTTGCCTAAACCGATAAAAAAAGCATTAATACTTCATAAAGGGAAACTGACCCCTGATTTTAAATACATAGAAAAGTTTCTTTGAGGCTTATTATAAACTTTTTCATGTAGGTAATGCCATTATTTTTTCATTTAAAATATTTAAATTAAATGAAAAAAATAGTTTACAAACACTTTTGATTAAAAAATATTTGATTAATTTCGCAGTGCAAAAATTTATTTAGAATTAAGAAAAATGGAAGAAAATTTAGGAACTATTGTTGATGTAAATATCGAAGACCAAATGAAAATGGCATACATTGATTATTCAATGTCTGTAATTGTTTCAAGAGCACTACCTGATGTTAGAGATGGTTTAAAACCAGTGCATAGAAGAGTATTATTTGGAATGCATGAATTAGGCGTTTTTTCTAATCGTGCATATAAAAAATCTGCAAGAATTGTAGGGGAAGTTATGGGAAAATATCACCCTCATGGTGATAGTTCTGTTTATGACACTATGGTACGTATGGCACAACCATGGTCTTTACGATACCCATTAGTTGATGGGCAAGGTAACTTTGGATCTGTTGATGGCGACTCTCCTGCTGCGATGCGTTATACTGAAGCAAGACTAAAAAAAATAGCTGAAGAAATATTAGTTGACTTGGATAAAGAAACTGTAAATTATAGGTTAAATTTCGATGATACATTAGAAGAACCTGTTGTTTTACCAGCTAAAATACCTAATTTACTTGTAAATGGAGCATCAGGAATAGCTGTTGGTATGGCAACAAATATGGCTCCTCATAATCTTTCAGAAGTAATAGACGGGATAATTGCATATATTGATAATAGGGAAATTACAATTCCTGAATTAATGCAGTTTATTAAAGCTCCTGATTTTCCTACAGGAGGAATTATTTATGGATATGAAGGGGTAAAAGATGCTTATGAAACAGGACGTGGACGTATTGTATTAAGATCTGTTACCAATATAGAGCAGGATGAAAAGACTGATAAAATAAAAATCATTGTTACAGAAATTCCATATCAAGTAAATAAATCAGAACTAATAAAGAAAATAGCTGATTTAATAAATGACAAAAAGATAGAAGGAATATCAGATATAAGAGATGAATCAGACCGAAATGGAATGAGAATAGTGTTTGATATTAAAAGAGATGCTATTCCTAATATTGTTTTAAATAATTTGTTTCAACATACCCAATTACAAAATTCTTTTAATATAAACAATGTTGCGCTAGTTAAAGGTCGCCCAATGATGTTAAATTTAAAAGACTTAATAAGAGAATATGTTGAACACAGACATGAAGTAGTTATTCGCCGTACTCAATACGAACTAAAAAAAGCAAAAGAAAGAGCACATATATTAGAAGGCTTATTAATTGCTTTAGATCATTTAGATGAAGTTATTAAATTAATAAGAGCATCCCAAACACCTGAAATAGCTCGTAATGGTTTAATGGAAACTTATGAATTATCAGAAATTCAAGCTAGAGCTATTTTAGATTTAAGATTACAAAAACTTACAGGATTAGAACGAGATGGAATTATAAAAGAATATAATGAAATTAAAGAAAAAATAGATTTTTTCACAAACATATTGGAAGATGAAGTTCTAAGAATGACAATAATAAAAGACGAGTTATTGGAAATGAAAGAGAAATATGGTGATGATACTCGCACAGAAATAGAATATACTGCTAATGATATAAGAATTGAAGACACTATTGCTGATGATCCTGTTGTTATTACTATTTCCCACTTAGGCTATATAAAACGGACTCTCCTAAATGAATATAGAACTCAGCATAAAGGTGGACGAGGTTCAATTGGCTCATCAAAAAGAGATGATGATTTTATAGAATACATGTTTATTGCAACAATGCATAACTATTTGTTATTTTTTACTGAAAAAGGAAAATGTTTCTGGCTTAGAGTTTATGAAATTCCAGAAGGTTCAAAACAATCAAAAGGTAGAGCAATTCAAAATATGATAAACATTCCATCTGATGATAAAGTTAAAGCATTTATCAATGTAAAAGATTTACATGATAAGGAATATGTAAAAGAAAAATATATAATATTTAGTACATTAAAGGGATTAATAAAGAAAACATCTTTAGAAGCATATTCTCGTCCACGTCAAGGAGGTATTGCAGCAATAAATATCAATGAAGGGGATCAATTACTTGAAGCAAAAATGACAAATGGACAAGCGGAAGTGATGCTTGCTATAAAATCAGGACGGGCAATAAGATTTAACGAATCAGCAGTTAGGGCAATGGGAAGAACAGCAACAGGTGTTATTGGAATTAGATTGAAAAATAAAGAAGAAGATGAAGTTATAGGTATGATTTGCGTTGAAGATATGGAAAAAGAAACCATTTTAGTTGTTTCAGAAAATGGATATGGCAAAAGAACAAAATTAGAGGATTATAGAGTAACTCATAGAGGAGGAAAAGGAGTAAAAACAATTAATGTTACAGAAAAGACAGGTAGCTTAATTGCTATTAAAAATGTTATAGATTCTGATGATCTTATGATAATAAATAAAAGTGGTATAATTATTAGAATAAAGGTTGAATCATTAAGAGTAATCGGTCGCGCAACACAAGGAGTAAGGTTAATTAATTTAAAAGGAGATGACTGTATTGCTGCTGTTACCAAAGTACAAAATGAAAGTGGCGAAGAGCTTGATGATGATAATGATATTCCAATTGATGATTCAATAATTGGAGACCAAATTATAACTGAAGAAAATGGCACAGTTAATGAGGAGGAAGAAGAAGATGATGATATCATTGAAGATGAAGATGACTTAAATGAAGAAAGTGAAAAATAAAAAATTTAATTTATAACAATAATAACAAAACATGAAAAGGTTAAATCTTATTTTAATATTTATTTTAATTAGTGGATTTGGATATTCACAGAATGCAAAACGTGTGTCTGCTTATAATGAATTGAAAAACAAAAAACTTGATAAAGCTAAAAAATATATTGATGAAGCTAGCGAAAATTCATCAACATCAGGAGAGTCTAAAACATGGAAATATAAGGCTGACGTATATTATGAGATAGCAACATCAAATAATGCAATTTATTCTCAACTAGATACTAATGCAATAGATGTTGCAACAAAAGCATTAATAAAAGCATGGGAAATAGAAGATTCATACCAAAAAGATAACAAACTATATATAGCCGTTAGTATAAAACAAGCAGGAATTGAAGCATATGCAAGAAATAGATATGACGTATCTTCAATTGCTCTTGAAAAAGCTTATACATATAGTTTAGAAGCAGACCCAAGAAGAAATGAATTAGACTTATTATACTTTAGTGGCTTATCATACCTTAATATTAACAATTTAAATAAAGCTAAAGATATTTTAGAATTAGCAATAAAACAAAATTCTAAAAGTGTTGGTGTTTTTTCAGTTCTATCAGACGTATATTTGTCAATAGGAGATACCACTGGAGCTTTACAAACAATAGATAATGGATTTAAGGTTGTTCCAGATTCAGCTAATTACGAGCTTCTAATTAAAGAAATCAACATATACTTAGTGAGAAAAGATTTAAAAAAAGCTGAAGGAAAATTAATATTGGCAACAGAAAAGACCCCAAATAATCCAATGCTTTATGCAGCTTTAGCAAATTGTTATGGAACACAAGGTAAATTTGCAGAAGCGGAAACTGCATTGTTAAAAGCATTGAAAATAAAACCTGATTTTTTTGACGCCTATTATGACTTAGGAGGATTATATTATAATGATGGTGTAGCTATTTTAGAAGATGCAGGGAAATTAGACTTAAATGCAGTTGCAGAATATAACAAGTTAAAACAAACAGCTGACGAACGCTTTACAAAAGCTATTCCTTACCTAGAAAATGCATTAGAAATAAATAATAATGATAGAAATACTTTATTAACATTAAAACAACTTTATACTAGACAAAATAAAAGCGACAAAATGCTTGTAGTTGATGGGAAATTAAATGAAATAGATAATAAAATAGAGCAAGCTGAATCTTTTTACAAGAAAGCTATCGCTGCTAATGCTGAAAGTTATTTTGCAAATTTATTTTTAGGTAGTTTTTATTTAAATGAGGGAGAAAAAATCTTTAGAACAGATAATCCGAAAGCAAATGAATTTTATGCAAAAGCTCAACCGTTACTTGAAAAAAGTGATAAATTAAAACCAGATAATAAAATTTTGTTATTACAATTAAGGCAATTATTTATTAAAATGAATAAACAAAATGAAGCTAAATTAATCAATGATAGATTAAACAATCTCAATAAATAAAATCATTTTAGAATATGTAAAAAAGCTACACATCTAAATGTAAAAACTTATAAACAACTTTTCTATAAAAAGTGTGTTTATAAGTTTTTTTTTTAGTAAATAGATTAA
Organism: Bacteroidetes bacterium GWF2_29_10; assembly: GCA_001768555.1. GTDB lineage: Bacteria > Bacteroidota > Bacteroidia > Bacteroidales > GWE2-29-8 > GWE2-29-8. Next base: position 16,271 of record MEOD01000051.1, read on the forward strand.
AAATGTTATTTTTGAACTTGTAAATTTTATATATAAAATACAGGAATAATGGCAAATAAAGTTGTAAAAAAACATACAAAACCCAATATTATTCAAAATATTGACAAATCAAAAAAACAAAATAATAAGGCTACTACTAATTATTTATATTACATAATAGGAATTCTAGTTTTCACTCTTTTAGCATATTCCAATTCAATAACGAATGACTTTATATATAATTGGGATGATGGAGGTTATATAACAGAGTATAAAGTAATTCAAAATTTAAATTTTGAAAACATAAAGGTAATATGGACTGAGTTTTATAAAGGGAATTATCATCCTCTAACAACAATGTTTTATGCTTTTGAATACAATGTTTTTGGACCTAATCCAATAGTATTTCATATAAACAATTTATTATTTCATTTAGCTAATGTCTATTTAGTATTCTTTTTTGTAAAACTATTAACTAAACGTATTGAAACTGCTATTATTGCTGCTATTATTATGGGTGTTCATCCTATGCACGTAGAATCTGTATCTTGGATTTCTGAGCGAAAAGATGTGCTTTATGCTTTTTTCTTTTTACTTTCTGCAATTTCATACTATTATTATTCCACTAAAAATAAGATAAAATACCTTGTTTATTCTGTTATTTTATTTGGATTATCTCTACTTGCAAAATCAGCAGGAACTCCTTTGCCTATTATTTTAATATTAATGGATTTCTATATGAAAAAGAAAATATATATAGATTATAAATTAATAGTATCAAAACTTGCACATTTTGCATTAGCTATAGGATTTGGTGTTGCAGCAATATTGTCTCAAGATAAAGCTGGAGCTTTGCAAGACATGAGTAGTGGTAATTTTACAGTATTTGAAAGATTTTTGTTAGCAAATTACTCAATGTTTCAATATTTATACAAATTATTTACACCTCATCAATTTTCAGCAATGCATCCATACCCAGATAAAACAGCAGGAAGCTTGCCAATATTATTTTATATTGCACCAGTAGTGATTGCTCTCTTAGTAGGAGTTTATTTTTTAATAAAAAATAAACAATTAAAACGTGATTATCTTTTTGGAGGTTTGTTTTTTGGGGCTATGATAGCATTGGTATTACAATTTGTACCAGTTGGAGGTGCCATTATTGCAGAACGTTATACGTACATTCCTTATGTTGGATTATCAATTATTATTGGACAATTATACTGCTACGTTAAGGATAATCATAGTAAATGGACCAATATAATGAAAATAGCGTTTATCATATACGCTATTGCTTTTGCCGTAATAACATTTAATCGTAATTTTGATTGGAAAAGAGGTGATATTTTATTTACAGACGTTATAGATAAGTATCCCAATATGGCTTTTGCTTATAATAATAGAGGTTATTTCTATCAATCTCATGAAAAGAACTTTTATAAAGCATTAGAAGATTATAACACAAGTTTGAAAGTTGACCCAACTTTCCATAGAGCATTAAGTAATCGAGGTGTTGTATATTTTAATATTGCTCCAGAAAAAAAAGATTCCGCAAATTTTTATTATCAAATGGCTATAATAGATTTTAAAAAAGCAATAGAACATAAATCTAATAATACTGATGCTTTACTAGGATTAGCAAATACTTATAGTCAAATAGGACAATTTAAAGAGTCTTTGCCATATTATTCTGCATATATGAAGGAAGAAAAAGAAAATCAAGAAGCGTATTTGTGGAGAGGCACTGCTTACAATCGTGTTGATAGTTTTGACTTAGCGATAAAAGATTACGAATATGTTCTAAAATTAAATAAAAATAATGATGAAGCTTATTTTAGAATAGGTGTTGTGTATTTTGATATTAAACAATATGATAAAGCTATAGAATTTATTGACAAATCAATACAATTAAATAAAGATAATCAGAGTATTGCTTCTCAAAAGTATTCATACAGAGGATTTGCTAATTATTATTTAAAAAAATATGAAGATGCAGCAAATGATTTACATAATGCTGTAAAAATAAATCCTAAAGATATTGCCTCCTACACACAAAGAGCAATTGTATTACAAGCTATGAATAGATTTGACCTTGCTATAGATAATTACACAGAAGCAATAAAAAACAATCCTTCATATATACAATTTATAAATGACAGGTATAGGTTAAATTTAAAACTTAAAAGATATGGAGATGCTTATGAAGATTTAAAACTTGCTACAAATTTAGGAATAAACATTCCTAAATCAGAATTTGCTTCAGTAGAACAAAATTTAAAAAAGAGAAATTAAAATGATAAAAAAATTATGTCAAGTTAATAAATTTTGTTAATACTTTTGCAAAAGTAATATCACGATTCTAATCGTTTTCTATTTCACCAATAAGCTATACCAAGTATCTAAAAACAAGTTGAAACTAATAAATGAATAAATTAATTATAATATTTTTATTGTTTTTAACAAATACTTTTTACTCTTACTCCCAAAAAGTTGGAATTGTATTAAGTGGAGGTGGAACAAAGGGTTTAGCACATATCGGCATGTTAAAAGCTTTAGAGGAAAATAATATTCCAATTGATTATATTACAGGGACATCAATGGGAGCTATAATTGGAGGTTTATATTCTATAGGATATTCTCCAGAGGAAATAGAAATAATAATGACATCAGAGGAAGTTAAACGTTGGGCAGAAGGGAAAATTGACAAAAAATATTATTACTATTACAAACAATCATTACCTAATGCTTCATGGGATATATTAAAATTAAAAATAAACGACAAATTCAAACCTTATATTCCTACAAATATAGTATCTACATTTCTAATGGATTTTCAATTTATGGAAATATTTTCTGGAGCAAATGTAGCGTGTAAAGGTAATTTTGATAGTCTTTTTGTTCCTTTTAGATGCGTAGCAACAGATATTGATGCAAATACATCTATAGTTTTAAAAAATGGAGACTTAGGCAAATCAATAAGAGCTTCTATGACTTTCCCTTTTTATTTTAAACCAATAGAAATAGATAATAAAATATTATTCGATGGAGGTATATATAATAATTTTCCAGCTGATGTAATGTACAATGATTTTTACCCAGATATTATTATCGGGAGCAAAGTAGCAAATAACTTTCCTGCTTCTTCAAAAGATGATATATTATCTCAAATACAAAATATGCTTGTTGGAAATACAAAATATGATGTTATTTGTCATAATGGGATTCTTATTGAACCTGATGTTGAAAAAGTAGGGTTAATAGATTTTAGTCGTGCTAAAGAATTTATAGATAGTGGATATAGTGCTACAATAAAACAAATGGATATTATTAAACAAGATATACGAAGACGAATAAATACTAATGAATTAAAAGAAAAACGTGATATTTTTAAAAGTAAGCAACCTATTTACTTTATTGATAAAATAACAACAAAAGGATTGTCAAAAAACCAACACACTTATGTTAACAATATTTTGTATCTTAATACTCTTTTTTATTCTTCTAACTTTGACAAGCATTATAATAAAAAGAAAAAAAATGTTTTACTTGCAAATATAAAAGACCAATATTTTAAAATGATAGCAGAAGGATATTTTGAGAATGCATATCCATCATTAGTTTTTGATTCTATTTCAGGAAATTATAATTTTATAATTGAAATGAAAAAAGAAAATAATATAGATATTGAATTTGGAGCATTTGTTTCTTCAAATCCTTCAAATGAAGCTTTTGCTCAATTAAACTATAATTATTTAAACTCTTTTTCTACTAACATAACCACTAATGTTTATTTTGGGAAATTATATAACTCTGTAATGTTGAAAGGCAAGATAGATTTTCCTAAACGAAAACCTTTCTTTTTAGAAACGAGTATTACTCACAGCAACTGGAATTTTTTTAAAAACACAACTTATTTTTTACTTGATGAAGAAAATCCTACATATTTAATAAAAGATGAAAACTTTTCTGAAATAAATATAGGTTTTCCAATAAAACATCTATCTAAATTAACAACAGGAGTGTCAGCATCTAATGTTACAAATCAATATTATCAGAATAATTATTTTAGTAAAAATGATACTACTGACAGAACCAAGTTTAATTTTTTAGCATCACATATATCTTATGAAAGAAATACTCTTGACAAGAAACAATATGCTAAAAAAGGGAGTTTTCTTTCTATTTCATTAAAGCACATTAATGGGGTAGAACATTTCAAACCAGGTTCCACGTCTTATATAAAAAAAGATATTGATAAAAGACACGAATGGTTTCAATTTAAAATAACTTATGATAATTATTTTAAAAGTTTTGGTAAATTAAAATTAGGTTGTTATTCGCAACTTTTCACATCAAATCAAAGGCTATTTTCTAATTACACTTCTAGTTTACTTTCAACACAACAATTTAATCCATTGCCAGAAAATCAAAGAATGTTTAATCCTATTTTTCGTGCAAATAGTTATGTAGGAATAGGGTTAAAAACGGTGTACTCTATTACACAATATTTAGATTTTCGTTTAGAGGGATATGTATATCAACCTTACAAAGAAATAATAAAAAAAGACAACTATGCTTTTTATGGAGAGAAATTAGATAAAAGGTATTTTATATTATCAAGTAGTCTTGTTTTTAATACTTTATTATTTCCTATTAGCCTTAATTTCACATGGACAAAAGGGCAACCAGAACCATTTACATTATCTTTTAATTTAGGATATATTATTTTTAATAAAACTCCTATTGATTAATTTTTACAATAAAAAAAAGCCGACAAATATATTATTTGTCGGCTTTTTTATTTAGCTCAAGAATAAGAAGCTTCAGTAATTATTTCTTTTTCTTCTTATCTTTTTTCTTAGATTTATCTTCTTTTTTTTCTTTCTTCTCATCTTTCTTTTTAGATTCTTTCTTAGCTTGTTTTTTATCCTCTTTTTTAGATTCTTTTGCAGGTTTTGCTTTTGCTTCTTTAATTGTTGATTGAGCAGCAGCAAGTATTGCAATAGGAACTCTAAAAGGAGAGCAACTTACATAACTAAATCCAAGACTATTACAGAATTCTACAGATGCAGGTTCTCCTCCATGTTCTCCACAGATACCAATTTTAATATCTTTTCTAGTTGAACGACCTTTTTCTACAGCTATTCTCATTAATTCACCAACACTTTCAGTATCTATAACTTGGAATGGATCTACAGGTAATATTTTTTGTTCTAAATATTCAGGTAAGAAACCACCAATATCATCTCTTGAGAAACCGAATGTCATTTGAGTAAGGTCATTTGTTCCGAAAGAGAAGAATTGAGCGTATTCAGCTATTTTATCTGCAGTAAGTGCAGCTCTTGGGATTTCAATCATTGTTCCTACTAAATGTGGAATTTCTTTCATTTTAAATTTAGCAAGTACTTCTGCATATACTTTGTTAATGATTTCATATTGATGCTTTAATTCTTGATTAACACAAGTTACAGGAATCATTATTTCTGGTAGTGGATTTTTCTTTTCTTTAATTAATTCAGCAGTAGCTTCTAATATTGCTCTAACTTGCATTTCTGTAATTTCTGGATAAGTAACCCCCAAACGAACTCCACGATGTCCCATCATAGGGTTATTTTCGTGTAATTCTTCAGCTCTTTTCATAAACTCTTCTATAGTTATGTTTAAGCTTTTTGATAATTTTTCTCTCTCTTCTTTATTTTGAGGAACAAATTCATGAAGAGGTGGATCTAAAGTTCTTATTGTTACAGGATATCCATCCATTGCACTTAAAGTTCCTTTTATGTCTGACTTAACAAATGGGAATAATTCGTCAAGAGCTTTTCTTCTTTCTGTAAGATCCTTAGAAACAATCATTTTTCTTAACATGAATAATGCTTTTTCAGAACCCTTTCCATAGAACATGTGCTCTGTTCTAAAAAGACCAATACCTTCAGCTCCGAATGCTCTTGCTTTTGCTGCATCTTCTGGAGTATCAGCATTAGTTCTAACCTTCATTTTTCGAGTACTGTTACATAATTTCATAAGTTTTTGGAAGTAAGGATTTTCTTCTGCTGATTTAATCATAGGAAGTTGTCCTTCATAAACATAACCTTTGCTTCCATTAAGAGTTATAAAATCTCCTTCTTTTAATGTTATATTGTCTATTTTCATAGTTTTTTTATGAGCATCTATATTTAAATTTCCAGCTCCAACTATACAACATTTTCCCCAACCTCTAGCAACAAGAGCGGCATGACTAGTCATTCCACCTCTAGCTGTAAGTATTGCTTCGGCTGCACGCATTCCTTCTATATCTTCTGGGTTTGTTTCTTCTCTTACAAGAATAACTGTTTTTCCTTTTTTTGCCCATTCAACAGCATCTACAGAATTGAATACTATTTGTCCATAAGCACCACCAGGACCAGCAGGTAAACCTTTTGCAAATGGTTTTACTTTTTTCTCTGCGATTGGGTCTATGATAGGGTGTAGAAGTTCATCAAGTTGATTTGGTTGGATTCTAGATATAGCAGTTTCTTTGTTTATGAATTTTTCATCATACATGTCCATTGCCATTTTAACAGCAGCAACACCATTTCTTTTACCTACTCTACATTGCAACATATAGAGTTTACCATCTTGAATAGTAAATTCTATATCAAGCA